>NZ_CP013382.1:1294908-1618635 GCF_001513745.1 Burkholderia humptydooensis | reverse complement strand
GCGTGCATGCGCTGGGCGGCGGAATCGGCCAGGGGATGCAGATGGCGATCGGCGCGGCGCTGGCGGGCGCGGCGGCGAAGACGGTGTGCCTCGTCGGCGACGGCGGCCTGATGGTGAACGTCGGTGAGCTCGCGACCGCCGTGCAGGAGAACGTGAACGTGATGATCGTGCTGATGAACGACCAGTGCTACGGCGTGATCCGCAACATCCAGGACGCGCAGTACGGCGGCCGCCGCTGCTACGTCGATCTGCATCAGCCGGATTTCGCGCAGTTCTGCGCGAGCCTGAAGCTCGCGCATCACCGGCTCACGTCGCTCGACGACGCGCAGCGCATCGTTCGCGAAGGGCTCGCGCACGAAGGCCCGGTGCTCGTCGAGGTCGACATGCTGTCGGTCGGCGCGTTCGCGACCGCGTTCGCCGGCCCACCCGTCAAGAAGGACACGCCCGCGGAGCGCCAGTATGCGTAACGCTCACGCTCCCGTCGACGTCGCGATGATCGGCTTCGGCGCGATCGGCGCGGCCGTCTATCGCGCGGTCGAGCACGACGCGGCGCTGCGCGTCGCGCACGTTATCGTGCCCGAGCATCAGTGCGATGCGGTGCGCGGCGCGCTCGGCGAGCGCGTCGACGTCGTGTCGTCCGTCGGCTCGCTCGCGTACCGTCCGCAGTTCGCGCTCGAGTGCGCGGGGCACGGCGCGCTTGCCGACCACGTCGTGCCGCTGCTGAAGGCGGGCACGGATTGCGCGGTCGCATCGATCGGCGCGCTGTCGGACCTCGCGCTGCTCGGCGCGCTGTCGGACGCGGCCGACGAAGGCGGCGCGACGCTCACGCTGCTGTCGGGCGCGATCGGCGGCATCGACGCGCTCGCGGCCGCGAAGCAGGGCGGCCTCGACGAGGTGCTGTACATCGGCCGCAAGCCGCCGCTCGGCTGGCTCGGCACGCCGGCCGAGGCGATCTGCGATCTGCGCGCGATGACGGCCGAGCAGACGATCTTCGAAGGAAGCGCGCGCGACGCGGCGCAGCGCTATCCGAAGAACGCGAACGTCGCGGCGACGGTTGCGCTCGCGGGCGTCGGCCTCGACGCGACGAAGGTGCGCCTGATCGCCGATCCGGCCGTTACGCGCAACGTGCACCGGATCGTCGCGCGCGGCGCGTTCGGCGAGATGTCGATCGAGATGAGCGGCAAGCCGCTGCCGGACAACCCGAAGACGTCCGCGCTGACGGCGTTCAGCGCGATTCGCGCGCTGCGCAACCGCGCGTCGTGCTGCGTGATCTGAACTGCTCAACGTCAGGACAACCATCGTGACTGCATTCGACTCATCGCTCGTGCCGTCGGGCGACATCCTGATCGGCGGCGAGTGGCGCTGCGGCCGCGGCGCGACGACGCCGAACTTCTATCCGGCCGACGGCTCGCTCAACGCCGAGATTCACATGGCCGACGCGGCCGACGCGCGCGAGGCGGTCGAGGTGGCCGACGCCGCGTGGCGCCGCGCGAACTGGTCGGGCCTGAAGCCGCATCAGCGCGCGGGCGTGCTGCACCGGATCGCCGATCTGATTCACGCGAATCACGAGGCGCTCGCGCAGTTGCAGCGGCGCGACAACGGCAAGCCGATCAGCGAGACGCGCGCGCTCGTCGCGAGCGCGGCGAACACGTTCCGCTATTTCGCCGCGTGCGCGGAGACGCTTGACGACGCGCTGACGCCATCGCGCGGCGACTATCTGTCGATGAGCGTGCACGAGCCGCTCGGCGTCGTCGCGGCGATCACGCCGTGGAATTCGCCGATCGCGTCCGACGCGCAGAAGCTCGGCCCCGCGCTCGCGGCGGGCAACGCGGTCGTGCTGAAGCCGGCCGAGGTGACGCCGCTCGCGTCGCTCGCGCTCGCGCGCCTATGCGAGCAAGCGGGCGTGCCGCCCGGCGTGATCTCGGTGCTGCCGGGCAAGGGCTCGGTGATCGGCGACGCGCTCGTGCGCGATCCGCTCGTGAAGAAGGTGTCGTTCACGGGCGGCACCGAAGTCGGCCGCGGGATCGCGCGGCTCGCGGCCGAGAAGCTGATGCCGCTGTCGCTCGAGCTGGGCGGCAAGTCGCCGACGATCGTGTTCGACGACGCCGATCTCGATCACGCGGTCAACGGCGTGCTGTTCGGGATCTTCAGCTCGTCGGGCGAATCGTGCATCGCGGGCTCGCGCCTGTTCGTCCAGCGCGCGATCTACGACGCGTTCGTCGCGCGCCTCGTCGACGCGGCGCGCAAGCTGCGCGTCGGCGATCCGGCGAGCGAGCGCACGCAGATGGGTCCGCTCATCACCGCGCAGCATCGCGGCACGGTCGAGCGCTACGTCGCGCTCGGCCGCGACGAAGGCGGCCGCGTGCTGTGCGGCGGCGAGCGGCCGACGGGCGAAGGCCGCGACGCAGGCTTCTTCTATCTGCCGACGATTCTCGACGGCCTGTCGAACCGGGCCCGCATTTGCCGGGAAGAAATCTTCGGGCCGGTGCTCGTCGCGCTGCCGTTCGACGACGAGGCGGCGCTCGTCGCCGAAGCGAACGACAGCGTGTTCGGGCTTGCGGCCGGCATCTGGACGCGCGACTACAAGCGCGCATGGCGCGTCGCGCGCGCGCTCGACGCGGGCACCGTGTGGATCAACACGTACAAGCAGTTCTCGATCTCGACGCCGTTTTCGGGCCGCAAGGAAAGCGGGATGGGGCGCGAGAAGGGAAGCCTCGGGATTCGCGAGTACATGCAGCAGAAGAGCCTCTACTGGGGCTTGAACGATTCGCCGCTGCCGTGGGCGAACTGATGGAACTGACGGAAAGGATCATCGCATGAGCATTCTCGGCATCGAACAGATTACCTACGGCGTGACCGATCTCGCGACGTGCCGCCGTTTCTTCGCGGACTGGGGCCTCAACGAAGTCGCGCGCGGCGAAGCATACGTGAGCTTCGAGACGATGAATGGCTGCACGGTGCGCGTCGTCGACGCGCGCGATCCGTCGCTGCCGCCCGCGTTCGAGGAAGGCCCGACGCTGCGCGAGGTCACGTGGGGCGTCGGCACGCAGGCGGAGCTCGACGCGCTGCGCGGCCGGCTCGCGGGCCAGCCGGGCCACTACGAGACCGACGACGCGATCGGCTGCATCGATCCGAACGGCATGGCGATCCGCATCGAAGTGACGCGCAGGCGCCAGGTCGACGTGAAGGGCTCGCTGCCGAACGTGTGGGGCGAGACGCTGCGCGTCGACCAGCCGGCCGCTATCTACGAGCGTGCGGAGCCGATCGAGGTCGGCCACGTCGTGTTCTTCACGAACCGGCTCGCCGAGCAGGAGGCGTTCTATCACGAGCTGCTCGGCTTCGAGACGTCGGATCGCTACCCCGGCCGCGGCGCGTTCATGCGCTGCGCGCCGCACGGCGGCCATCACGACCTGTTCCTGCTCGCGCTGCCTACGGCCAAGCGCGGCCTGAACCACGTCGCGTTCACGGTGCGCGACATCCACGAAGTGTTCGGCGGCGGGATGCACGTGAGCCGCCGCGGCTGGGAGACGCAGCTCGGGCCGGGGCGGCACCCGGTGTCGTCCGCGTACTTCTGGTACTTCCGCAATCCGGCGGGCGGCCTCATCGAGTATTACGCGGACGAGGACATGCTGACGCCCGCATGGCAGCCGCGCGAGTTCGAGCCGGGCCCGACCGTGTTCGCCGAGTGGGCGATCGACGGCGGCCTCGACGGCAATACGCGCCGGCAGAAGAACGCGCAGGCGCCGGAAGGCAGGTTCATGACGGAGCGCAAGGATGACTGAGCATGCGAATGCCGACGCGGGTGCCGCGCCGCGCACCGTCGTCGTGATCGGCGGCGGGCAGGCGGCGGGCTGGGTGGTGAAGACGCTGCGCGGCGAGGGCTTTGCCGGACGCATCGTGATGATCGCGGACGAAGCGCATCCGCCGTACGAGCGGCCTCCGCTGTCGAAGGCGGTGCTCGCGGGCGATGCCGACATCTCGACCGTGCGCGTCGTGCAGCCGGACGAATTCGGCGCGCTCGGCATCGAAGCGTGGCAGCCCGAACGCGCGGCGTCGATCGATCGCGCGCGGCGCATCGTGCGCACCGCATCGGGCCGCGAGATCGAATACGACCGGCTCGTGATCGCGACGGGCGGCGCGTCGCGACGTCTGCCGGATGCGATCGTCGGGACGCCTCATCTTCACTACCTGCGCACGCTCGACGAGGCAGTCGCGCTCGGCGAGCGGCTGCGCGCGAGCCGCCGCGTGCTCGTGATCGGCGGCGGCTGGATCGGGCTGGAAGTCGCGGCGACCGCGCGCAAGCTCGGCGTAGACGCGGTCGTCGTCGAGGGTGCGCCGCGGCTTTGCGCGCGCTCGGTGCCGGGCGAGGTGTCCGATTTCCTGCTCGATCTGCATCGCGCGAACGGCGTCGACGTGCGGCTGAACGCGTCGCTCGCGTCGCTCGGCGCGCATCCGGACGACGCGAATCGCGTACGCGCGACGCTCGCCGGCGGCGCGACCGTCGACGCGGACTTCGCGGTCGCGGGAGTCGGCCTCGCGCTCAATACGTCGCTCGCGACCGAAGCGGGCTTGCACGTCGACGACGGCATCGTCGTCGACGAATACGGAGCGACGAGCGATCCGGCGATCTTCGCGTGCGGCGACGTCGCGAACCATCCGAACGCGTGGCTCAAGCGCCGCGTGCGGCTCGAATCGTGGGCGAACGCGCAGAACCAGGCAATCGCGGCCGCGAAGGCGGTGCTTGGCGTGCGTGCGCCGTATGCGGAGATTCCGTGGTTCTGGTCCGATCAATACGACGTGAACCTGCAGATCCTCGGCGATCTGCCCGCCGACGCGCAGCGCGTCGTGCGCGGCGACATCGCCGCGAAACGCGCGACGCTGTTCTTCGCGACGGACGGCGCGCTGCGCGGCGTGATCGCGATCAACTCGGCGCGCGACCTGAAGCTCGCGCGCAAATGGATGAATCAGGGGCGCGCAATCGACGTCGCCGCGCTGACGGACGCGACGAAGGCGCTTGCCTGACCACGAGAACGACGACATGGAGGAGAACCCACGCATGAGCACACTGGAAACCGCGATCGCGGGCGCGCCCGCGGCCGACACGGCGGCGAGCGCCGCGACACCCGGCGCGATCATCGCGCGCCTCGAGCGGCTGCCCGCGAACGCGATGCAGATCCGCGCACGCGTGCTGATCGGCGCCGCGACCTTCTTCGACGGCTTCGACGTGATCACGATCGCGGCGACGCTGCCGCTCCTGATCCACAAGTGGGGGCTGTCGCCGAATCAGGTCGGGATGCTGATCGCGTCCGGCGCGATCGGCCAGTTGCTCGGTGCGTTCCTGTTCCCGGCGCTTGCGGAGAAGCACGGCCGCGTGCGCGCGATCGCGTGGAGCTCGGCCGTGATCGGCGTGACGAGCATCGCGTGCGGATTCGCTTCGACGTTCGAAGCATTCGTGCTGCTGCGGATCGTGCAGGGGCTCGGCCTCGGCGGCGAGCTGCCGGTCGCCGCGACCTACATCAACGAAATCACGCGCGCGCACGGGCGTGGGCGCTTCGTGCTGCTGTACGAGATCGTGTTTCCGATCGGCCTGCTCGCGTCGATGGCGCTCGGCGCATGGCTCGTGCCGCGCTTCGGCTGGGAGGTGATGTATTTCATCGGCGGGATGCCGCTCGTGCTCGCGCTCGTGCTTGCGCGGCTCGTGCCGGAATCGCCGCGCTGGCTCGCGTCGCGCGGGCGGCTCGACGAAGCGGGGCACGCGCTGCATGCGTTCGAATCCGCGGCGAAGGAGCCGCTGCCGCCCGTCGCGCATGCGAGCGAGTTCGACGCGCTCGTGCGCAGCCATCCGAAGCGCCGGATGATCGACCTGTTCGGGCCCGCGTATCTGAAGCGCACGCTCGCGGTCGCGACGCTGTGGGCGACGTGTGGATTCATCCAGTACGGGCTGTCGACCTGGCTGCCGACGATTTACAAGAACTTCTATCACGCGCCGCTGCAGCTCGCGTTGAACCTTGCGGTGATCGGCTCGGTGATGGGCGTCGTGGGCTCGCTCGTGTCGGCGCTTGCCGTCGACGTGGTCGGCCGCAAGCCGGTGATCGTATGGTCGTTCGTGCTTTGCGCGCTGTCGCTCGTGTTCGCGGGGCTCTTTCACGCGTCGTCGGTGTACGTGGTCGCGACGTTCTGCTCGTTCGCTCTCGGCCTGATGGCGTCGGGCTTCATCACGTCCTATGTGTACACGCCCGAGCAGTATCCGACGAGCATCCGCGCGGCCGGCTGCGGACTCGGCAGCGCGTGGCTGAAGATCGCGTCGTTCGTCGCGCCGATGGCGGTGCCGCGCGCGATCGTCGGCGGCAATCTGAGCCCGGCGTTCTACTTGCTCGCGGTGGTGCCGCTCATTGCTGCGCTGACCGTGCACTTCGTCGGCATCGAGACGAAAGGGCAGGTGCTCGAAAAACTCGAGGCATAGCGCGGCGCTTTCGCAACGTTTGGCAGTAGTGCAGCAGAAAAAGCCCGGATATTCCGGGCTTTTTTGCGCGTGCATCCGAAAGCGGCCGGACGGCGGCATCGAGCACGCCGGCCGATGCGTCCGGCGGTTCCGCGCCGGCTGGCCATCGGCGTGTCTCCGCGCGCATTCGATAAGTCGTGTTTTCTGGATTTATTAATGGCCGGTTTAAAACATTTATTGATGAATAGGAATCCGCTTATATTGCATTTCGGGCAATGTTGTCTGGATTACATTTTTCACATTCTTTCGTCAGTGTTCGATGGATTACTGTTTTTGAGTATTTGAGGTTTGCCAAGGTGGAAAGTTATTAATATCCCTGCCTGCGAGGCGTGATTGGGGTTCGCGATTGATGTCCCGGAAATCGTATAAATGATTTTGACATTTAATCGCAATGCATGATTTCGTATTCGACGGCGACGTCCTGCGGACTGCGCACTCGGAAATGACCCTGCTGACGGCCCGTGCGAATTGAAATCACAGGGGATATTGAGTGAACAAAATCTACAATGTTGTCTGGAGTCGGGTGCGAGGCCAATTGATTGCGGTTTCCGAATTTTCCGGATCGAATGGCAAGGGTTCGACGACGCGAGTCGCCAGGGCGGCGCCTGGCGTCGCCGCACATGTTGCGGCTTCCCGCCGATCGCGCCCGTCGTGGGTGAAGCTCGGCTTGATGTCGCTGTCGGTGAGCGCGGCGATGGGCTGGATGGCGACTGACGCCGCGGCGCAGGTCAGCTATGCGGCGGGCTATAACGCCTATGCCGGCCCCGGCAGCAATACCGGCCCGTGGGCGTTCTACAACCCGGCCTTCAGCGCGGGCACGCTGCTGTACGGCACGGCGGTCGGCAACTACGCGTATGCGAACGGCGAGGGCAGCTCGGCCTACGGCGATCACGCGACGGCGCAGGGGCGCATCGGCACCGCGCTCGGCGCCTATTCGGAAGCGGCCGGCGACGGCGGCACCGCGATCGGCGCCAGCGCGCGGGCGCTGCCGGACTTCAGCATCGCGATCGGCACGAACGCGCAGGCGCTGAAGGACACGGGGCAGTCGATCCCCGGCCGCGAAGACATCGGCACGATCGCGATCGGCGCGGGCGCGCTCGCGCAGGGCGACAACAGCGATCCGCTGCACGTGTCCGCGCCGAATGCGTTCGGCGGTTACACGGTCGCGACGGCGAGCGGCGCGGTGGCGCTGGGCGAGGGCGCTGCGTCGTCCGCCTATTACGCGAATGCGCTAGGCTCGTATTCGAAGGCATCGGGTGCGGGCGCGGTCGCGGTGGGCGGCGGCGCCGAAGCAACCGCGCAGGGCGCGGTGGCGATCGGCGGCGCGACGAGCGTCAACGACGCGACCGCACTGTCCGGCTATGCGAGCGCGAGCGGCATCAACGCAATCGCGGTCGGTTCCGGCGCGCAGGCGACGGGCAGCCAGTCGATCAGCATCGGCACGGGCAACGTCGTGTCGGGCGCGAACGCCGGCGCGTTCGGCGATCCGTCGACAGTTACGGGCACGGGCTCGTATTCGTTCGGCAACAACAACACGATCAACGCGAACAACGCGTTCGTGCTCGGCAACAACGTGCGGATCGGCTCGGGACTCGACGGCTCGGTCGCGCTCGGCAACGGCGCGGCGGTCGCGGCGGCGAACCCGACCGGCAGCGCGACGATCACGACGACGTCGGGCGGTCAATTGACGCTGTCCGGTTTTGCCGGCGCGAATCCGACGAGCGTCGTCAGCGTCGGAGCGCCCGGCGCCGAACGCCAGATCACGAACGTCGCGGCGGGGCGCATCACGCCGACGTCGACGGACGCCGTCAACGGCAGCCAGTTGTATGCGGTTGCGAGCACGATCGACAGCGCGGTGAACGGCGGCGGGATCAAGTACTTCCACGCGAATTCGACTTTGGCCGATTCGACGGCGGCGGGCGCGGACAGCGTCGCGGTCGGCCCGGCCGCGCTCGCCTACGGCAACGACTCGATCGCCGAAGGCACGAACGCGACGGCGGGCGTGAGCGGCAACCCGGCGGTCGCCGGCGACGTCGCGCTCGGCAGCGGCGCGCAAGCGACGGGTGGCCGCTCGCTCGCGCTCGGCGCGAACGCGTCGGTCAATGCCGCGGGCGGCGTCGCGCTCGGCGCCGGGTCGGTCGCGAATCGCGCGGCCGGCACGTACACCGATCCGATCACGGGCGGCAGCTTCACGACCGCATTCGGCGCGGTATCGGTCGGCCTCGAAGGATCGCTGCGCCAGATCACCAACGTCGCGGCGGGCACGCAGGCGACGGACGCGGTGAACGTCGGCCAACTGCAAGGCGCGATTGCGCAGTTGAACCAGTCGATCCAGAACATCACGAACGGGTCGAACTCGGGGAACAACGGCAACAACTCCGGGCAGACCGTGTCGGGCCAGTGGATCACGGGCAACCCGTCGACCTATACGCCGCCGGTGGCGAGCGGCATCGGCTCGACCGCCGCGGGCAGCGGCAGTGTCGCGTCCGGCGCGAACAGCGTCGCGATCGGCGACGGTGCGTCGGCGTCCGGCAACAACTCGGTCGCGCTCGGCGCCCATTCGGTTGCGAGCGCGCCGAACACGGTGTCGGTCGGCTCGGCCGGCAACGAGCGGACGATCTCGAATGTCGCGCTGGGTGTGAACGGCACCGATGCGGTGAACGTGAACCAGTTGAACAGCGGCATCGGCAATGCGCTCAGCCAGGCGAATCAGTACACGGATCAGAAGGTCGACCATCTGCGGCGCGAGATGAACGGCGGCGTGGCGGCGGCGATGGCGGTGGCCGGCTTGCCGCAGCCGACCGCGCCGGGCAAGAGCATGGTCGCGCTCGCGGGCTCGACGTGGCAGGGGCAACAAGGCTTCGCGCTCGGCGTATCGACGATTGCCGAGAACGGCAAGTGGCTGTACAAGGGGGCGCTCACGACCAGCACGCGCGGCGGGACGGGCGCGGTGCTCGGGGCCGGCTATCAGTGGTGACAGTGGTGACGTGAGTCGCGTGCAACGGCCGGCGTACGTCCGGCCGATGAGACGATAAGGAATCCAATATGAAAATGAACAGGATATCGAAATATGTGGCGGCCGCCGGGATCTGCGGGGCGCTGCTGGCGGGATGCGGGATGGCGCCGACGACCGCGCCGGACGGCTCGGTCGGGTTTCCGGCGCGCGACAGCGCGTGGCTGAAGGAAGGCACGTTCGTGAATGCCGAGAACCTGCGCCAGATCGGGCCCGGTCTCGACAAGAACCAGGTCTATGCGCTGATCGGTGAGCCGCATTTCAGCGAGGGCATTGTCGGCGTGCATGTGTGGAACTACGTGTTCGATTTCCGCACGGGCCCGGGGGCGAGCGACGTCGTGACGTGCCAGTACCAGATCCAGTATGACGACCACTATCGCGTGAAGTCGACGTACTGGAAGGAGCCGGCGTGCAAGGCGCTTGCTGACGGCCCGAAGCCGGTGCCCGCCGTGCAGGCGCCGCCGGGCGGCGACGTGAAGCAGTTCACGCTCGATTACCCACTGCTGTTTCCGTTCGACAAATCGGCGCTGCGCGACCTGCTGCCGGCCGGTCGCGCGGAGCTGGACCGGATCGCGGCCGCGCTGCAGCAGCAATACCAGCACATCCGCTCGGTGCGGGTCACAGGCTATACCGACCGGCTCGGCACCGACACATACAACCGGCAACTGTCGCTCGCGCGGGCCGAAACGATCCGCGCGTACCTGACGACGCGCGGCCTGCCCGGCGATCTGATCGTCGCGCAAGGGCTAGGCATGGCCGATCCGGTCAGCAGTGGCTGCCCCGCCGGACGGTCGGCCGAGGCGATCGCGTGTCTCGCGCCGGACCGGCGCGTCAGGATCGACGTCGCCGGCGAGCGGCGCTAGTCTCGCGGCGGGCGCGGCTCAAGCCGGCTGCGACGCCGGCTGTGTCGGCTATGTCGGCCGCATTGACGCCTGCCTCAGCGCCCATCGCGGCACCTGCGCGTTTCGCGCGGGCGCTGAGTACGACGGACGGCCGTTCGATGCGCGGGCCGGCCCGTCCGCGAGTTGCGGCGAGCATCGGCGTGCGATTCAGCGCACGGCGGTGACGGGCACGCTTGCGATGCGCACGAGGCGATCGAGGATGCTGCGATGGAAGAAATGGGCGAGCGCGTGGACGGGATCGCGGCGCGGCGCGACGACGACGATCTCGTCGCAGCCGTTCTCGGTCGCGCACGCGGCGATCGTGTCGGCGATCGGACCGACTTTCATCGCGACCGAATATTTGACGTTGGCGTCCTTGAGGATGCCGATGGCTTGGGTGAGTTCGCTTTCCGAAAAATCATGCTCGATCTGGCGGAGCTTCGCGAGCGAGTGGAAGGCTTCGAGGCGGGTGGATTCGAGTGGGGGCTGCACGTTGACAAGCACGACTTCGGATGCACATCGCTCGTGATACAGAAAGACGGCGTGCCGCACGGCCTGCAGTGAACGCTGCGAATGGCCGACGGGAACCAGGAGTTTGAGCATGGGAAAACCTGTTCGGTAACGCGATGACAGTAGGCTAGTCTCGCCAGTGTCGGTGCGGTCTAAAGAAATTCGGGGGCGGCATAAAAATGTCGTAAACGTTCTTCCCCGCCTCACCTTATAAAAAATATAAGAAATATAAATTTATGCGCATAAAGGGACGGGTCGATTGGTGACGAATCCGGGTCTTCGGATGGCTCGCGTAGCGACGCCGGCTCGATGCCCGGCGCATGTCACGGGTGCGGCGGCGCGGCGCGTCGTCACGCGCGGCTTCGTTCATTGCGGCGCCGACGCAGCGAGCGCGGTACGCCGATTGAATCGGTAGCCGGATTGCTTCGTTGATTTGTTGCGGTGCGGCATGCGCGGCGCGGAATCGCGGTAGTGTCGCAGCGCGATCCGTTGCGTTTATATAATCGTCGACATCCCCGCCACAGGCGGCGCGCCGGCGCGCCGGCGTGCGGTGGGGCGCTTTGCCGCCGGCCGGCCCACCTGTTCGCACGGAGCCCCGCATGTCCGAACGCATTTCTCCATCGCCCCGCTCAACGTCCATGCCGCTCGATCCGCTCGTCGACATGCCCGCGCACGCGCTCGCCGCGGCGATCCGGCGCAAGGACGTATCGTGCGTCGAGACGATGCGCGCATATCTCACGCACATCGGGCGCGTGAACGGCGATGTCAATGCGATCGTCGCGTTGCGCGAGCCGGATGCGCTGCTTGCCGAGGCCGCGCAGAAGGACGCGGCGCTCGCGCGCGGCGAGTATGCGGGCTGGCTGCACGGCATGCCGCAGGCGCCGAAGGATCTTGCGATGACGAAGGGCATCGTGACGACGCTCGGCTCGCCGATCTTTCGCACGATGACGCCGACGGCAGATGCGATCGTCGTCGAGCGGATGCGCGCGGCGGGCGCGGTGTTCATCGGCAAGACGAACACGCCGGAGTTCGGGCTGGGCTCGCACACGTTCAACGAAGTCTATGGCGTGACGCGCAATCCGTACGATCTATCGAAGAGCGCGGGCGGCAGCAGCGGCGGCGCGGCGGCCGCGCTCGCGGCGAGGATGCTGCCGGTTGCCGACGGCAGCGACTTCGGCGGCTCGCTGCGCAATCCGGCCGCGTTCTGCAATGTCTACGGCTTTCGGCCGTCGCAAGGACGCGTGCCGCGCTGGCCGAGCGTCGACGTGTTCGTCCAGCAGCTTGGCACCGAAGGGCCGATGGGGCGCACGGTCGTCGACGTCGCGCAACTGCTCGCGATCCAGGCGGGCTATGACCGGCGCGATCCGCTGTCGCTCGCCGAGGATCCGCTGCGCTTCGCGCAGTCGCTCGAGGCCGACTTGCGGGGCAAGCGAATCGCGTGGGTTGGCGACTGGAACGGCTATCTCGCGATGGAACCGGGCGTGCTCGAGCTGTGCGAGGCGAGCTTCGATGCGTTGCGCGCGATCGGCTGCGACGTCGATGCGGCGCTGCCGGCGTTCTCTCCGGAACGGATCTGGCAGACGTGGCTCGCGCACCGTCATCTGCTCTCGGGTGGGAATCTGCTGACGCTTTACCGCGAGCCGTCGCGGCGCACGCAACTGAAGCCGGAAGCGATCTACGAAGCGGAGGGCCTGTTCGCGCTCGGTGCGGCCGACATCTACGATGCGAGCGCGGCGCGCAGCGCATGGTATCGGGCGCTGACGACGTTCTTCGAGCGCTACGACTACATTGCCGCGCCCACCGCGCAGGTCTTCCCGTTCGACGTCCACCTTCGCTGGCCGCAGGCGATCGCCGGGCGCGCGATGGACACATATCATCGCTGGATGGAAACAGTCGTGCCGTGGACGCTCGCCGGCTGCCCCGCGATCAGCGTGCCGGTCGGGTTCGGTGCGGCGGGGTTGCCGATGGGCATGCAACTGATCGGCCGGCCGCGCGACGACCTCGCGGTGCTGCAGCTTGCGCATGCATACGAAAAGGAGCGGGACTGGGTGAATGCGCGCCCGCCCGCGCTATCCGGCGCACGTATCGAATAGGCGCGCCGGATGCGTGCGTACCAAGGCTGGATCGAGTCGGGCAATTGTTTCGCGGTGCAAAATAATTGACGCCGGCCGATGCGTCAGATCGACGTAACTTACTTCGCTGTTCTCAATTCGCCAGCGGGCAGCCGGCTTGTCGATTTCAATTCGCGCATCGAGATCGTGCTGAGCAGCTCCTTCACGCCCGGCAGCGACCGGAGCCGATTCAGCACGAAGCTCGAGAACGTATCGAAATTCTTCGCGACGATTTGCACGAGATAGTCGTGCTGGCCGGTCGTGTTGTGGCACGCGACCACTTCTGCCATCGCCATCACGCCCGCCTCGAACGCGCGGCAGGTTTTCTCGGTATGGCTGTCGAGCGAAATGTTGACGAACGCGACGATCTCGTAGCCGAGCGCGCGCCGATCGAGGATCGCCTGATAGCCCGAGATGAAGCCGTCGGCTTCGAGCCGGCGCAGGCGCTTCCAGCACGGTGCCGCCGACAGCGCGACGCGATCGGCCAGCTCCGCGTTGCTGAGGCGCCCATTGTCCTGCAGGATCTTCAGAATCTTCAGATCTGTTTCGTCGAGCTTCATGCCGATCGCCTTTTTATGGAAGGAATGAAAGAGGAAAGATTCTTTTGATTATAGGGGCGTGCGGAAATGAAATGGAAAGCATATTTCCTGCTAGCTTTTTTACACTGAGTCGATTGGCGATCGGCGCCGCGCGGCTTGCCGCATGCCGGCGGCCGGAATCGCATCCATCGTACAAAGGAGCCACCGCATGACATATTCGAGCTATCACAGGAAGGACATCGACGGCCGCCCGCTGCATCCGGAAACGCAGATGATGTCGTACGGATTCGATCCGTTTTTGTCCGAAGGCGCAGTGAAGCCCCCGGTGTTCCTCACGTCGACGTTCGCATTCCGCTCGGCCGAGGACGGCGCCGATTTCTTCGACGTCGTGTCGGGCCGCAAGCCGCTGCCGCAAGGCGAAGCGGCGGGCCTCGTCTACAGCCGCTTCAATCATCCGAATCTCGAGATCGTCGAGGATCGCCTCGCGCTGCTCGACGGCTCCGACGCGGCCGTCGTCACGTCGAGCGGGATGTCGGCGATCAGCGCGATCTTTCTCGCGTTCCTGCGGCCGGGCGATCAACTGGTGCAATCGGTGCCGCTGTACGGCGGCACGGAAACGCTGATCGCGAAATACTTCCGCGAATGGGGCGTCGGTGCGCATCCGATCGACAACGGTCTGTCGCCGCAAGCGATCGGCGCGGCGCTCGAGGCCGCCGCGCAGCAGGGGCACGTGCGGCTCTGCTACGTCGAGACGCCGGCGAATCCGACGAACGCGCTGATCGACCTCGACGGCATGCGCCGCGAGCTCGATGCGTTCGAAGCGCGCCACGGCTATCGTCCGATTTCGGTGTGCGACAACACGCTGCTCGGGCCGATCTTCCAGAAGCCGAGCGAGCACGGCGTCGACATGTCGGTGTACTCGCTGACCAAGTACGTCGGCGGCCACAGCGATCTCGTCGGGGGCGGCGTGACGGGGCGGCGGGATCTCGTCGCGAAGGTCCGCGCGGTGCGCAGCGCGTTCGGCTCGCAGCTCGATCCGCATTCGTCGTGGATGCTGATCCGTTCGATGGAAACGGTCGTGCTGCGGATGAAGCAGGCGGCGCGCACCGCGTCGGCGGTCGCGAAGTGGCTCGCGACGAATTCGTATCAGAAGGTCGACGTGTACCACCCGGAGCTGATCGCCGACGATGCTTATCGGGCCGTGTACGAGCGGCAATGCACTGGCGCCGGCTCGACGTTCGCGTTCGTGCTGAACGGCGGCCGCGCCGAAGCGTTCCGGTTCATCAACGCATTGCATCTGTTCAAGTCCGCGGTGAGCCTTGGTGGCACCGAATCGTTGATCTGCCATCCGGCGTCGACGACGCACTCCGGCGTGCCGGAGGCGGCGCGCAAGGCGGCGGGCGTGTCGGAAGGATTGATTCGCGTGTCGATCGGGCTCGAGCACGAGGAGGATCTGATCGCCGATCTCGACAGCGCGTTTCGCCGGTCCGGCATCGCGGCGGCCGGCTGACGAAGCAGGCGGCATGCGCGGGGCGATCGGCCCGGCGCCGTCGGCGCGGCCGAGCGGGCGCCGCGCCGGGTTCGCCCGCATTCCCGAATGCGAACGGGCGGCGTTAGTCGGAAGCCGATCGATCGCAGTCGCCCGGCTCCGGTTTCCGTTCGGGTCAGCCGGAACGGGATCGGTACGTCGATAGTGCCGAGATGATCGCCTGCCTGGATTCGAAAAACGCCTTTTGCGCCTGCCTGATTTCATCGCCTGTCCGCGCGAAGCCATGCCTTTGCACGAGCGTTGCCGCGTACAGATCGATGACCCACTGAGGCGGATGAGGCGAGATATCGTTGACGAGTTTCGCGGCGATCGCTTCGGCATCTTTTGTTGAGGTATCCATAATAAAATTTTTAGCGTGTCGACGTGGTTAACCTAGGTAATTTGATGCGATTGGTCAATTCGTCGATTGAAGTTTTTGCGATGCCCGATTGAACGAATGACGGAAAACCGTCGTATTGGCTTCGATAAGGTCTTCGAAGGAAAGGGGCGATCGTCGCTTCGGCCGAAGCTTTCCGCCCCATCGTCGCTCTCATGCGCGTATCCGCAACGAAGCCTGTCAATACGTTTCGATATGTATCCGTGATTGCATTCGCCGTGTGCTCGCCTCGACAATTTCGCACGGCAGAATTCACAGGGAGTGTCGATGAAAACGATCAATCGCTTCGCCAGGCGAGCCGCGCTCGTCTGTTGCGCAGGCAGCGTATTGGCGAGCGGCGCCGCATTCGCGCAAGTCGATCTGCAAAGCCTCGGCGCATCGCTGCTCGGCGGCGGCGCGGCGCAGCAGGCGAGCGCATCCGGCGCATCCGGCATGGCACAGGTGCTGCAGTCGTACGTCGGCGCGAACCAGCAGGTGCTCGCGGGGCAGGCGAGCCTCGCATCGGCGATGGGGCTCACGGGCGCGGCCGGGCAGGCGCAGCACGCCGCGGGCCTGTTGACCGGCGGCGGCGCGAGCGCGCTGACGCCCGGCGCGCTGTCGCAGGTCGGCGGCGCGCAACAATCGGTCGCGCAGGCGCTGACGCAGGCGTTCGCGTCGGGCGGCGCGAGCGGCGCCGCATCGGGCGCGGGCGTCGACAAGGCGGCCTTCACGCGGGGCCTCGCGTCGCTCGGCGAAGGCGTCACGCAGTATTCTCAATTGCAGTCGGGGCTCGGGAATCTGGGCGCGTCGAATCCGGCTTCGCTGTTGCAATCGGGGCTTGACCCGAACAATCTGAGGGCCGCGTCGTACATCGCGCAGAACGCGCCGAGCCAGCTCCAGTCGATCGGCGGCACGCTCGGCGCTGCCGTGCAGTACGCGATGAGCCACGGGATTTCGGTGCCGTCCGTCGCATCCTCGGCGCTCAAGCTGCTGCCGTAACGCGCTTGGCCGGTGCGCGCGCCGCCGCGTTCGCCGGCGCGCGCTTTTCCTTGCGTCGAATGAGGTTATCCGCGCAATGCTATGGTGGCGTTCCGTCACCATCAGTTTGCCCCTATGCGCGACGCAGTCGATCTTTCCCGTTATTTCGCCCGCATCGGCTATCGCGGCCCCGCGGAGCCGACGCTCGATGTCCTTCGCCAACTGCAACGGCTGCATCCGCAGTCGATTCCATTCGAGAATCTCAATCCGTTCACCGGCGCGCGCGTCGCGCTCGATCTCGAATCGATCGTCGACAAGCTGGTCGAGCAGCGTCGCGGCGGTTACTGCTTCGAGCAGAACAAGCTCTTTTACGCGGTGCTCGTGCAGCTCGGCTTTCGCGTGACGCCGCTGATCGCACGCGTGCGCTGGCAGCGTCCGCCGGAACAGTCGACGCCGCAGACGCACATGCTGCTGCGGATCGATCTGGATGGCGACACATGGTTTGCCGACGTCGGCTTCGGCTCGACGACGCCGACTGCGCCGCTGCGCTGTGTCCCGAACGTCGCGCAGCCGACGCCGCACGGCACGTTTCGCGTCGTCGACGCACCTGTTGCGGGCGAGCTCGAGATCGAGTGCGAGACGCCGAACGGCTGGCATTCGCTGTATCGTTTTTCGCTGAAGCCCGTCGAGTGGATCGATTACGAGGTCGCGAACTGGTATACGTCGCGGCATCCCGATTCGTTCTTCACGCACGATTTCGTCGTGTGCCGAATTCTGCCGGATGCGCGTGCGCTGCTTTTCAACGATGCGCTGACGCTGCGAACGACGGACGGCGCGGCGCAAACGATCCGGCTGACGGATGCCGGCGCCTGGACGGCCTGCGTGCGCGAGCGTTTCGGCCTCGACTTGAGCGGATTCGACGCCGCGGCGCTTTACGCGCGGGCAGTGGCGCGCGCCGACGAAACGGCCGCCGCCGAGCGGCACGACGGCGGCGCGACGACGTGAAGTGGCATCGGTGCGCGCGTTGTCGAAGGCGGGAGCCGCGCGGCGCGAGATTCACGTGATGACGGCCGCGTGCATGCTCGATCATGCGTGCTTGCACAACGCCCGAAATCGAACGGAGGCGACCGATGAGAAGAACGATGCGACAGGTGCGCTGGGTGTCGCTCGAACACGACGGAATCGAGCATCTCGCGTTCGAGCGACACGCGCGCGGCAGCGTCGCCGAGAGCGTGGTCGTCGGGCGGAACGAGGGGCTCGCGTATGGTCTTGCCTATCGCGTCGTTTGCGACGAGCGCTGGCGGGCGAAGCACATGGTCGTCAAGATGATGGGCGGCGGCACGCTCGAGTTGCGCGGCGATGGCGAGGGCCGCTGGCGCAACGCGGCGGACGAGCCGCTCGCGGCGCTCGACGGATGCATCGACGTCGACATCGCGGCGACGCCATACACGAACACGCTGCCGATCCGCCGCCTGGGGCTTGCGCGCGACGAGCGGCGGCTGATCGACGTCGTCTATCTATCGATCCCCGATCTGACCGTCAGCCGCATGCAGCAGGCGTACCGATGCATCGAGCCGGATCGCGTCCATCGCTACGAAAGCGTGGCGAGCGGCTTCACCGCGCAACTGGAAGTCGATCGCGACGGGCTCGTGATCGATTACGAAGCGCTTTTCCGGCGTTTGTCGGGCGACGGGCGCTGATTGCATCGCGCCGGACGCAGCGACCGTGCCGGCGGCAGCGGGCGCGCATCGCTCGCTGATCTACGGCGTCGACGGGCGCGGCCGACGAACGACGCAGGCGAGCCGGCCGTATCGGCTCAGGCCGTGCGGGAGCCGGCCCACACCGCCGGCCGGCGGTGCCGCCACGGCAGGGTTTGCTCGAGCTGCCCGGCGAGACGCAGCAGCGTCGCTTCCTGCGCGAAGCCGGCGCCGAACTGCACGCCGATCGGCAGGCCAGCCGCCTCGTCGTGGAAGAGCGGCACCGACATGGCCGGCAGCCCCGCCACGTTGAAGGCCGGCGTATACGGCGAGTGGCGGAACAGGCGTTCGGTCCATTGCAGGCCGTCCATCCGTTCCGCGCCGGCGTAATAGCTGCCGAGCGCTTCCGGCGGAGCCGGCATCGTCGGCGACAGCAGCACGTCGACGCGCCGGAACCAGTCGGCCGTGCTGCGCGTCATCGCATTGCGTACCGTCAGCGCGTCTGCGAAGTCCGGCCCGGTGACCTGCTTGCCGTAGCGGTATGCGGCGAGCGTAGCGGGCTCCAGCGTGCTGCCGTCAACCGGCCTGCCGGTCGCGGCGGCGACGCCGTCGATCCAGCCCACGAGCGTGGCGCACCATATCCGCGCGTTGGCGTGCACGAACGCTTCCCATGACACGCCGAGTTCGGGCGTCATCGGTTCGATAGCGTGGCCCAGCTTTTCCAGATGACCGGCCGTATCCGACGCCGCCTGCGTCATCGCCGGCGCGGCGCGCGCGCCGTTGAACGGTTGCAGCATCAGACCGATGCGCAGCCGTCCCGGATCGCGGCCTACCTCGGACAGGAACGCGCGGGCCGGCGCGCTCGTGTGATACGGCTCGCCTGCCGCCGTGCCGTGCATCGCGTCGAGCAGCGCGGCGCTGTCGCGCACCGTGCGGCTCAAGCCGCCTTGCACGCCAAGCCCGGCGAAGACTTCGTCGAGCCCCGGCCCGTTGGAAACCCGGCCGCGCGTCGGTTTCAGCCCGAAGAGGCCGGTGAAGGCCGCCGGCACCCGGATCGATCCGGCCGCGTCGGTCGCGTGGGCGAGCGGCACGATGCCGGCGGCGACGGCGGCTGCCGCTCCGCCGCTGGAGCCGCCCGCGCTGAAGGCGGGGTTCCACGGATTGCGCGTGGCGCCTTGTTGCACCGATTCGGTCGCGGTGCTGAACGCCATCTCCGGCGTGGCGGTGCGGCCGAGCGTCACGAGGCCGGCCGCCCGCAGGCGTTGCATGAGCATCGAATCCGACGGCGACACGAGTCCTGCCGCCAACCGCGAACCGAGCTCCATCCGCTTGCCCGCCATCGGCAGCGCCAGATCCTTGATCAGGAATGGCACGCCCGCGAGCGGACCGCTGCCGGGGGTGGCCGTGGGCCCTGCGGTGTCGGCGGGCCAGTGCTCGACCACCGCATTGACGGCGGGATTGACCGCTTCGATCGCTTCGCCGGCCGTGCGAGCCAGCTCGGCCGCGCCGACGTCGCCGCGCGCGAGCAGCCGGGCCAGTCCGACAGCATCGTAATCGACGTATTCGCTCAGTTTCATGATGGGTTCCTCAGTGTCCATGTCCGGATGTCGCTCGTGAAAGCACGAGGCCATGTTACGGGCGGGAGCCGTAGCCGATTAGCCGGCGAAGATGGGCTTGATTGGCCCATCAATGGGACAATGGCGTCAGTCCATCCACGCGGAGCCCGATATGGCGGCTGACCCGAACGACACCCTGATCTTCGTGCGCGTCGTGCAGACCGGCAGCTTCACCGCGGCGGCGCGGCTGTTGCGCATGCCGAAGACGACGGTGAGCCGGCGCGTGATGACGCTCGAGGCGCAACTGGGCGTGCAGCTTCTTCACCGGACGACTCGCCGCCTCGGGCTGACCGAGGCGGGCGGCCTGTACTACGCGCACTGCCGGAACATGGCCGCGCAACTGGACGAAGCGCACGCCGCGGTGAGCCAGTTGCAGAGCGGCCCGCGCGGCTGGCTGCGGGTGACGCTGCCTCATTCGTTCGGCGCCACGTGGATCGCGCCGCTGCTGGCCGGTTTTCGCCGCGCGTATCCGGACGTGCGGCTGGAAATCCTCGCGTCGCACGTGCCGCTCGATCTGGTCGCGGACGAAATCGACATCGCGCTGCGCCTGGGCGTGCTTCCCGACTCGGATCTGGTCGCGCGGCGGCTGGGCAGCTTCGCAACCGGCGTCTATGCGAGTCCGTCGTACCTGAAGCGACATGGCGCCCCCGAGCATCCCGGCGAGCTCAGGGCGCACCGCGCGCTGACGTTGCATCAGGCGCGCCGCGCGGCCGGCTATGCATGGCCGCTGCGCAAGCCGGGCGGACGTGCGCGGTATTTCGCGCTGGACCCGGTGATCGTCGCGAGCGATCCGGCGTTGATTCACGATGCGCTGTGCGCGGGCGAAGGGCTGTCGCTCGCGATGCATCACAGCATGGCGAGCGACGTCGAGGGCGGCCGGCTGCGGCGGGTATTGCGCGACTGGAGCGGACCGGCGCAAGACTTCAATGCGCTGTTTCCGCGCGGGCGGGTGGCGTTACCGAAGGTTCGGGCGTTCGTCGACTATCTGCGCGATCGGCTGGTGTTGCACGGTGCGCAATCGCTCGAATAGGGGCAAGCGAGAAGGGCGCTGATGCGCGCGTGCGTCGAGCCGGGTCCGTATCGTTGCGAAAACGTCGGGGGCGACCGTGCCGGGCGGCGCACGTCACGTCGGCGAGCAGATCCCGTGCGAGCACGGCGAGATGCTCGCGCACGCGCTCCCACACGCGTGCCGAATCGGGGTCGCCGTGCGCGAGGATCACGGGCGCAGCGTTGCGCGGCCCGCTCAGGTAGACGGCGAGACGCACGTCGCCCGAGCGGACCGTCAGCGTGTGTCGCGGACGGTCGCCATCGCTCGTTCGCTTACGCGTGCTGATGCGCGGGCGACGAATGCAGCGGCACGCGACGTGGCGCGGCCTGGTCGGCGTAGCGCTCGTTCGCGGCGTCGATGTTCGCGAGCAGCGCGTCGAGGCCCTGCAGATACACGCGATTGTCGTGGTCCCACGGATGGAAGCCCGGCCGGAAATAGTCGAGCCATTCGCGCGCGATGCTCGGGAACACGCCGTTCCTCGGGCTATACAGATACTTGACGAGCCGCCACATTCCCTTCAGCTTGCCGTGGCGCATCCGGTGCGCGAACATCAGGCGCACGTGGAAATCGAACACGACGGTCCAGAAGATCAGCGTCGTCGCGAGCATCGTGCCGGTGCGCAGCAGATACGTCTTCACGCCCGGCCTCATCACGGTGTTCCACACGTCGAACGAGACTGCCTTGTGCTCGGTCTCTTCCATCGCATGCCACAGCCACATCTGCCTGTAGCCTTCGACCGAGCCGTCGATCCGGTGCTCGTGGCCCGACAGCAACTGGTTCGCGAGGATCGCCGTGTAATGCTCGAGCGCGATCGTGATCGCGAGCTGCATCGAATTCGGCAGCACCTTCTTGCCCCAGCCGAGCAGCGCCCACAGGCGCTTGTCGAGCTTGTGCGCGGGCAGGCCCGCCGATTGCAGCAGGTCGTTGTACTCGATGTGCTCGCGCGTGTGCATCGCTTCCTGGCCGATGAAGCCCGCGACCTGCTTCTTCAGCTCGGGATCGTGGATCTCGTCGCGGTAGTTGCGCACGGAATCCATGAAGAAGCGCTCGCCCGCCGGGAACAGCAGCGACAGCGCGTTCATGAAGTGCGTGACGGGCGCGCCCTGGACGTGCCAGTCGTACACGCGATCGGGCGGCAGCGCGAAGCGGATGTCGCGCCGCACGGGCATCATATGCGGTGTCGTCATGATTGCTCTCCTCCCTGGTTGCCGGCGTTGTGGTACGTCGCGTGCGCGGGCGTCGCCGGCGCGGGTGCCGCGTGGCCCGCGTGACGGCGCCCGCGGGCGCGCTGCAGCTTCGTCGCGAGCACGACGAGCCACTGGTATGCGGCGGGCAGCGTGCGCGCGAGCCAGTCGGCGCCGCGCGCGTCGCGGCCGATCAGCACGCGGCGCTTGTTCTTGCGCACGCCGTGCAGGATCACGCGCGCCGCTTCGTCGGCCGTCGTGATGAAGAACTTCTCGAAATCCGCCTTGCCCTGCTGCTCGCTCTCGACCATGAAGCCGACCATGTTCTGCGCGAGCCGAGCCGATTGCGCGATGTTCGTGCGGATGCCGCCCGGATGCACGCAGGTCGCCGAGACGCCGCACTTCATCATGTCGAGCTCCTGGCGCAGCGACTCGGTGAAGCCGCGCACCGCGTACTTCGTCGCGTTGTAGCCGCTCATGCCAGGCTGCGCGAAGATCCCGAAGATGCTCGACGTGTTGACGATGTGCCCGTCGCCCGACGCCTTCAGGTACGGCAGGAACGCCTTCGTCCCGTGCACGACGCCCCAGAAGTTGATGTTCACGATCCATTCCAGATCGCTGTATTCCATGCCGTCGATCGTGCTCGACAGCGCGACGCCCGCGTTGTTGAACACGAGGTTCACGCGGCCGTGCGCGGCGGCCGTCTCGTCGGCCCATGCGTGCATCGCGGCGCGATCGCCGACGTCGAGCACGCAGGTCGTCACGCGCACCGACGGCGCGAGCGCGCGGACGATCCGCTCGGTCTCGGCGAGGCCGACGGCGTTCTTGTCCGCGAGCGCGACGTGGCAATGCTGTTGCGCGAGCTGCACCGCGAGCGAGCGGCCCATGCCCGAGCCGGCGCCCGTGATCGCGGCGACTTTGTTGGAAAAGGATTTCATTGTCGTAGGCTCGTGTGGGTTCGGGGCTCAGGCGGTCGTCTCGGCGGCCGTCGTCGCGGCGGCGGCGGCTCCGGGCAGCGCCGGCACCGGCTGCGCGTTCTGGCGCGGGTTCGCGTAGTACGCGTGATAGTCGGCCATCGAGAAGAACGCGGTTTCCTGCCGGAAGCGCCACGTGAAGGTCGGCCACAGCGTCGTGTTCTTGCCGGTGCGCGGATCGAGATACCAACTGCTGCAGCCGCCCGTCGACCAGACCGTGCCCTTCAGCTTGTTCTGGATGCGGTTGTTGTATTCGAGCTCGACGAGCGGGCGCACTTCGATCGCCTCGGCGCGCTCGGTGCGCATCGCCTTCAGCGCGCCGAGCACGTATTCGATCTGCGATTCGATCATGTACACCATCGAGTTGTGGCCGAGGCCCGTGTTCGGGCCCATCAGGGTGAACCAGTTCGGATAGCCGGGCACCGTCGTGCCGAGGTACGCGTGCGCGCCGTCGCGCCAGGCGTCGACGATGTCGACGCCGCCCCGGCCGACGATCGTGCCGCGCGGGAACGGGTTGTTGATCTGAAAGCCCGTGCCGTAGATCAGGCAGTCGACTTCATGGCGCTTGCCGTCCGTCGTGACGACGGCGTCTTCCTCGATCCGCTCGATGCCCGTCGTGATCACGTCGACGTTCTTGCGCGTGAGCGCCGGGTAGTAGTCGTTCGACATCAGGATCCGCTTGCAGCCGATCGTGTAGTCGGGCGTCACCGCGGCGCGCAGCTCGGGCTCGGAGATCTGCCTGTCGATGTGGCGCAGCGCGAGCTTCTGCACGAGCTTCATCGTCGACGGATGCACGGCGAAGCCGAGCACGCGCGATTCGAGCATCCAGTAGAGGCCCGTGCGCAGTAGCTTCTGCGTGAACGGCAGGTTGCGGAACAGCCACTGCTCGACGCCGTTCACGGGGCGGTCCGGCTTCGCCATGATCCACGGCGGCGTGCGCTGGAAGAGCGCGAGATTCGCGACGCGCGGCGCGATCTGCGGGACGAACTGGATCGCGCTCGCGCCCGTGCCGATCACGGCGACGCGCTTGCCTTCGAGCGGATAGTCGTGCTTCCAGTGCTGCGAGTGGAACGCTTCGCCCTTGAACGTCTCGATGCCGGGAATGTTCGGGTACGCGGCGCGCGACAGGCCGCCCATGCCCGACACGAGCACGCGCGCGCACACGCGCTTGCCGTTCGCGAAGGTCAGGCGCCAGCGGTGCGCGGTCTCGTCGTAGGTCGCGTTGACGAGTTCGTGACCGAAGCGCAGGTGCGAGCCGACGTTGAAGCGCTGCACGCAGTCTTCCATGTAAGCGCGGATTTCCGGCTGAGGCGCGAACATGCGCGTCCAGCGCGGATTCGGCGCGAACGAGAACGAATAGACGTGCGACTGGACATCGCACGCGCAACCGGGGTAGTGGTTGTCGCGCCAGGTGCCGCCGACCGAGCTGGCCTTTTCGAACACCGCAAAGTCCTGGTTGCCGGTTTGCCGGAGGCGAATCGCCATGCCGAGCCCGGAAAAGCCGGTGCCGATGATGGCGATATCGAGGGTTTCTTCGTGGTTTGTGCTGTCGAGCGGACCGAAGGACATATTGCGCGCGTTCATCCAGGCGTCTCCATTTTGGCTCATTTTTTACTGTTACATTGATTGATGTAACAATAGTTCGTGAAAACCAAAACCGCAAGCCGGGTAGACATAGCCCTCTAAGCGCGGGATTCAACGGATGTCGAGCCCGCAGGACGGGGCGGCAGGGAGCAAAACGCGGTGGAAGTCGGAATCGGGATGCTGCGTCGCAAAATTCGCTGCCATCCTCAACGGATTGAGGTGGCGGCGTGAATTCGATCATTTCGATTTGCGCCGCAGCACGCCGAACGCAATGGTCAATTGCGCGATCGCATAAAAGAACCAGATGAAATAATCGACACCGGCGAATGCGCCGAGAAAACGATCGATGCCGATCAGCGCGTCGGACGCGACGAACCCGAGCGCGCCGGCCGCGACCTGTGGCCCCGGCGTGCGCGCGCAGAGTGCGAAGCTCGCCATCGCACCGAGCACGGCGACATAGATGGCGACGGGCGCGGCGAGCGCGGCGAGATGGGGAAAGAACGCGGCGTAGAGCGCGGGGGCGGCGATCCACAGCGCGACGAGCGCGACCGCGCGCGGCCCGCGCGGCGCGGCGCGCCACGGCGCGAACAGCGCGCAATAGGCGAGATGGGCGAGCAGGAACGCGCCGAGGCCGGCGACGAACGACGGCGGCCAGGAGGCAAGCGCGAGGAGCACGTCGCCGAACACCGACGCGGCGAGCGCCGCGCCGAGCCACGCGCGCTCGCGCGCGGCCGGATGCCGCAGCGCCGCGACGAACAGCAGGACGCCGAGCGCCGCCTTGGCGGCCGGCTGGCCGGGATAGGGCGCGTGGCCGAGCGACAGTCCGTACAGCAGCGCGGCGAGCGCGGCCGCGAGCCAGAGACCGCGCACGCGCGGGGGCAGATGGGACAACATGGGCGGGCGTCTCCTCGCACGCGGCGCGTGATCGGGCGCGGGCGGCGTCGCGGGCGACGCACGGCATCCGCGCGGCCGGTCATTATCGGCAAGAAGGCGTTATCGGGGACAGACAAATCCCTCTAATCGGGCCGCGGGCGATGCGCCGCGCCTACTTTGCCGCGAGCGCGGCGGCGGCGTTCCGGTCGGCCCAGACGTTGTCGGCGACGCTCAGCTTCTGCGGGATCAGCTTCGCCGCGTGAAACGCGTCGGCGACGCCCTGTTGCGACGCGACGATCTTCTCGTCGAGCGGCGTCGTGCCGTACGGCACGCGCCTGACCCAGGTCTCGACGAGCGCGCGGTCGAGACCGACCTTCGGCGCGATCAGCGCGGCGGTTTCGGCGGGATGCGCGTTGACCCACAGGCCGGTCTCGCGCAACTGCTGCAACACCGCGCCGACGACGTCCGGATGGCGGGTCGCGAAATCGCGCGTCGCTTCATAGAAGTTGTGTGCGGCGGGCAGGCCGGCATAGTCGGCGAGCGTGCGCGCCTTCAGCGCCTGCTGCGCGGCCGCGTAGTACGGGTCCCAGACCGCCCACGCGTCCACGGTGCCGCTCTCGAACGCGGCGCGCGCGTCGGCGGGCGGCAGGTAGATCGGGCGGATTTCGTCGTAGCGCACGCCGGCCTTGCGCAGCGCCTCGAGCAGCAGATAGTTCGCGCTCGAGCCTTTCTGCAGCGCGACTTTCTTGCCCCGCAGATCGGCGACGGTCGTGAGCGGCGAGTCGGCTTTCACGATGATCGCCTCGTTGTGCGGCGACGGCGGCTCCGCGCCGACGTAGACGAAGCGCACGCCGCTCGCCTGCGCGAACACCGCGGGCGGCGCGCCCGTGTAGCCGACGTCGATGCTGTTCGCGTTCAGCGCTTCGAGCAGTTGCGGGCCGGCCGGGAACTCGAACCATTTGACGGTGTAGCCGAGCGGCTTCACGCGCGCCTCGAGCGCGCCCTGCGCCTTGACGACGGCGAGCAGCCCCGCCTTCTGATAGCCGACGCGCAGCACCTTGCCGCCCGCGTCATCCTGCGCGAACGCGGCGGCGGCGATGAGCGACGACGCGAGCGCGGCGGCTACGGTTCGGGGAATCCAGCGGGCACGGCGAATCATCGGCAATCTCCACGACGTTGAGCGAAGCGGGCGGCGCGCATGCCGCCCGAGTCGGGAAATCGTCGCACGGGCAGGCGCCCCCGCGAACCAAGCATTGCCGATATCAATATGACGCGCGTGCGCCTAACGTTTCTTCGGCGCGTCCTTCGCCGCGGTTCGTTCGAGCTCGGGTTCGTCGTCGCGCGCGGCCTGCGAGCTCAGCTTCTTGTCGAGGATCGTCGCGACGCGGCCGCCCAGGTATGCGCTCGACGCCGCTTCGAGCGCCCGGTTCATCTCGCCTTCGACGAATACGGACGACAGCGGGCGCAGCCGCCAGATCGCATCGACGAGCGCCGGCACGTCGGTCGGCGGCGGCAGCGAGCCTTCGTCGTAGCGATCGAGGCGGCGCACGACGAGCTCGACGAGCACGCGTGCGATCGCATCGAAATACGGCCGCGTGATGCCGATCGCGTCGAGCAGCTCGCGCGCCGGAATGCCCTCGCGGACCATCGCGGCCGCGGCTTCGATGAGCGCCGGGCTTTTCGCGACGAACGACACGCCGCGCCGCTCGAGCAGGCCGAGCTCCGCGACGCGCCCGAGCGACGCGGGCGTCTGCGGGCCGAACATCTGGATGAGCTGCGCGAGCGAGAAGGTTTGCGGGCGCTCGTTCGACCAGCGGCCGCCGATCGCGTTTTCGAGCCCGAGGATCGAGCGCAGGTCGTGGCCGTCGTCGATCGCCTTGATCAGATCCTGAATGTTCGACAGCGTGTAGCCGCGTGCGAGCAGGTGGTTGATGACCTTCAGGCGGGCGACGTGCGTGTCGTCGTAGATGCCGACGCGGCCGCGCTTGCGCGGCGGCGCGAGCAGGCCGCGATCCTGGTATGCGCGTACGTTGCGCACCGTCGTGTCCGACACGCGCGCGAGCTCGTCGACCGTATATTCGTTCAACGTCGATGCGTCCGGGGCGGCGTCGGCGGGAGTAGTTGAGTTCGATTTCGGCATGCGACGATTTTAGCGCGACCGCGCGCTTCAGTGCGAAGCGTCGGTGTCCGATGGGGGCTTCTGCGCGCCGTGTCCGAGCACACGCTGCATCAGCGCTGTGTCGATCCAGCGGCCGTGCTTGAAGCCCACGCCGCGCAGCGTGCCGACCGGCTCGAAGCCAAGCGCGCGATGCAACGACGTCGAGCCGCCGCGCCCGCCGTCCGCGATCACAGCGATCATCTGCCGCCACGGCCCCGCCTCGCAGCGCGCGATCAGCGCGCCGAGCAGCACGCGGCCGATGCCGCGCCCTCGACATGCGTCGCTCACGTAGATCGAATCCTCAAGCGCATAGCGGTACGCGCTGCGCGGCCGGTACGGCGTCGCGTACGCGTAGCCCGCGACGACGCCGTCCAGCTCGGCGACGAGATACGGCAGGCCGTGCCGCAGCACCGCTTCGCGCCGCGCGCGCAGATCGGCGACGGACGGCGGCGTCTCCTCGAACGACGCGACGCCCGTCAGCACGTGATGCGCATAGATCGCCTGGATCGCTTCGAGATCGTCTTCGGTGGCGTCGCGGACGATGGCGGAGCAATGGGCGGGGGCGTCGGCGGTTTTCATCGCAAAAACAGGGTGGAATGGTGAAATCGCTACTATGCGCGCATTCGAAAATGTCCGCAAAGCGCGAAGCCTGCCGTAGAGAAATGAACAATCAAAAACACGATGGACAAACAATATGCCGGGCCGGCCGAATCTCGAAAGAAAGCCGACGCGCGACGCGAAGCGGGCGCGCGACGGCGTCGCAACCGGCCGGGTTGCAATGGATGCGGCGTCAGACAATTCGGTGCAACTCGATCAGCCACTTGCGTCGCAACCTCGATTGCAGGACGCGATCGATATGGCGCGGTCGAAGGCGGCGTCGCCCGCTTCCGAGCCTGCCCCGGCGTGCGCATGCCCAAGCGGGGCGCGGAAGTGGTCGATCGGATCACCGCGCGCGGCGGCCCCGATCAGCCGCGTTTCCTGAGCGGCGCGTCTTTGACGAACCACGCGAGCGCGAATGCGATCGCGATCACCGCCGCCGCGCACAGATACACCGTGTGCAGCGAACTCGCGAACGCGTGCAGATACGCGTCGCGCACCGCGTCCGGCAACTGGCGCACGGCCGCGGGCCCGAGCGACGGCGGCAGCTCCGTGTCGGGCGGCAGCGCCGCGTCGAGCCGCGCATGCAGCCCGTTCGAGAACAGCGCGCCGAACGCGGCGACGCCGAGCGAGCCGCCGATCGAGCGAAAGAGGGTCGCGCCGGACGTCGCGACGCCGAGATGCCGGAATTCGACGGTGTTCTGCACCGCGAGCACGATGACGGGCATCACCATGCCGAGCCCGCCGCCGAGGAGCGCCATGTACAGGTACATCGCGCGCAGCGGCGTGTCGAGCGACAGTGTCGCGAGGAGCAGCATCGCCGCGGCGGCGATGAAGGTGCCCGCGATCGGAAAGAAGCGGTACTTGCCGAGCTTCGTGATGAGGCGGCCGCTGCCGATCGACGTCGCGAGCAAGCCGCCCATCATCGGCAGCACCTGCATGCCGGCTTCCGACGGCGTCGAGCCCTTGACGACCTGCAGATAGAGCGGCAGGAACGTGACCGAGCCGAACAGCGCGAGCCCGACGACGAAGCCGATCAGGCCGCACAGCACGAAGGTCCGGTGGCGGAACAGCTCGAGCGGCATGATCGGCTCGGCGGCGAGGCGTTCCTCGTAGACGAAGCCGGCGGTCGCGACGAGGCCGAGCGCGAGCGTGAACCACAACTGCGGCGACGACCACGGCAGGATCGTGCCGCCCTGGCTCGTGAACAACACGACGCAGGTGAGCGCCGTGGCGAGGAACGCGGCGCCCGCATAGTCGATCCGGCGCCGCACGTGTGCGGTGTGCGGCTTGAAGGTCCCGCCGATCACCACGAACGCGAGCGCGCCGAGCGGCAGGTTGATGTAGAAGATCCAGCGCCACGACAGATGCTGGACGAGAAACCCGCCGAGGAGCGGCCCGATCACCGTCGCGATTCCGTACACGCCGCCGAACAGCCCTTGATAGCGGCCGCGCTCGTCGGGCGGAATCAGGTCGGCGATCGCCGCCATCGTGACGACCATCAGCCCGCCGCCGCCGAGCCCCTGCAGCGCGCGCAGCACGATCAGTTGCGTCATGTCCTGCGCGAGCCCGCACAGCGCCGAGCCGACGACGAACAGCACGATCGCCGCCTGCAGCACGGTCTTGCGCCCGTACAGGTCGCCGAGCTTGCCGTACAGCGGCAGCACGACGGTCGACGACAGCAGGTACGCGGTGACGACCCAGGACAGCTTCTCGAGGCCGCCCAGGTCGCCGACGATGGTCGGCAGCGCGGTCGACACGATCGTCTGGTCGAGCGCGGACAACAGCAGCACGAGCAGCAGCGCGGCGATCGTGAGCCGCACGGACGCGGCCGGTCGGCCGGCATCGGCGTGGACGGGCGGCGCGGAGGAGTCGGTGGACATGGGGAGCCGTGTGGTCGTATGGAAGCAGACGGAATGTAGAAACATCTGATTGACTAGTCAATCTCTGCTTCGTCACAAGGGTTTCCATTGATTACCGGCCGGCGACGGCCGCATCCGGCCGCCTGGCCCCGCGGCATGTCGTCGCATCGCTTGAGGCGTCTCAAGTTTTCGAAAGCCGGGCCGTAATACCGGCGACTGTCCCCCAAACCGGCGGCTACCACTTGCGATTCTTCCTGGTCATGAATGCCTTTTTCTCCCGCTTCTCGATTCGCACCCGGATCTTCTCGACGCTCGGTCTCGTCGCCGCGCTGTTGACGATCACGGGCGTGATCGGCTTCTTCAGCATGCAGAACTCGAACGCCGCGCTCGGCGACGCGTACACGCGGCAGCTCGCGGCGAAGACGGCGCTCGCGTCGGCGAGCCTCAATCTCGCGATCACGCGCACGACGCTCGATCGCGTGATCCTGCATCCGGAGGTGCCCGACGCCGCGAACACGCTCGCGAAGGCGGAGCAGTATCTGGCCGCGTCGGACCGCGGCTGGCGCGACTATGACGCGCTGCCGCGCAGCGACGACGAAAAGACGCTCGCCGCGCAGGCGAACGCGGCGCGCCGCGCGCTCGTCGACGAGGCGCTCAAGCCGTTGATCGACGCGCTGAAGGCCGGCCGGCACGACGAAGCCGACCGCCTGATGATGACGGTCGCGCCGCCGCTGTCGGTTGCGTGGACGAAGGCGACGGCCGCGCTCGACGACGCGCGCGCCGCGTACGGCAAGGCCGCGTACGACGACGCCGAGCAAATGTACGGCTGGCTGCGGCTCATGCTCGGCGGGCTGATCGCGTTCGGCCTCGCCGCGTGCCTTGGCTGCGCGATCGGCCTGCACTTCGCGATCACGCAGCCGCTCGTGCGGATCCTCGGGCACCTGCGCCGCCTGTCGGACGGCGATCTGACGGGCGAGCTGCGCTGGACGTCGCACGACGAAATGGCCGAGCTCGTCAAGGGCCTCACGACGATGCAGCGCAGCCTGTCGGACACCGTGCGCAAGGTGACGAACGGCTCCGAATCGATCGCCACCGCGACGCGCCAGATCGCGGCCGGCAACACCGATCTGTCGCAGCGCACCGAGGAGCAGGCGGCCGCGCTGCAGCAGACGGCGGCGAGCATGGAGCAATTGACCGCGACGGTGAAGCAGAACGCGGACAACGCGCGCGAAGCGCAGAACTGCGCGGACAGCGCGACCGACATCGCGACGAAGGGCGCGACGGTCGTCGGCGAGGTGGTCGGCACGATGGCCGAGATCGACCAGAGCTCGCAGAAGGTGGCCGACATCATCGGCACGATCGAAGGGATCGCGTTCCAGACCAACATCCTCGCGCTGAACGCGGCCGTCGAGGCCGCGCGCGCGGGCGAGCAGGGCCGCGGCTTCGCGGTCGTCGCGGGCGAGGTGCGCACGCTCGCGCAGCGCTCCGCGTCGGCGGCCAAGGAGATCAAGGCGCTGATCGGCGAATCGGTCGAGCGGGTCGCGACGGGCTCGCGTCTCGTCGGCTCGGCGGGCGACACGATGCAGGAGATCCAGCGCGCGATCGCGCGCGTGACCGGCATCATGACCGAGATCTCGGCCGCGTCGAACGAGCAGCGCGACGGCATCGAGCAGGTCAACCGCGCCGTCTCGCAGATGGATCAGGTGTCGCAGCAAAACGCGGCGCTCGTCGAGCAGGCCGCCGCCGCCGCCGCGTCGCTCGAGGAGCAGGCGGACGGGCTGCGGCACACGGTCGGCGCGTTCCGCGTCGTCTGACGGGCGCGTTGCCCGATCGCTTCGTGCGGCGGGTCCGTGTTGCCCGCCCGACGCGATTTGCCGCGATCCGCCGCGACCGTTCCCGTCAGGCGGAAGGCGCGATCCGCTGCGCCGCGCGCCGCGCCGCGACGACGATCAGCTTCATCGTCGCGCGCGTCGCGCCGACGAACAGCTTGCGCGCCGCCCGCTCGTCGAACGCGTCGAAGTCGACTTCGGTCAGGATCACGCATGGCGCCGCCTGCCCCTTGAATCGATAGATCGAGTCGAGCAGCACGTCGCCTTCCCGGTATTCCGGATTCCCGAACAGATCGTATTTGCCGGTGAAGCTCTTCACGCGGTGCGGGCCGAGCTGGTCGAGCGCGGCGAGCGCCGAGCCCTCGCGCCCCCTGAACGACAGCACCGCGATGTCCTGCTTGCGAAAGCCGAGCGCGAGCGCGTGCGTGATCGCGCGCTTCGTTGCGTCGATGCACGCTTGCGCGGCCGATTCCGCGTCCGCCGCGTCGTACGCGGAAATCGAGATATCCGATCCGCCGAACGGGCTGCCCGACGCGAGTTCGGCCGCGAGCGGCTCGACGCTGCCGACGACGTCGCGCACGTAGTCGAGGATGTCGCGCGGGCTGCGGTAGTTGGTCGTCTCCTTGAGCGTCACCCAGCCGGGCAGCGGCACGCTGTCGCGCATGTAGAGGTTCTGCAGCGGGTCCTCGAGCCACCACCATGCGCCGTCAGGCGCGACGAGCCGCTCGAGCGCGCCCGCCCACGACGGCTGGAAGTCCTGGCCTTCGTCGACGATCAGCGTATCGAACCGCCAGCGCTCGGCGATCGGCGTTTGCGCGAAGCGCGCCTCGAGCTGCGCGAACGCGTCGTGCGCGCCGAAGTCGGGGGCGTGGCCGCCGTCGCGCGCGATCCAGTCGCAGAGCTGATGGTAGTTCGCGATCGTCGCGCCCGCGGGCGCGATACGCGCGACGTGGTCGGCGAGCGGCCGGTTGAAGCACACGTACAGCACGCGCTTGCCGGCCGAGATCGCGTCGCGCATCGCCTGCACCGCGAGCTGCGTCTTGCCGGAGCCCGCGGTCGCGATCACGCGCAGCCGGAACGGCGCGAACGCGAGCCGGCGCGCCCACGCGGCGAGGCCGCCCGCGAGCCGCGTGACGAGCGTGTCCGCCTGGCCGACGAGCGCGCTCGTGTCCGGCGTGAGCGACAGCTCGTCCGCGAGGAAATGGTGGATCTTCGCCGCGCTCGGAAAGGGCGGCTCGTCGGCGGGCAGCGCGTCGACGATGCGCGCGGCGAGCTCGTGCCTGCGCGTCGCGTCGACGATCCGCGCGGGCGCGACGCCCGCGATCGCGGGATTCCTGATCGTGTAGTCCGGGCAGTACAGCAGTTCCTCGACGCCGTAAGCACCCGCGCCGAGCGCGGCGGTGAGCCGGCGATGCAGGTTTTCGAGCGTGCGCGCGAGCTGGATCGACACGTTGCGCTCGGTCTGCAGATAGACCTTGACGAGCCCCTTCGGCGTCTCGCGCAGGAAGCCCGCCTTCTGCTCGATCACGAGCACGCGCCCGGCCGGGCTCACGATCACGAAGTCGGCTTCGCCGAATACCGAGAAGTTCTGGTCCGCGCGCGTCCAGTGCACGCCGTGATAGACGGTGTACGCGTCGGGCAGTGTCCGCTCCAGCGTCGCGAGCGTTTCGCGCTCGCGCTCGGCCGCGCCCGTGGCGGCGAGGTTCATCCAGTCGTCGGGAATGATGCGGGCCATGTCGGGTCCTGGCAGGGCGTGCGTTGGGCAAGGGTCGCCGTATTGTACGCAGGCGCGTGCGGGACGGGGCGCGCGGCGAAGGCGCGGCATGCCCGACATCCGCGGGCCGGCGCGCATGCCGCGCGCTTTCGCCGTCACGCGCGCGACAGACGCTTCGCGAGATCGGCGCTCAGGATCGCCATGCGGGCGGGTTTCTCGTAGCAGACGACGTCGTAGACGCGGATCACTTCGCTGATCTCGGCTTCGCTCGCGCGGCCCGTCAGCAGGTCGCCCGTCAGCACGAAGATCGGCGCGCCCGGATTGTCGGACGCGCGCACGGCCTGGATCGCGTCGGCGGCGTTGCGGCCGTCGAACATCCACTCGGTGACCACCGCGTCGAATGCCTGGCCCTGCAGCGCATCGGCGAACGCGTCGACGCTGCCAAAGCGCGCCGTCACGAAGCCCTGCTCGTCGAGATAGCGGCAGACTTCGTCGGCGCTCACGCTGTCGGCGTCGATCACGGCGACGAGCAGCCTGTCGCTTTCCGCGCGGCGCGGATAGATCTCGATCTTGTGAACGTCGTACGCGTTCTGGTAGAGCACGCCCGTGTGGCGCAGCACGCGCCAGCGGCCCTGCTGTTCGTATGCGACGAACTCGGGGCGCGCGCCGGCGTCGAGGAGCCCGCCGATCCATGCGGTGCACGCAATCTCGGCGATGCCCGCATACAGCACCGCGTCGCGCGCGCATGCGCCGACCATGCCGGGATCGAGCGCCTGCGCGCCGAACAGTTGCGCGGCGGGCTCGCCATACGCTTCGGCGACTTTCTTGATTTGCGCGAGCGTCCAGGGACTGCTGCCGCGCAGCTTGCGATGCCCTTGCGAAAAGCTCAGGTCGAGAATTCGGCAGAGCTCGGTCGTCTGCTGACGCTTGCCGATGCCGTGGCGGGTCATCAGCTCGCGCACGCGCTCGGCGACCGCAAGGGAATCCGTGGTGATTGCTTCGTTGGTCATGCTGCGGGAACGGCTCGGATCGAATGATTCAGAACGGAGCGCCTGATGGCGCACGGTACGGCATCATCGGATGCCGTCGGATGAAGCGAGCCGACCGGCCACGCATGGAAAGATAACTTTACCGCAAAACAAAGTTCGTCCTGCGCACTAGTGTGCGTTTTTCTGTGAAAGGTGTTTCTTGAGGTTACTGTGACGGGTTTTCGCCGATGGCGTTTTCGTCGAAACTTCCGACATGACCACGACCTATCCGCTTTACAAGACGCTCGCGCGCGCCGACGAGCCGTTTCCCGCCCAGGCCGACGTCGTCATCGCCGGCGCGGGCATCATGGGCTGCGCGGCCGCCTATTATCTCGGGTTGCGCGGGATAAAGGCGGCCGTGTTCGACAAATCCCGCATCGCGGGGCAGCAGTCGGCGCGCGCATGGGGCTTCGTGCGCCAGCAGGGCCGCGAAGCCGCCGAAGTGCCGCTGATGATGGCCGGCATGCGCCTGTGGGAGGGGCTCGAGCGCGAGCTCGGCGCCGATCTGGAATGGCGGCAGGGCGGCTGTCTCTATATCGCCGACAACGACGACGATTGGGCGTCGTTCCAGCAATGGACGGATGTCGCGCGCGCGCACGGGCTCGATACGCGCACGCTCGCGCGCGCCGAGATCGATGCGCACGTGAGCGGCCTCGCCGCGCCCGCGCTCGGCGGCCTCTACACGGCGAGCGACGGCCAGGCCGAGCCGCGCCGCGTCGCCGCGGCGTTCGCCGCGCGCGCGATCGAAGCCGGCGCGCGTTTCGTCGAAGGCTGCGGTGTGACCGCGATCGACATGTCGGGCGGCGCGGTGTCGGGCGTCGTCACCGAGCGCGGCGTCGTGAAGGCGCGGCGCGTGATCTGCGCGGCCGGCGCGACGAGCTTTCGTCTGCTCGACGGCGTCGGCATCCGGCTGCCCCAGCACGCGGTGCGCGGCACCTGCATGCGCACGAACGCGCTGCCCGCCGTGTCCGTGTCGACGATCTGGGGGCACGGCCTCGGCATCCGGCAGCGCGCGAGCGGCGCGATCAATCTCGCGGACGACATGCAGGTGGACGTCGACGTCACGCTCGGCCATCTGCGTGGGCTGAGCCTGTTCCTGCCCGAGCTGTGGGCGCAGCGCGAAAAATTCCGCTTTCGTCTGAACGGCGCGGCGTGGCGCGATCTGAAGGCGCGCATCGCGGGCGGCGTATCGGCGATCGAGCCGCGCGATCCGAATCCGCAGCCGAATCCCGCGCATGCGCCGCGCGCGCTCGCGAAGCTGAAGGCGATTTTCCCGGCGCTGCGCGATGCGCAGATCGTCGAGGCGTGGGCGGGCCTGATCGACGTGCTGCCCGACGGCATTCCGGTCATCGATGCGCCGCGCGCGCCGGACGGGCTCGCGATCGCGACCGGGTTCTGCGGGCACGGCTTCGCGATGGGGCCGATTGTCGGCCGCCTGCTCGCCGAGTGGGTCGACACCGGCGCGACGTCGCTCGATCTGTCCGCGTTTCGCGCGGCGCGCTTCGTCAACGGGACGATGCGGCGGCCGGCGAGCATGCTGTAGCGTCGATGTCCGCTCAAGACGATGACGGCGGCGCCGGCGGCCGCGGCTTTCGCCGCGCGCGGCGCCGTCTCGCGGCGTAAAATCGCGACGCCCGGTTCTGGAGAAAAGCATTGGCTTCGCCATCCGAATACCGCAAGTCGCTGCGATTTCGCCTGCGTCGCGCGCGCACGCCGTGGAAGGCGCCGCGCCCGCGCACGCTGTTCACGCGGCCCGCCGCGTCGCCGCTGCGCACGCTGACGTTTCGCCTCGCGCTCGTCGTCGGCCTGTGCGTGCTCGCGTTCCTCGTGCTGTATCTCGATCGCGACGGCCTGCGCGATTCGACGAAGAGCGCGCCGATGAGCATCGCCGATCTCGTCTATTTCACGATGGTGACGGTCGCGACGGTCGGCTACGGCGACATCGTGCCCGTCACCGCGCGCGCGCGTCTCATCGACGCGTTCTTCATCGTGCCGATCCGCATTGGCATCTGGTTCATCTTTCTCGGCACCGCTTATCAATTCGTGATTCAACGAGTCATCGAGGAGTACCGCATGAAGCGCCTGCAAAAGAATCTGCGCGATCACGTCGTGATTTGCGGCTACGGGCTGAGCGGCTCGATCGCCGTGCGCGAGCTGCTCGAAAGCGGCGTCGATCCGGCGACGCTGATCGTCATCGATTCGCAGGAGCAGGCGCTCGAGGCGGCCGCCGCGCTCGGCGTGACGGGCCTTTGCGGCGACCCCGCGCACGAGGATCTGCTGCAGCAGGCGCAGGTGCGCAGCGCGAAGGCGGTCATCATCTCGGTCACCGACGATCCGACCGCGATCCTGCTTACGCTGTCGGTGCGCAGCATCGCGCCCGATACGAAGATCGTCGTTCGGATCCAGGAGAACCTGTATCAGCGGCAACTGCGGCAGGCGGGTGCCGACGTGATCGTGTCGTCGACGAAGATCGGCGCGCTGTTGCTCGCCGACGCGGTCGAGAGCCGCTACATCGTGCCGTTCGTCAACGACATGCTGTCCACGCGCGGCCGCGCGACCCTCGTCGAGCGGCCGGCCGCCGCGCACGAAATCGGCTGCATGTCGAACGCGGTGACGGGCGCGCTTGTCGTCGGGCTCGATCGCGGCGGCAAGATCCTGTCGTTTTACGAAGATCCGCCGTGCCGGATCGAGGCGGGCGATACGCTCGTCGTGATCCAGTCGACGCGCGCGATGGAGCGCGCGGGCATCGAGCTCGCGGACTGAGCGCGGCGCGGCGGGCCGACGCGCCGGCCACGCGCCGCTCAGTTCGCCGCCGCGCCGGCAAGGGGCGCCGGCGCTGTGCCCGGCTTCACCGCGACCGATTCGCGCACGAGCGCGGCGAGCCGCTCGGCGTCGTGCTCGGGGACCCAGTGCGTCGCGTGCGGCAGCACTTCGAGCCGGTACGGCCCGCTCACGAAATCGCGCGCGAGCTCGGCGCCCCGCCGCGACAGCGCCGCATCCCGCGCGCCCCAGACGTGCAGAACGGGCACGGGCACCTTGCGGGTCAGATAGCCGGGCGGCGTCAGCGCGATTGCGCGATACCAGTTGAGCGACATCGTCAGCGCGCCCGTGTCGACGATGTCGGCATAGACGGCTTCCACCTCGTCGCGCGTCATGCCCGTGCCCGTCAGCATTTTCTCGAACAGCCCGCGGCAGCGCGTGACGAACAGCTCCGGCAGCTTCGGCAACTGGAAGAGGCCCATGTAATACGAGCGGAACAACTGGTCGCTGCTGAGCATCGAGCGCATGAACGCGCCCGAGTGCGGCACCGACACCGTCGTCAGCGTGCGCACCGCGGCGGGATGCCGGCCCGCGAGCGCCCACGCGACGGCCGCGCCCCAGTCGTGCCCGACGACGTGGACCGGGCCGCCGCCGAGCCGCTCGATCAGCGCGACGACGTCGCCGACGAGATGCGGCATCCGGTACGCGGCGACGCGGCGCGGGCGGGCGAGCGGCGAGTAGCCGCGCTGGTTCGGCGCGATGGTTCGATAGCCGTCGGCGTTCAGCAGGGCCGCGACGCGCGTCCAGCACTTCGCCGTCTGCGGCCAGCCGTGCAGCAGCACGATGATCTCGCCGTCGGCCGGGCCCGTATCGACGACGTCGAAAGTCAATCCTTCGTGACTGAACGAACTCACGCGGCGCGCATCATCCATGATCGGATCTCCTGATTTTTGACGTCGATATCGTGTGACCGGCGTGCGCACAGCGCGCACGGCGTCGGAAAAGTCTAGTGGGCGGTTGCCGGTTTGCCTATTGGATATTCGTGATGTGATTCATTGACGATCCGGAAATTGCGGGCCGCACGCGCGACGGCGCTCCAGCCGACGCGCACGGCGATGCCCGCGGCAATTGGGGGAAAACCTCGAGCGCGCGGCGTCGGCACGGGGATCGACGCCGTGCAGCATCCGAGCCGACCCGGAATCCACTACGATCCTCTTTTCAATTTCAGGACAGGAGAATGAAATGAACGCGTCCCATCCGCGCACGTGAGAGCAAGAGAGGGGTGGATCCTCACGGGCCAACGGCATCGATGTGCCCAGGTGGAAAATGCACGCATTTCCCGGCAACCGGAGGATCCACGATGAACAGTATGGCAGTGGGCGTCGATATCGCCAAGAACGTATTCCAGGTGCATTACGTTGATCAGGCAAGCGGCGAGATTGTGAACAAGGCGATCAAGCGAGCGAAGTTCCTGGAGCACTTCGTGAATCGTGATCGGTGCGTAATTGGGATGGAGGCGTGTGGCGGTGCGCACCACTGGGCCCGAGCGCTAAAGCAGATGGGTCATGAGGTCAGGCTGATGCCGGCGGAGTTCGTGAAGGCGTTCAACATCCGTAACAAGAACGATGCGGCAGACGCGAGAGCGATATGGCTGGCAGTGCAGCAGCCGGGCAAGCCGATAGCGGTGAAGACGGAAATGCAGCAGGCGATGTTGGCGCTGCATCGGATGCGCGAGCAGTTGGTGAAGTTCCGCACGATGCAGATCAACGGGCTGCGTGGATTGCTGACGGAATACGGCGAAGTGATGAGCAAGGGCCGGGCGGCACTGGACAAGGAGATACCGGCGGCGCTTAGCCGGATCGCGGAGCGTCTGCCAGCGGCACTGATCGAAACGCTGCGCGAGCAGTGGAGCGGGTTGGCGAGACTGGACGAGCAGGTTGCCGAGATCGAGCGTCGGATGCGCGAATGGAAGAAGGAAGACCGGGCGGTGCAGGCGATCAGCGAGATTCCTGGCGTGGGGTTGCTGACGGCGACCGCTGCAGTGGCCATGATGGGCGATCCGAAAGCGTTCAGATCGGGGCGGGAATTTGCGGCGTGGGCGGGTTTGGTGCCCAAGCAGACAGGTTCTGGCGGCAAGGTGAATCTGCATGGAATCAGCAAGAGAGGCGACACGTATCTGCGGACGTTGCTGATTCACGGCGCACGAAGCGTACTGACGCACGCGAAGGAGCCTGGGCCGTGGGTTGAGCAGATCAAGAAGCGACGGCCGACGAATGTCGTGATCGTCGCACTGGCCAACAAGACGGCGCGAACGATCTGGGCGGTACTCGCTCATGAGCGAGCGTATCGAAAGGACTACATCAGCGTGAAACCAGTCTAATCGGTTCCTGCGAGGTAGAAGATCAACATTTACACAGGGTGAACGTCGAAAGGTTGCGCAGCAATCGAGTGTGATGACGAGCCAGGTAGGACCTGGGCCCGCCAAGCCTGAATGTCACCAAGAGCTTTGAGCTCGTTAGGAGAGTGAGGCGCGGGCCAGCGGATTTCATAGGGGCCCGCAGCGGCAATATCGACTGCATCAAGGCCGAATATAGAGCTGCAGCCCATCCTGTCTGTCGGAACACACGAGAACTGTTGCAAACGGGACGCGTTCATATAGAGCGGCATGAGCGAACGAGACCGCGAGCAAGGCAAGGCGCGCCGGACACAGGTGATGGGCGACGCGTTCGTCGAGCGCGCGATGAGCAATCTGGACGGCTTTTCGCGGCCGTTGCAGGACTGGCTGAACGAGCACGCGTGGGGCAGCACGTGGCAGCGCGGCGGCATCGACCTGAAGACGCGCAGCCTCTGCACCTGCGCGATGCTCGCCGCGCTCGGCCGCGGCCACGAGCTCAAGGGGCATGTGCGTGGCGCGCTGAACAACGGCGCGACCCTCGTCGAGATTCGCGAGGTGCTGCTGCACAGCGCGCTGTATGCGGGCGCGCCGGCGGCCGTCGAGGCGTTTCGCCACGCGCGCGAAGTAATCGACGCGCTGGGGCTCGATGTGCCTGACGACGGCGCGTGACGGCGCCGCGGCGTCGCACGGTCTCGCGGCGTCGGCCGGCCGCGCTTGCGCGGGCGGCTGAACGCTTGCGAACCGGCGTCCATCGGTGATACTGATGTCGCGACGCCCGGCGCCGCCGGCAACGCGAATGTGCAGCCGAAGCGCGGCGGCAAGGCATCGCCGGGCATCCGCCGCGCGGCCCGACCCTGGGGCCGACACGCCTTGGATTCCCACCTTGGACAAGAGGACACCCACGATGACGACAGCGGTTTTCGACGCGGCGCAGACGGCGCGCGTCACGCCTTTCGCCGAGCTGGTCGACGCGTTGCGCGCGGCGGCGCTCGATGCGGCCGCGGGCCGCATCGCGAGCCCGGCGCGGCTCGTCGTGCCGCTCAACGAAGGCGGGGTCATGCTGTCGATGCCCGCGTCGGCGCCCGATCTCGCGATCCACAAGCTCGTGACCGTATGCCCGCGCAACCGCGGCGGCGATCTGCCGACGATCCAGGGGCAGGTGAGCGTCGTCGATCCGACGACGGGCGCGCCGCTCTTCGCGCTCGACGGGCCGACCGTCACCAGCCGCCGGACGGCCGCGGTCACGCTGCTCGCGATCCGCACGTTCCTCGCCACCGCGCCGCGCGACGTGCTGCTGATCGGCGCCGGCACGCAGGCGGCGCACCACGTCGACGCGCTCGCCACGCTGTTTCCCGGCGTGCGCGTGCGCGTAAAGGCGCGCGCGGCTGCACGGGCGGCGGCGTTCTGCGAGCGTCTGCGAACGGTGCTGCCGACGCTCGAGCCGCTTAGCGGCGACGCGCTGCCCGACACGCTCGACGCAGTCATCACGTCGACGACGAGCGCGACGCCCGTGTACGACGAGGCGGCGCGGGCGGGGCGGCTCGTCGTCGGCGTCGGCGCGTTCACGCCCGACGCGGCCGAGGTCGGCGCACGGACGATCGCGGGCAGCGCGCTCTACGTCGACGATCCGGCGGGCGCGCGCCACGAGGCGGGCGACCTGATCGCCGCGGGCGTCGACTGGGCGCGCGTGCGCTCGCTCGCCGACGCGCTGCGCGCGCAGGACGAAGCGCGCGCGGCGGCGACCGTGCCCGCTTCGGCATCGGCATCGACATCGACATCGACCGGGCCGGCGCCAGGCGCCCCCGTGTTCTTCAAGAGCGTCGGCTGCGCGGCGTGGGATCTCGCCGCGTGCCGCGTCGCACGCGCATTCACTTGACGCATTCGAGCGTGTACTTGAGCGCGGGGCCGATCAGGCGGCGCCACACGTCCCATGTATGCGCGCCGTCGACGATCCGCAGCGCGGCGGGATTCTGCGCGCGCCGCAGGCTCGTGTAGAGCGCGCTCGATTCGGCCTGGATCGACAGGTCGTCGTCGCCCGCGGCGATGAACATCCGCAGCCGCAGCGGCTGCGCGAAGTAGCTGCGCCACAGCGCCGGATAATTGAGCTCGTGCCAGACCTTCGGATCGAACTGCCGGTCGCCGAACACGCCGACGTAGCGCGCGGCGGAGCTCGAGGGCGGCTCGTTCGCATAGATCGCGGGGCTCAGCAGCATCGCGCCGCAGAAGCGCTCCGGCTCGAGGAACGCGAAGCGCAGCGCGCCGTAGCCCCCCATCGACACGCCGCCGATCGCCCGTCCCGCGCGCTGGTTCGACACCGCGTAATGCGCTTCGACGTCGGGAATCAGGTCGTCGAGAAACGCGCTCTGCATCTTTTCCTTGCGATCGACGTACCAGTCGGTGCCGCCTTGCGGCATCACGATCACGACGGGCGGAATGTCGCGGCGCTCGATCAGCGCGTCGGCGGTGAGCTGCAGGCGGCCCTGCGTGATCCAGTCGTTCGCGTTGCCGGCGTTGCCGTGCAGCAGATACAGCACGGGATAGCGCGCGCCTTCCGGGTTGTAGCCGGCCGGCAGATAGACGGAGTACGACCAGTCTCGGTGCAGCGCGGGCGAGCGGAACGTGCGGGTGACGATGCTGCTGGCGGGGGCCGCGTGCGCGGCGACGGTGAGCGCGGCGGCGAGCAGCGCGACGAGAGGCGGGACGAATCGGCGCATGACGGCGTAATGGGTATGGACGCGGATATGCTAGCAGCGGCGAATGACGGCCGTATGCGGACTTTCAGCGTCTCGGGCGGCGCAGCGGCAGTCGCAATGGCAGCCGCAGCGGCCGCCGCCGCCGCGATTGCCGGACGAAGCCGGACGCCCGCGCGACGAGCGGCGCGTACAGCTTCGCGACGACATACAGCAGGCCGACCGCGGCCGCGTCGGCGACGAGGCCGAGCCGCACATCCAGATAGCCGTCCGTCGCCGTGTACAGCAGCGAATCGACGAGCAGCGAAATGCCCGTGCCGGCGACGAAGCACAGCAGGCCCTGACGGCCGATCGTGCCGATCCACGGCATCGCCCGCGCGATCCGGTGCATCCAGCCGAGATGGACGAGCTTCGCGGCGAGCCAGGCGATCGCGATGAAGTTCGCGAGCCGCAGCGCGCCGAGATTCTGCTTGATCGACGGATCGGTCGGGAACGGCTCGACGCGCAGCCGGTAGTACGCGCCCGCCGCGACGACGACGAGCGCGGCCGCGGTCGCGAACCAGCCGACCGGCCGTTTCGCGAGCACCAGGTAGATCGGCTGGCAGCGCGCGATGATGCCGAGCACGAACAGGAACTGCCACGCGAACGGATTGAAGTCCCACGGCACGCCGTCGACGGTCGGCAGATAGCCGGCGATCTTGCGCGCGGCGAGCCACGTCGCGGCGCTCGCGGCGACGAGCAGCCACCACCAGCGGCCGCGCGCGACGGGCAGCGCGAGCGGCACGAGCAGCGCGAAGAACGCGTACATCGGCAGCACCGACGCGAGATACGGCTGGCGCCTGAGCAGCAGGATGTCGCGCAGCGCGGCGAGCGGCGCGTGCATCAGCCCGTCGAGATCGTTGGTCGGCATGTTCGGCGCGTCGATCGCGAACGCGTTCAGCACCGCCGTGATGAAAAGCATCAGGCCGGCCGTGAACAGGAACGCGCGATAGATTTCAAACGCGCGTTTGATGAAGCGCTGGCGCGCGGCGGCCTCGGTGTGGCGCGCGGCGAGCGAGTTGTACGCGATCGCGGTCGCGAAGCCGCCGAGGAAGACGAACACCTCGGCCGCGTCGCACAGCGCGTACGCGTGCAGCGTGACGCGCGACAGCATGCTGCCGCCGATGTGATCGACGACGATGACGAGCAGCACGAGACCGCGGAAGAAGTCGAGCTCGGCGTAGCGTTGGGCTGGCGCGGCGTTCATGCGGCGTCGCGTGTGCGCGACGCGCGGCGGACGCGGTGCGGGGCCTGGGCGGCAAAAACGGGGACGGACAAACGGCGCATGACGAAGTGCGGCATCGCTACATGATTGGATTCAGACGACGATGGTCGCGCATTGTGCCATCGATGGCGAGGGTTACGGGTTTACGCGAAGTTACAAACGATTCTGACAAAACCCCGGTGCATCAGTTGGCAATACGCAACGGAATGTAAAAAAAGTGATGCACCAACATGGACGCTGCATTTTTTGCATGACAGTATTTCCCCCACCGCAGTAATCCCGCGATACGGACCGTAGCGACGGGATGCGCTGAAATGCCCCAGGACGGGGCGCAGAAACGCCGAACGCATCGTGGCGGCCTGGCATTCGCGAGGCCGCCGAATCAAGGTCTGGAGACATCGATAATGAAAAAGCACGTCATTTCCGCTGCCGCATTGCTCGCCTTCGCCGCGCCGGTTTTCGCCCAAAGCAGCGTCACGCTGTACGGCGTGATCGACGAGGGCTTCAACTACACGAGCAACGTGAACGTCAACGGCGTCGGCAAGAGCAACTACCAACTCGCGAGCGGCTTTGCGCAAGGCAGCCGCTGGGGCCTGCGCGGCTCGGAAGACCTGGGCGGCGGCCTGAAGGCCATCTTCACGCTGGAAAACGGCTTCGACGTGAACAACGGCCGGCTCGGCCAGGGCGGCCGGATGTTCGGCCGCCAGGCGTTCGTCGGCCTGTCGCATGCGCAATACGGTTCGCTCACGCTCGGCCGCCAGTACGATTCGGTCGTCGACTACCTCGCGCCGCTGACCGCGAACGGCAACTGGGGCGGCACGCTGTTCTCGCACCCGTTCGACAACGACAACACGGATAACTCGTTCCGTGTGAACAACACGATCAAGTACGCGAGCCCGGACTGGAACGGCCTGCAAGTCGGCGGCACGTACAGCTTCAGCAATGCGACGGGCTTCTCGAACAACCGTCAATACAGCATCGGCGCCGCGTACACGCTGGGCGGCCTGCAACTCGCGGCCGCGTATCTGCAGGCGAACAACCCGGGCAAGACCGCGGGCGGCGCGATCGCCGACAACGACGCGAACTTCACGGCCGACCGCCTGCGCATCTTCGGCGGCGGCGTCAACTACACGTTCGGCCCGGCGACGGTCGGCTTCGTCTATACGAAGACCGACGTGAAGAACCCGGTCTCGACGGCCTATCTGCCGACGGCGACGTTCGCGGGCCTCGGCCTGACCGCGACGAAGTTCCAGAACTTCGAAATCAACGGCAAGTACCAGTTGACGCCGGCGCTCTACATCGGCGCGCAGTACGTGTACACGGACGGCAAGTTCGACGCGGCCGCGGGCACCGTGAAGCCGAAGTACCACACGGTCGGGCTGATGGCGGACTACAACCTGTCGAAGCGCACCGACGTCTATCTGCAGGGCGCATACCAGAAGGTCGCGGGCGACAAGACGGGCACGATCGCGGACGGCGGCTACGTCGTCGGGACGGATGGCCCTTCGGCGTCGGCGAACCAGTTCGCGGTCCGCGCGGCGATCCGCCACAAGTTCTGATTCATCCGGCGGCACCGAACTGCGCGCGTGAGAACGCGCCGCCTCGCGGTTCGCGCCGTATTTCTGAGCCGCAAGCGAACGGCGACCGACGAACGCCTGCCGCCGAGCGGCCGCAATCAGGCCGCAATCAGGCCGCGAACGACTCGCCTTTGCCCGGATCGGGCGCGAGAAACGCGATGAAGTCGCGCGTGTACTTCGGCAACTCGTCGAAGCTGCGCGCGCAGATCGTCAGCCGGCGGTGCGCCCACGGGTCCGTCAGCTCGATCAGCCGGATCTGCATCGTCTGCTGCGCGCGCAGCGCCGCGTGGCGCGACACGATGCCGATCCCGACGCCGCGCTCGATCAGCCGGCAGATCGCGTCGAAGCTCTTCAACTGGACGCGATAGTCGATTCGCTTGCCGAGCGCCTTCGCCTGCTCGGCGAGATGGACCTGCAGTGCGCTGCCGTCCGTCATGCCGATGAAGCCGGCATCGACGAGTTCCGCGAACGCCACCCGCTCGCGCGCGGCGAGCGGGTGGTCGAGCGCCGCGACGGCGATCAGCCAGTCCTCGCGAAACGGCATCTGCTCGAGCCCGTCGAGGCCGACCGAATCGGCGACGATCCCGAAATCCGCGGTCTTGCCGCGGATCGCATGAACGATCTCCTGGCTCGACCGTTCCTCGACGCTCACCGACAGCTTCGGATGGCGCGGCAGATATTCGGCGAGCGCGTCGGGCAGGTATTCGCTGAGCGCGGCGGTGTTGCTGAGCAGGCGAATATGGCCGCGCAACCCTGCGCCGAACTGCTGCAATTCGCCGCGCATGTGGTCGATCTGCTGCAGCACGACGCGCGCATGATGCTCGAGCGCGTGGCCGGCTTCGGTCGCGCGCGTGCCGCGCTTTGCGCGCTGCAGGAGCGGCACGCCAAGCTCTTCTTCCATGCCGCGGATCCGCTCGCTCGCGGATTGCAGCGTCATGTGCGCGCGCTCGGCGCCTCCCGTGATGCTGCCGGCTTCGCAGACGTGCAGGAAGAGTCGCAGATCGGTCAGGTCGAATCGCATGGGGCTGACTTGCGTTGTCGTTGTAATGGCCGATAAGGTAACAGGATTGCGGGCCGTCGCGGTCAGGCAGTGCCTGAGGCCCGCTTCGCGGGTTCCGCATTTTCGTGCGACGAATTGCCGCGCATCATGTCCGCTCGTTCGTCGACATGGAGTCGCGCATGCGAAGCAACTCGTCTTGGCTGCTGGCGTTCAAGGTCGCGTTGCATATCTTCTTTCTCTGTTGCGGCATCGCTTTCGCGTATTCGACGCTGACCACGCCGGACCCGTGACGCATGCGGCCCTCCGAGCGCGCGCACATCCGCTGCACGCCGGTTTGTCGCGCGTCGAGGCCGCGCGCGTTGCGTCGCATCGGCGAATTATTTCGTTCGCCATAAGATTTGATCCACTCAATTTCTGCTGCCGCAATTCCCGCTGCGATTTTGTCATCATTCTTGCATCCGGTTACACGCGCTCCTGACGAATTTTGAGATGCTCGGAAAATTCAATGACCGGAGTTGTCTCGAGCATGAGCAAGAGCAAGAGCGAGATCGACCGCAGTGTTGCGTGGCTATCCGGCGTGGCCGCCGCGCTCGTCGTCGCGGGCTGTGCGACCACGTCGCCCGTCACGCCGACCGATACGCTCGCCGGCGCGGCCGCCGCCGCGTCGTCGGCAAGCGCCGCGCAGCCCGCGGCCGCGCCGCCGCCGGGCGACGCGGCGCAGCATCAGGAGCAGGCGGCCGCGCCGGCGCCCGTCGCGACGCGCTACGTCGTGAAGCCCGGCGATACGCTGTCGGCGATCGCGGATGCGAACGGCTGCGCCGTGCGCGATCTGCAGAGCTGGAATCGGATGGGCCGGCGGACCCGGATCGGCGTCGGGCAGGTGCTGCGGATCGCGCCGCCGGGCGCGGAGCGCGCGGCCGCCTCTCAGTCGGCAAGTGGCGCGCGCGTCGCGCCCGTTGCCGGCGCGGCGGCGTCATCGGCCGACGCATCGCAGCCCGCATCGGCGCCCGAAAGCGCCGCGGAGCGCGCGGCGGACCATCGCGTCGTCCAGGAAACGAAGCGGCACGCGCAGTCGATCGCGCTGGCCTGGCCGGCGAAGGGCGCGGTCGTCGAAACATTCCAGCCCGGCCGCAATCGCGGCATCCGGATCGTCGGGCACGCGGGCGACCCGGTGCGCGCGGCGGCGTCCGGCCGCGTGATGTATGCGGGCACGGGCCTGAACGGCTACGGCACGCTGATCCTCGTCCAGCACAACGCGGATTTTCTGACTGCTTACGCGCATAACCGCAAGGTGCTCGTGAAGACGGGCGACGTCGTTCAGCAGGGCGAACAGATCGCCGAGATGGGCTCCGGCGACAGCATGCGCGCCGGGATGCTGTTCGAGGTGCGGCGCGACGGCAAGCCCGTCAATCCGATGCAGTACCTGGCGGGCCGGCAGCAGGGATAGCGAAACGCGTGCGCCGGGCCGACGTGCGTCGCACGACATCGTGCGCGGGGGCGCTCACAAATCCGCACGCATTCGTGTGACGAGAGCTGATACGCTTGCGGGTCGCGATGTCAGTGCACGGGCATCGCGGCGCGATTCACGCCCGTTCAATCTCCTCGCTATCCACCTGATGAATCATTCTCCGTTACGCCGCTCGCTGCTCGTTGCAGCCGTTTCCGCACCGCTCGCCGGCGCATGTGCGCCGCTGCGCGGCAACTCGAAAAACGTCGCCGCCGAGCGGCAATTGCGCGAACTCGAATCGACGTTCGACGGCCGCCTCGGCTTCGTCGCGCTCGATACCGCGACAGGCGCGCGCATCGCGCATCGCGCCGATGAGCGCTTTCCGTTCTGCAGCACGTTCAAGATGATGCTCTCGGCTGCGGTACTCGCGCGCAGCGCCGACGACGCCGCGCTGCTGCAGCGACGGATTCCGTACGCGAAGCGCGACCTCGTCCGCTATTCGCCGATCACCGAGCGGCACGTGGGCGCCGGCATGACGGTCGCCGAGCTGTGCGCGGCGACGCTCCAGTACAGCGACAACACCGCGGCGAACCTGCTGATCGATCTGCTCGGCGGCCCGCAGGCCGTCACCGCGTATGCGCGCTCGATCGGCGACGCGACGTTCCGCCTCGATCGCCGCGAGACCGAGCTGAACACGGCGATTCCCGGCGACGAGCGCGATACGACGACGCCCGCCGCGATGGCCGCGAGCGTGCGCCGGCTGCTCGCGGGCGATGCGCTCGGGGCCGCGCAGCGCGCGCAGCTCAACGCGTGGATGCTCGGCAACAAGACGGGCGACGCGCGGCTCCGCGCGGGCGTGCCGGCCGGCTGGCGCGTCGCCGACAAGACGGGCACGGGCGATTACGGGACGGGGAACGACATCGGCGTCGCGTATCCGCCGGATCGCGCGCCGATCGTGTTCGTCGTCTACACGACGATGCGCAGTCAGAACGCGCCGGTGCGCGACGACGTGATCGCGGCGGCGGCGCGGATCGCCGCGCGGGCATTCGCCTGACGGCGCGCGGCCGCGCGCGTCGCCATTCGAGCGTCCGGTAGGAGTCCGGTCGTGTTCGTGTGCGCCGCGAGCGGATGCCCGTATCGTCGCGCCGCGAGCGGTGGTCTGCCGCGCGCCGGCTATCCGGCGCGACATCGCCGTCGACATCGGCTCCGACAACACGCAACGCGTGACGTGGCCAGCGGGCAGTGCGGCCTGTTTGTCGCACGTGACGCGATTCGCGGCGCTGATGCCTGCGATCGTCTGCGATCGTCTGCGATAGCGGCGCGATGAAGGTGCGCCCAAACCGGGTTCGGCAACGCCCGAATCGCGTGCGCAAGCCCGCGGCAACGCCTGTTTCAATGCCTGTTCGATGCATTCGAACCATGCCGGCCCGGCCTCGCTGCGCGTGCGGCGAGGGCGTGGCGACGCGACGTCCGACGCCGGTGCTCGCGCAACGCCCGCATTTCGCTTATCGTGACGGCTCGCCCGCAGGCATCGCGTGCCGAATTGCCTGCGCGTCTCCGAGTCTCCCGAGTTTCGTCGTCGACCGCCATGCGCCGCCTCCCGCCCTTGAACGCCCTGCAGATCTTCGCGACGGTCGCGCGCCATCGCAGCTTCACGCGAGCCGCCGACGCGCTATGCGTGACGCAAGGGGCGATCAGCCGCCAGATCCAGTCGCTCGAAGCGCATTACGGCTTTCCGCTCTTCATGCGCCACGCGCGCGGCCTCACGCTGACGGCGGAGGGCGAGCAACTGCTGCCCGTCGTCGTCGAGAGCTTCGCGCGGATCGAGGACATTTCGCTGAAGCTCACGCGGCAGCGCACCGATCTCGCGCTGAAGGTGCCGACCTGCGTGATGCGCTGGGTGCTGCCGCGCATCATGCGCTTCCAGCGCGAGCATCCGGACCTGCACGTGCAGATGACGACCACCTGGCGGCACGACGTCGACTTCCAGAGCGAGCCGTTCGATGCGGCGATCGTCTACGGGACGTCGCCCGGCCCGGACGTGACGGCCGTGCCGCTGTTCGACGAGCGGCTCACGCCCGTATGCTCGCCGGATTGGCTGAAGGACAGGCCGCTTGCGCACGCCGGCGACCTCGCGCGCCATACGCTGCTGCATCCGACGCGCGATCATCGCGACTGGCGCCGGTGGCTCGAATACGCGGGCGTGGCCGACGTCGATCCGGATCGCGGGCCGAGCTTCGATTCGCTCGATCTCGCGACGAGCGCCGCGACGCAGGGCTTCGGCGTCGCGCTGGGCGATCTCACGCTCAGCGAAGAGGATCTCGCCGCGCGGCGGCTCGCGACGCCGCTCGACATCGTGCAGAAGACGGGCGCGCGTTATTACTTCGTGTATCCGGATAGCGTCGCGCGACAGCAGAAGATCCAGCGCTTCAGCGCGTGGCTCGACGCGAATCGCGACTGACCGGGCGGCGCGTCCGATGCGGCGACGAGGCGCGCCGCGATCGGTCAGCCCGCGCGCCGATAGCCTTGCGTCGCGCGCAGCAGCGTGCGCGTGTACTCGGTGCCGACGTGCGCCGCGCGCACGTCGGCGATCCCGAGCTGCTCGACGAGCGCGCCGTCGCGCATCACCGCGACGCGGCTGCACAGGAACCCGACGACGGCGAGGTTGTGGCTCACGAGCATCATTGTCAGCCCGCGCTCGCGATGCAGCCGTTTCAGCAGATTCAGGATTTCCGCCTGCACCGACACGTCGAGCGCCGACGTCGGCTCGTCGAGCAGCAGCACGCGCGGCTCGACGATCAGCGCGCGCGCGATCGCGACGCGCTGCCGCTGGCCGCCCGACAGTTGATGCGGATAGCGAAAGCGGAACGCGGGGCCGAGGCCGACTTCGGCGAGCGCGCGCGCGATTCGCTCGTCAGCGTCCGGCATCCGGTGGATCGCGAGCGGCTCGCGCAGCGTCTCGTCGACTGTGAAGCGCGGGTGCAGCGACGCATAGGGGTCCTGAAACACCATCTGCACGTCGCGCCGGAACGCGCGGTCGAGCTTGCCGCCGACCGGCCGCGCGTCGATCGACAGCGTGCCGCCCGCGAGCGGCACGAGGCCCGTCAGCGCGCGCAGCAGCGTCGACTTGCCGGAGCCGGATTCGCCGACGAGCCCGAACGCCTCGCCCGCGGCGACGGCGAGACTCGCGCCGCGCACCGCGTCGACGTGGCCGGTGCGGGTCGGAAAGCGGATCGATACGTCGTGGATGTCGATCATCGGTGCGCCGCTCATCGTGCCGCCTCCGTCAACCATGCCGGATCGCGCTCGAGCACCGGCAGCTCGTCGGGCGGATTCGCGAGCGGCGGCGTCGCGGCGAGCAGGCCGCGCGTGTACGGGTGCGTCGCGCGGACGAGGTCGCGCGCCGCGCACGTCTCGACGATGCGCCCCGCGTACATCACCGCGACGCGATCACAGAACGACGTCACGAGCGGCAGGTCGTGGCTGATGAACACGAGGCCCGTGCGATGGCGCGCGATCATGTTGTCGAGCACCGCGAGCACCTGCATCGACACCGCGACGTCGAGCGCCGAGGTCGGCTCGTCGGCGACGAGCAGGCGCGGGCCCGTCGACACCATCATCGCGATCATCACGCGCTGGCCCATCCCGCCCGACAGCTCGTGCGGATACGCGTCGGCGACGCGCGCCGGATCGCGGATCTCGACCGACGCGAGCGCATCGACGATCCGCGCGCGCAGCGCGCGGCCGCGCAGGCGGGGCTCGCGCAGCCGGAACGCCTCGGCCATCTGCTTGCCGACCGTCATCACCGGGTTCAGCGAATATTTCGGGTCCTGCAGGATCATCCCCATCGCGCCGCCGCACAGCTTGCGCCGCTCGCGCGCGCCGAGCGCGAGCAGGTCGCGGCCTTCGAAGCGCAGCGTCCTGGCGCGCCACTGCGCGGCTGCGGGCAGCAGGCCGAGCAGCGCGCGGCCCGTCAGCGACTTGCCGGAGCCGGATTCGCCGACGATGCTGAGCCGCTCGCCCGGCGCGAGCGTGAGCGACAGATCGCGCACGGCCTCGACGAGCGTGCCGTCGTGCGTGCGAAACCCGATCTGCAGCCCGTCGATCTCGCAGAGCGGCGGCGTGTTCGGGGAAGCGGGGCAAGCGGACATGTCAGGCTCCATGACGCGGATCGAAGACGTCGCGCAGACCGTCGCCGAGCAGGTTGAGCGCGATGCTGACGACGAGGATCGCCGCGCCCGGCAGCGTCGCGACCCACCACGCGTCGAGCAGCACGTTGCGGCCGGACGCGACCATGAAGCCCCATTCGGGGCTCGGCGGCTGCGCGCCGAGCCCGAGAAAGCCCAGGCCCGCGACGGTCAGGATGATGCCCGCCATGTCGAGCGTCGCGCGCACGATCACCGACGACAGGCAGAGCGGCACGACATGGCGCAGCACGATCCGCAGATCGGACGCGCCTTGCAGCCGCGCCGCGTGGATGAAGTCCGCGTTCGCGATGCGCAGCGTCTCCGCGCGCGCGAGCCGCGCGTACGCGGGCCACGCAGTGATCGAGATCGCGACGACCGCGTTGACGACGCCCGGCCCGAGCGCCGCCGCGAACGCGAGCGCGAGCACGATCTTCGGGAACGCGAGCGCGACGTCGGTGATCCGCATCAGCGCGCTGTCGACGAGGCCGCCGCAGTAGCCGGCCGTCGTGCCGATCGCGAGCCCGATCGGCACGACGATCGCGACAACGAGGATCGCGATGCCGAGCGTGAGCCGCGAGCCTGCGACGAGGCGCGAGAGAATGTCGCGGCCGAGCTGGTCGGTGCCGAGCCAGTGCGACGGCGAGCCGGGCGGCAGCAGCCGGTCGGCGAGCACCTGGCGCAGCGGATCGTGCGGCATGACGAGCGGCGCGACGAGCGCGACCGCGACGAGCATGGCGAGGATCGCGAGCCCGAAGAGGTTCAGCGGATTGCCGGCGAAACGGCGCCAGCGGCGGTACGCGAGGCCGAGCGTCGCCTGCCGGCGCGACGCGGGCGCGTCGGACAGGAGCCACGCGCGCAGCGTCGCCGCGGCGGGAGTCGGAGCGGAGCGATCGGATGGAGCGTTCATGTGCATGATGAATTCGAACGGACGGACGGACGGGCGCGGCGCGCGCCGGATCAGCGGGCGCGCGGATCGAACACGCGGTAGAGCGCGTCGGTCAGCAGATTGATCGTGATGAACATGACGCCGATCACGAGCGTGCAGCCGAGCACCGCGTTCATGTCGGCGTTCAGCAGCGCGCCCGTCAGATACGAGCCGATGCCGGGCCACGCGAACACGATCTCGGTGAGCACCGAGCCTTCGAGCAGGTTGCTGTACGTGAGCGCGATCACGGTCAGCAGCGGCACCGCGATGTTGCCGAACGCGTGCCGCCAGATCACGCGGCGCTCGGCGAGCCCCTTCGCGCGCGCGGTGACGATGTATTCCTGGTTCAGTTGATCGAGCATGAACGAGCGGGTCATCCGGCTCAGGTACGCAACCGAGTAGTAGCCGAGGATCGCGGCGGGCAGCGCGATGTGCGACAGCGCGTTGCGCAGCACGTCCCACTCGCCGGCGAGCGCCGCGTCGATCAGGAGGCTGCCCGTGCGCGTGTCGACCATCCCGTCGTAGACCGGATCGAGCCGCCCCGGTCCCGCAACCCAATGCAGCCGCGCGTAGAACAGCAGGAGGCCCATCAGTCCCAGCCAGAACACCGGCACCGAGTTGCCGATGAGGCCGACGAAGCGCGCGACGTGATCGATCGGCCGGTTGTGCTTCACCGCCGCCGCGACGCCGAGCGGCACGCCGAGCGCGATGCCGATCAGCGTCGCGAGCGTCGCGAGCTCGAGCGTCGCGGGGAACACGCGCTTGATGTCGTCGAGCACCGGGTTCGACGTCAGCAGCGACATGCCGAGATCGCCGTGCAGCACGTCGCGCGCGTAGATCATGAACTGCGTCGCAAGCGGCTTGTCGAGCCCGAGCGCGATGCGCTCGGCCGCGTAGGCCTGCGGCGACGCGCGGTCGCCGAGCACGGCGAGCACCGGGTCGATCGGAACCTCGCGGCCGATCACGAACGTGAGCGCGAGGAGCCCGGCGAACGTCACGGCGAGCGTGAGCGCCCAGCGCAGCACGCGCAGCGCCCAGCGCACGCCGGGCCGCCGCGCGGGCAGCGTGCGGAGCGCTTCGAGAGGAGTGGCGGGTGTCGACATGTCGTGGTTCCGGTACGGCGTCACTGCTTCTTCAGACTGCGATACGACACGAGATCGTTGATCGGGCCGACTTCGAGGCCGCTCACGCCGGGCCGCGTCGCGACCTGCGCGACCTTCTCGAACAGGATCGCGAACGGCGATTTCGCGAGCACGTCCTTCTGCATCGCCTGATACAACTGCGCGCGCTTCGCGGCGGACGGCTCCGCGAGCGCCGCGTCGGTTTGCGCGGTCAGTTGCGGGATGTTCCACGCGTTGCGCCACGCGAGCATCTTGTAGCTGGACTGATCCGAATTGTCCGGGTTCCAGGCGAAGCCCTGCGCATTGCTGTGCGGATCGATGTAATCGGCCGACCATTCGCCGATGTAGATGTCGTGCTGGCGCGCGCGGTACTTCGCGAGCGTCTGCTTGTTGTCGCCCGGGATCAGTTGCACCTTGACGCCCGCCTGCGCGAAGTTCGCCTGCACCGCCTGCGCGATCTCGGTATACGGATAGTCGTTGCGCACGTCCATCGTCACCGTGAAGCCGTTCGGCACGCCGGCCTTCGCGAGCAGCGCCTTCGCCTTCGCGACGTCGAGCCTGTACGGATTCGCGTTCAGCGTGCCGAGGAAGCCTTCCGGCATGAACGTCTGATGGACTTTGTACGTGGTCTTCACGACGTGGCTCTGGATGCCGCTGTAGTCGACGAGCCATTTCAGCGCTTCCTGCACGTCCGGCTTCGCGAGCGTCGGGTTCTTCGTGTTCAGGCCGAGGTACAGCAGCGTCGCCTGCGGCGACGGCGTCACCTTCGCCTTGCCGCTCTTCGCGACGGCCGCGAGATCGTCGGGGCTCAGGTCGCGCGCCGCGTCGACGTCGCCGCTTTCGAGCAGCAGCCGCTGGCTCGCCGCCTCCGGCACGTGCCGCAGCACGATCCGCTTCATCGCGAGCGGCAGCCGGTAGCGGTCGTAGCGCTGCAGCACGATGCTGTCGCCCGCCGTCCACTTGACGAGCTGGTACGCGCCCGAGCCCGCCTCGTGCGTCTTCAGCCAGCCGTTGCCGAAATCGTTGCCCTGCTGGTGCGACAGCAGCAGCTTCCTGTCGACGATCGACGCGGGCCATGAGCCGAGCACGTTCAGCACGAAGGTCGGTGCGTACTTGCGGTCGGTCGTGACCGAGACGGTCAGGTCGTCGATCTTCTTCACGTTCGCGAGCGCGTTCGCCTTCGTGAGGCCGATGCCCGCGAGCACCGCGGCCGGCCCCTTGTCGAGCAGCGCCGCGCGCTGGATCGACCACGCGACGTCGTCGGCCGTGAGCGGGTTGCCCGAATGGAACGTGAGGCCCGCGCGCAGCCTGAACGTGAACGTGAGGCCGTCGGGGCTCACCGTCCACGATTGCGCCACGTCGCCGTTGAACTTCGACGGATCGGCGAGATCGACTCGCACGAGCCGGTCGTAGGTGTTCGCGACGTATTCCTCGGGCACCAGCTCGTAGATTTCGCCGGGATCGAGCGAGATGAACTCGTCGAGCAGCGTGGCCATCACGAACATGTCTTTCGGCGGCGCCGCGCGCGCATCGAGGGCCGGGACGGCCGCGAACGTGCAAAGCGCGGCGAGCGCCGCGGCGAGCTTGGGCATCGAGAGTTTCATATGCGCTCCATGAGGCAGGGGTTCGGAGTGGGGCAATCGGTTGGGCTCGCGACGGGCGTGTCGCGGGTAGTGCGAGCGTTGCGGGCGGGGATCACATCAGCCGCCACGGTCCGCTCGCTTCGTCGTCGATCAGCGGCAGCGCGCGCGAGCCGGGCAACTCGTAATGCCACCACTCGCTCGCGATGTGCGTGAAGCCGGCCGCGTGCATCACGCCGAGCAGCAGCAGCCGGTTGCGCTGCACGGGCTCGGGCAGGCCGTCGTGGCAATGATTCGACGCGGCCACCATCTCGTCGAAGTCCGTGCCCATGTCGAGCGCGTCGCCGTTCGTGTCGACGAGCGTCAGGTCGAGCGCGGCGCCGCGGCTGTGGTTCGAGCCGCGGCCGAGATCGGCGACGAAGTCCGGATCGGGCAGGAAGTCCCACAGCACTTGCTGCGCCCGCGGCGGCCGGTACGCATCGTAGATCCGCAGCCGCAGGCCGATCTGCGCGGCGACCGCAACCGCGCGGCGCAGCGCGGCTTCGGCCGGCTCGATGAGCAGGCAATGCGCGCGCCGGTAGATCGGCTTGCCGGTCAGATTGCGATCGGTCGCGTAGACGAGATCGACGTCGACGCCATGCGTGTGCGGCGTGATCTCGACGAGGCGATGGGCGGAAGTCTTCAAGGGCGGCGTCTCCGGCGGCTTCAGGATTCGAATTGATCGAGCTCGCGCTGCAGCTCGCGGTTGCGCGCGACGCGGGCGTCGATCGCATCGCCGAGCCGGTCGACGACCGCGCTGATCAACAGGTTGAACAGGCACGTGAGCGGCGCGAGCGAATCCCAGAACTGGCCGACGTCGGTCTTCACTTGCAGCAGGTCGCACGGCAGCTCGCGCGCCCACGGGCAGTAGACGTCGGTGACGAGCGCGAAACGCACGCCGCGCGCGACGGCCGCCTCGCAGTAGCGCCGCGCGATCCGCGAGTACGCGCGCGTATCGGTGACGATGCAATACGGGTCGGCGGATTCGGCATTCAACGAATCGACGTACGAGCCGGACATGCCATCGGAGTAGAACACGCGCGGACGCAGGTATTCGAGATAGCTGTGGAACGCGTTGCTGATTCCGCGCGTCGACTGGATGCCGAGGATGAACACTGCGTCGGCTTGCGCGACGCGATCCGCGATTTGCGCGAACGCCGGCGTGCGCGCGAGCTGATACACATGGCGGATCGCATCGAGCTCGCGCGCGAGCGCGTCGTCGAGCGGGCTGGGCGTGCCGGGTGTGCCGCTTGGCGCGGCTTCGACGCGCGCCAGCGCACCCGCGCCCGCGCCCGTCACGCGGCGGTATTCGTCGAGGCGGTCGGTGATCATCCACGAGCGCTCGGTTGCGCCGCGCAGCTCGCGCTTCAGGTCGTCGAGATTGCGATAGCCGACGCTGCGCAGGAAGCGCCCGACCGAAATGCCGCTCGTGCCGGTCTGACGCGCGATCTGATCCGCGGTTTCGAGGCCGAGCCGCTCGAGGTTCGCGAGCATGTAGCTCGCGATGCGCTTCGCCGTGGGCGTCAGCTCGGCAAAGCGGGTTTCGACGGTCTGGACGAAGGCGGGCGGCATGGGCGCGTGTGTTAGCTGGCTGTCGATATCGATGAAAGTGACATCCATCTAACAAAGACAAAATAATGTGCGCCACATCAAAAAATCTATCGATACAGATTGTTGATAGTGGATTGAGCTGCTGGCGCGCCGGGGACTGTTCAGGCGGGCATGCTCAGGAACGACGCGGGCGCGAGGTCGTCATGCGTCACGCATCGCGCCTTCCGGATGATGGCCCACAGCAACGTGAAACTGCATGGCCGGCGCGGGCGCGCCGCTCGAACCCTCGACGACCGGGCGCTCGGGAATCAGCAGATACGCTGGGTGATCGGGATGCCCGGGCGACTGCTCGCCCATCTGATGCCGCAGCCAACCCACGCCTCGAGAAACGGGCGCCGGCGGCTCTATTCCGTGGGGGCTGGCACCGTAGAGCGATGCGAGGGATGCGGGCGCTTCGATGGTGCGCAGCAGCAACAGCGCTCGACGGGCGGCCATCACCTTTTGATGCGCGTGGCGCACGCGGGTCGCGAGGCTGCTTGCGTCGGTCCGCAACTGGTGAATCCTCGCTTGCGGCGCTGCGCGGTCCGGATGATCGAGAGAGGCGCGTTTGAATGCGTCGAGCGCATTGCGTTGCGTCGCGAGCCGCTTCGTCGCTTGAGCCGCCCCTTGAGCTGCCCCTTCGGCAGTTTCGCCGGCTTCCCGCGCGGCCTTCGGCAATGACGCAAGCGTTCGCGTGCCGCTCACCGCCAGATCGGGCAGCACGAGTAGCGGGCCGACTGTTTCGATCATTCTGTCATGCCAAGATGTTTCGAGCCTTTTTGGGCGTACTTCGTCGCCCTTGAGTTCGTAGCGCAGCATCGAGCCGTCGTCGGCGAGCAGGAGCAGGGATGCCGCGCCCGCCGCCGCGCCGAGCACCGGGGCAAGCGCGATGCCGCCGCCGATGAACGCTGCAATCGACACGGCGCCCGCAAGCAGGCCGAACGTGTCGCCGCCGGCGGCGGCGTCGAATGCGGTCTTGTGTCCCTCGGCGAAGCCTTGCGCCCGCGCCACGCTTTGCCCCAGCAAAGACGGTTCGGCCGACGGCGCGCTTGCGGCGATGCGTTGCTTCCATTCACGCGAGAGTTGATCGAGCGTCAGGGCGTCGGCCGTTTCGGACGGGGCCGGCGGCAGGACCGCGGACCTGACGACGGCCACGACGAGATCCAGCGTGTCGCCACGCGCATCGGGAACCGCCTGCTTGAGGCGGGCCGCATTCATGCCGTCGAAGAACACAACGCCTGCATTGCGCCCCAGGACTTTCGCGGCGAAATTCGACAAATGGAATTCCGCCTCCGGGCGATGGCAATACGGCTCCCAAAAAGCGGGTGACTTCGACATGGTCTTCGCGTATTCGAGTGGAGGAGTCGTTCCGCGTTGTCGCACATCCCGGCGATTACGGACATCGCGCGGCGTCAATATAATCCGCCGCGCATGACAAAGCCAGTAGGGGCGTCGCGCACGCCGAACCGGGGTTTTTTGAAATGCCGGGATATGAACTATTTACTGGCTCGGCGATTTTCGGGAGGCTGGGTTCCGTCAAACTTACCGGCCTGATCGATCGTGGCGGCCGTGTGAAACGGCGCTATTTAAATGCTGGTTCGGCAGCGTTGTCGTGCGCTATGATTTTGCCGTCTTTAAATACGCCGATCGTTAATCGGCTATTCCGGGGGCAAATAATGAAAATGTCCGACATCGCAGGTTTTATGAATCTGCAGAACAGCCGCCTGCTGACGATCAAAACACCGCTTTCCGGACGATCCGAACTGGTCCTCAGCGATTTCCAGTGCAGCGAGGGATTGTCGGTGCTGTTCGACATGAGACTCGGTCTCGCGTCGCGCGATCCGATGATCGAGCTGAAGCAGATGATCGGGCAGGCCGTCACGGTGTCCCTTCAGCCCTCCAGCGGAATCGTCGGCGGTTCGGCGCGGCATTTTCACGGTTACGTCACGCAGTTCTCGCATACGGGCAACGACGGCGGGCTCGCCACCTACAGCGCGACGGTGCAGCCGTGGCTATGGATGCTGTCGCGGCGGGTCGATTCGCGGATATTCCAGGACAAAAGCGCACGCGACATTCTCGACGAAGTGTTTTCGCAATATTCGGCGCTCGCATCCTACGAATTCCGCGCCGGCCGCACGCTGAAGCCGTACAGCTATTGCACGCAGTACCGGGAGACGGATCTGAACTTCGTGCTGCGCCTGATGGAACTGGAAGGGCTCTTTTTCTATTTCGAGCACGCGGCGGACGGACACAAACTGATCATCGACGACGATTCGACCCGCGCAAAGCCCATCGCCGGGCTGCCGTCGCTGCGTTATGCGAGCGGCGAGATTCTCGAGGACGAAGCCGTCGTCACGCAATGGGCGGCGCAGCGGCAACTGATGTCCAGCGCCGTCAGCATGAAAGCCTACGACTATAAGGTGCCCGCCGCCCGCCGCTACGTATCGGGCGAGTCGAATGTCAATCAGGGCGAGGTCGAGCGGTACGAGATCTATGACTACGTCGGCCTGCATGGCTTCGATTCGACCGATCGAGGCGAGGAGCTGGCGCGATTCAGACTGGAATCGCTCGCGGCAAGCGGCAAGACTTTTTCGGGTACGAGCACCGGCAGGATGCTTGCGTCGGGCCACTATTTTGAATTGAACTCGCATTACGATCATGACAACGGATCGAAGCAGGACCGCCAGTTCCTGTTGACGAACGTCCGTCATCATGGCGTCAACAACTATCAGTCCAACGAAGGATCAGGGGCATACCACGCAAGCTTCCAGTGCATCCGCAAGAAGATTCCGTTTCGGCCGGCGCTTGCGCATGAGCGCCCCATCATCCCGGGGCCGCAGACCGCGATCGTCGTGGGGCCGAAGGGCGAGCAAATCCATACCGATGCGCTGGGGCGAGTGAAGATCCAGTTTCACTGGGACCGTATCGGGCAGCGAAATCAGGGCAGTTCCTGCTGGGTCCGGGTCAGTCAGCCATGGGCGGGCGGCGGGTTCGGCTCGGTGCAGATTCCGCGCATCGGCAATGAGGTGGTCGTCGCGTTCCTCGATGGCAATCCCGATCGCCCGCTGATCATATCGAGCGTCTACAACGCGCAGAACATGCCTCCATGGGCGTTGCCGGCGGGGGCGACGCAAAGCGGGTTCCTGACGCGCTCGCACAAGGGAACGTCCGACAACGCCAATGCGATTCGCTTCGACGACAAGCAGGGCGAGGAAGAAATCTGGCTGCACGCGGAAAAGAATCAGCGCATCGAGGTCGAGCACAACGAATCGCACAGCGTCGGCGCGACGAGAACCAAGACGATCGGCGCCGACGAGATCGTCACGATCGGCGGCGCGCAGACGCACACGATTACGGGGGCGCGAACGCAGACGATCGGCGGAAACCATACGCAGACCATCAAGGGCATCCACAAGCAGAACGTCGCCGGCACGCATGCCCAGGTGATCGGCGGCAACGCGTCGATCACGACCACCGGGCCTCAGCCGGGCGCTGCCGGCACTGTCGGCGATATCGAGATTCAGTCCAGTCAGGGAAAGATTCACCTCAAGGCGGCGACGGAAATCATCATCGAAGTGGGCTCGAGCGTGATCCACATGAAGGCGGACGGCACGATCGAGATCAGCGGCCCCACGCATATCGGACTGAATTCGAAGAGCTGAGCGTCCGGCCGGGCGGCGGACGGCGGATTATCTCGACTTCCTTTCTTTCTGCGTGCGTCGGCACGCGCGACATCGAGGCATGACATGCGTTATTCGGTGAACGAAGGACATCTGGAATTGCCCGGTCAGTGGCTGGACCGAAGCGTCAATGCATTGCTGCCGGCGATGGCGGAAGTGACGGGCAGCAACCTCGTGTTGACGCGCGACGAACTGCCTTACGGCGTCGAATTCGTCGATTACGTCAATGTGCAACGCGCGAAATATCGGAAGGAACTGAGCGGGCTGCAAATGCAACGCGACGAGCCGGGCGTGCTGGATGGGCGGCCCTGCCAGTTTCTCGACTTCACCTGGAACAAGGATGACCTGCTCATTCACCAGTTGGCGGTGATCGTCCTCGATGCGCCACTGGTTCTGGCGCTGACCTACACGAGCCCCGGCCAATTGCCGAACCACGTCCGCGAGGAGATCGGCGCGGCGTTGGCGAGCTTCAAATTCCATCGGAGCGCGCAACTTCCGGCTTCGTGATGCAGCCGGTCGACGCCGTTTTTCCGGTCACTTGGCAAGGAACTGGATCTCATGGGCGAAGTGCAGAGTGGCGCGACGTCGGACAGCCGGCAGAAGCTCGCCGCGCTCGCGCAGCGAGGCAGCAATGCGGACGCGGTCCAGGCCGTGTCCCACGCGGGGCTCGCGATCAACGCGGCGCAGGTTGCCGCGGCTGGCACGAACGCATGGGCGGCCGGCACGTTCGAGTGCTTCGCCGGACGCGTGATCGCGCCGCTCGGCGGGGCGATGCTCGGCGGCGCGCTGGCCGAGGCGGTCGGCGCTGATCGTCCGGTCACGTGGGTGCTGGGCAAGTTGGGGCTTCCCGTGGTCGCGAAGCCCGGCAAGGCGCCGGCTCGCGTCGGACACAAGATCGTCCATGAGAACGCATTCATCGGCGCGCTCACGGGGCTGATTGCGGGGATCGCCGTCGGCGTGGCCATTGCCGCCGCGGCCGCCGCGATCGTGGCGACGGGCGGCGCCGCCGCCGTCGCAATCGCGGCGGCCGGCCCATTCGTCGTCGGATTCGTCGCAGGCGCGGTGGGCGGCTTTGTGGGCGCCGCGGTGGCGAAGGGTATCGGCCATACCGGCTCGGTGACGGGCGCGATCGCGGACGGCTCGCCGAACGTCTCGTTCGAAGGGTGGCGGGTCGCCCGCGTGACCGATCCCGTGGCGTGCAGCAAGGACCCCGGCACGCCCCCGCCGCAGATCGCGCAGGGCAGCCTGACCGTATCCGTCAACGGCCTGCCGCTCGCGCGCATCGGCCACAAGGTCACGTGCTCGGCGGTCATTCAGGAGGGCTGCGCGACGATCAGCGCGGACGAGACGACCGGCACGTTCGGCAAGATCGACGCGAACGTGTCGCTTCTCGAGCAACTGGTGCTGACGGCCACGGACATCATCATGATGCGCTCGGCCACCAAGGAAGGCGGCTTGCTGGACGGCGTGCTCCGGGAACTGCTCGGCGAGCCGATCGACATGGCGACGGGCGATTACGCCGACTACCGGACGGATTTCACGTGGCCGCACGTGCTGCCGCTCACGCTTTGCCGCGCCTACGCGGGGCGGCAGCCGGTCGACGGGCTGCTCGGAGACAGATGGATCTGCAACTGGTCGCAGCGCCTTCGATATCGGCAGCCGTCGGACGGCCCGGCCACCGTCACGTTCTTCGATGCGGACGGCCAGCAACTCGTTTATCCGGTTCCGCACGAGCCGTTCAATGCGATCAACTTCTGGGCGCCGCACTACGCGTTGCACGGCAACCGCGCGCGCGCCGTCGTTTTCGACGAGCGCTCGCAGCAATCGCTGATTTTCGAGCCGGCGAGCCCGAAGGACGACGTCGCCCGTCTGACCCGCATCGAGGACCGCAACGGCAATACGATCGATTTCGAATACAACGCGCTGGGTCGCCTCTGCAAAGTGCGGCACAGCGGCGGGATGACGCTGTGGATCACCTGCGATTCCCGAGGGCTGTTGCAGAGCGTGTCGGAGCAGCCGGGCGGGGCGGGCGAGCTGGTCCGCTATCGCTTCGACGGCAAGCGCCTGACCGACGTGCACAGCCGCTTTCGGGGGGAATTTCATTTCGGCTATACCGACGAGGGCTGGCTGAATCACTGGCGCGACAGCGGCGCGACCCAGGTTGCGCTGCGCTACGACGAGCGCGGACGGGTGATCGCCACTCGCACGAATACCGCGCTGTACGACGATCGCTTCGAATACGACGACGCGCAGCGGCGAACGACGTACATCGACGCGCTCGGACATCGGTATCAGCGCTGGTTCGATGCGGAGAACCGGCTGATCCGGTCGGAGGACCCGCTGGGCCGGGTGACGCACTCCAGTTTCGACGAGCGGGGCTGGCTGGCCGCGCGGACGGACCCGATCGGCCGTATCAGCCAGTACCGATACGACGCGCGCGGGCGCCCCGTGAAAATCGTCGACGTCTACGGACGGGAGAGCCGCTATCGATGGAATGCGGCGGGGCAGTTGATCGAGCGGACCGATCCGTTCGGCACGCTGCACTGGCATTTCAGCGCGGAGGGCAATCTGGTTGCGTTCGAGGGGCCGCTCGGCGAGACGCGCTTTCGCTACGACCCGCGCGGCCTGCTCATCAGCCGGACCGATCCGGATGGCGCAACGCACGCATGGCGCCATGACGAAGCGGGACGCCCCGATCGATGGACGGATCCGCTCGGCCGGCACACGCATCTCGGTCGCGACCGATACGGCCGGCTGACGAGCCGCACCGATGCGGCTGGTCATCGGACTGTCTACCGCTATGAGCCCGGCCCGTCCAATCCGCGCGAGACGCTCAGCAGCATGACCTATCCGGACGGCGCGATTGCGCGCTTTCACTACGATTCGGAAGGCATGCTGCGAGAGGCGGTCAATCCGCTGGGGCACGGCACCCGCTATACGTGGGGGGCATTCGATTTGCTCGGCAGCGTCACCGATCCCGCGGGGGCCGTCACCCAATATCATCGAGACGGCGCTGCCCGTCTGGTCGGCGTGACGAACGCCCTGGGGCAGCGCTGGACGCTGGAGCGAGACGTGGCGGGCCAACTGGTCGCCGAGACCGACTGGAGCGGGCGCTGCACGCGATACGTGCGCAATCGGCTGGGGCAGGTCACGGAAAAGCATCTGCCGGATGGCGTCGTGCTGCGCCATGAATACGATGCGCAAGACCGGCTGATCTCGCTCGCCGGTCCGCTGCAGAAGCATACGTTCGCCTGGGGATCGCGGGGGCAACTGATTCGCGCCCAGGTTTGGGAGCGGAGCGACGCCGCGCACGAGTGGCGGGCGGACAACGACGTGTGCCTGGAATACGACGATGCGTTCAGGCTGATCGAAGAAAGCCAGGGCGGACAGGCCATACGCTACGAGCACGACGTGATGGGACGGCCTGCCTCGCTCAGCACGCCGAGCGGGCAGACGCGGTGGCAGTACGATCTCGCCGGCCAGCTCGACGCGATCGAGAGTAACGGCCACCAATTCCGCTTCGGCTACGACGTGCTCGGACAGGAAAGCGATCGCCGCTACTTGCCGACGGAGCAGCGGCGGAGCTGGCAGCCGGAATGGGCGGACCGGCATCCGGAAGGTTTTGCGCAGAGGCAGACGCATGACGTGCGAAGCCGGTTGGCCCGACAGGCATTGGGGGCGCAGCCTTGGCACGACGAGGTGCCGCCCGAAGCCTTCGGCCCGCAGCGCACCCGGCACTATGAATGGGATGTCGCCGACCGCTGCATCGGCATGCAGGAGGAGCGCAAGGGCTTGCCCATCGAAGCCGACCGCTGGCGGTACGACGCGCGCGGCCAGGTGGTCGAGGCGCACCACGAGCGCACCGAAAGTCGAAGCGGCCGCGAACGTTACCGATATGACCCGCTCGGCCATGTGGCCGAGCAGCAGGTCGACGGCGGCGAAATCCGCTTGCATGACTACCGGGGCGATCAACTGATCAGCGCCGGGCCGAACGTCTACGAATACGATGCCCGCGGGCGCATGGTCGCGCGCACCGAACTGCGCAATGGTTTCCGGCCTCGCGCATGGCGGTATCGCTGGGATGATTTCGATCGCCTGAGAGAAGTGACGACGCCCGGCGGCGAGCGCTGGGCGTATCGCTACGATGCGTTCGGCCGCCGCATCAGCAAGGTGTGCACGCACGGCGCCCCTCGGAACCGGCTGAAGCGCATCGCCTATCTATGGTGCGGAAGCCGGATGATCGAGGCGTGGCGCACCTATGACGAGCGCGACGGATCGCGGCACGATATCCAGCGTTGGCACTATCGACCGAGTACCCACGTGGCGTTGGCCCAGGAGCGGCTGCGCTTCGACGATCAGCCTGATCCGCGGACGAGCGAGTGGTTTCCGCTCGCTTGCGATCCCAACGGCGCGCCGCATACGCTGTACAGCAGCGACGGCAGGGCATTGTGGCGCGCGCGGCGGACGCTGTGGGGCGACACGGCGGGCGATGACGGCCGCGATTCCCTGCGCAGCGCGGTGCGCGAGCAATTGCGACTGGGTCATCGGGACGGCGATGAATTCGATCCGCCGGACTGCGAACTGCGATTCCCGGGGCAGTGGGCAGACGAGGAAAGCGGCCTGCACTACAACTTGCACCGTTACTACGATCCGTCGACGGGCCAGTATCTCAGCGCCGATCCGGTCGGGCTGGCCGGCGGGCTGCGGACGCACGCCTATGTGCACGATCCGATGCAATGGGGTGATCCGTTCGGTCTGCAGGGATACGATACGGTGAAAAATCATCGGGCGGGCAACAAGCAGGTCGATTACGACGGCCAACGCTGGAACGTGCCGAAAGGCAAGAGTCCGACGGAGGTCATTCCCGAATCGGACCCGGTCGGCAAGAAGCTCCAGGATGCGACCGACAACGCCGCTGCCCGCTGGAGCACGTCGAACCTCACGCCGGCGGAAAGCAATGCGATCGAAAGCGCTAGAGCATCGGGCGAGTACTGGCGCGCGAATCTGCTGCAGCAGCAAGCCAAGGGGCGCTGGATCGAATCTCAGGTCAGGAGTGATCCGGACATCGCGGGACTGGATCTGGACTGGAATCGCGTCGGGGTCGATGCGGTCGATCCGAATACGGGGCTGAGTTATGACATCATGTCGGGCAGCAATAGCAACATGGACACGCACGCGATGCGGATGTCCGATGTTGTTTTCAGAATGATCACTTTCTAGGAAGGCGGAATGAAGCTGAGGAATCAGGTAATCAGCGATTCGGTGATAGAGCTGGATGCGAAGGAGGTGCATACGCTCGGGCCCAACCTCAGGCTCGAGAATTGCACGATCAATTCGGACTGCACGACTCGCTCGCTGATCGCGAGCAATACCGAGATGGTCGGCGGCGTGTTCAACCAAAGAAAGGCGCTCAAGAATTTCCAGTTCGACCGGGTAATCTTCAGCGGAGTGAAGTTCACGGGAACTTTCATCGGATGCGATTTCGGAAACAACAGCGAATCGTTGCCGGGCAAGGCGCTGGATTGCGATTTCTCGCAGGCGAAGGTACATGACTCGCGGGTCTACGAGTGCGATCCCGAGCGAATCGGCTTCCCGGCATGGCCGCGTTTCACGATCGTCAATCCGTATCTCGCAAGGGACTATGTCATGTCGCAGGCCTGGCCGGCCGACATGGGCATCCGAATGGGCGTCTATACGAACAATCCTCCCCGGTGCAACGCGATTTTTGGGGACGCCGAGGTTTTTGCCAAAGAATACAAGATCGGCCAGGACGACTTGAGGCGGCTGCTGGAAAAGATTCCGGGCATTGTGATTGTGGATTGAAAGTTCTGGAGCGCCATCAACAAGAGATCGGCCATCGTCATCATCGCTGCTGATGCACGTGGGACCAGGACCGTTCCGCCTTCCGCATTGTTGGGTCCGCGCGATTGCCCTGCATGATCGCGGTCGAACCGAAGGCGCGTCCGGTATCGGAAGGACCTTGCACGAAAATGCGGCTTCAATCGAGCGCGATCCGCATATTACAAGTCGTTCGTTGAACGACAACGAGGATACGCGATCACGTCGTCGTCGATCGCGAGCGCGATGCGCTCGCCCGCCGACGGGCACCGATATCCCGGCACGCGAGCGCGCACGCGCGCGCCGGGGAAGTCGACGAGTTGCGCATCCAGATAGGCATCCTGACCGCCGAACGTCGCGTCGAGCACGATCGCGTCGCGCCAATGCGTGCAATCGTCTCGCGGCTCGTGCATGCGCCGCACGCGAATCTGTTCGGGGCGCAGCAGCGCATCGACGGGGCCGTCGGGCAGCGGCGCGCGAAGCGGCAGATATCCGAGCGCGCAGACGACGAAGCCGCGCTCCACGACGCCTTCGATCAGCACCGCATCGCCGATGAACATCGCGAGTTCGCGCGTCGCGGGCTGCCGATACAGCGTCTCGGGCCGCGCCGTCTGCACGAGCCTTCCATGCCAGAGCACCGCGACCTCGTCGCCGAGCGACAGCGCTTCGGGCTGATCGTGCGTGACGAGCACGGCGGTCGCGCGCGCGGCCGCGAGCGCGTCGACGACCGCCGCGCGCGTTTCGAGGCGCAGCGACGCATCGAGCGACGAGAACGGTTCGTCGAGAATCACGAGCGACGGCTTCGGCGCAAGCGCGCGGGCGAGCGCGACGCGCTGCTGCTGGCCGCCCGATAGCTGTTGCGGCGCGCGCTGCGCGAACGCGGCGGGCAGCCCGACCATGTCGAGCAGCTCGGCGACGCGATGGTGCGCGCGGCGCTGCGCGCGCGGCAGGCCGAACGCGATGTTGTCCGCGACCGACAGATGCGGAAACAGCGCGCCTTCCTGCGGCACGTAGCCGATGCGCCGCGCTTCGGGCGGCACGTGCACGCCGGGGCCGGCGACGCGTTGCCCGTCGATGTCGACGGTTCCTCGTTCCGCACGCTCGAAACCGCACAGGATGCGAAGCAGCGTCGTCTTGCCGCTGCCGGACGGGCCGAGCAGCGCGAGCAGCGCGCCGCGCCCGACGGCGAGACTCACGTCGTGCAGTACGGCGTGGCCGTCGAAGGATTTGCACACGCGGTCGATTCGGAGTTCGCTCATGGTTTCGCAGAAAATTTGAACGTCATGCGTCGCCGCCCGGCGGCGCGCGCACCGCCGAGCAGCACGAACAGCAGCGCCGCCGCGGCGAGCGACAACGCGACGAGCAGCGCCGCGTATGGCGCGGCGGCGGCGAACGCGAGCGTCGACGTATCGCTCCAGACCTGCGTCGCGAGGGTGCGCGTGCCGATCGGCGACAGCAGGATCGTCGCGTTCAGCTCGGTGACGACGGAGATGAAGACCATCGTCGCCGCTGCGCCGAGGCCGGGCGCGGCGAGCGGCAGCAGCACGCGCCACGCGGTTTGCGCCCAGGTGAGGCCGAGCGCGCGCGCGGTTTCCTCGAGACGGGGCTGCGCCTGCGCGAGCGCCGCGCGCGCGCCGACGAGCGCAAGCGGCAGAAACAGGATCGCGTAAGCGGCGATCAGCATCGGCGCGCTCTGATAAAGCGGCTGCATCAGCCGCACGGTCAACGAGACGATCGCGAGCGCGACGACGATGCCGGGCATGCCTTGCGCGACGAACGCGAGGCGTTCGAGCGCGGTCGCGATGCGTCCCGGATGACGCACTGACAGGAACCCGAGCGGCAGCGCGAGCGCCGTCGTGAGCACGGCGGCCAGGAGCCCGTAGCCGGTCGACGCGAGCGTCGCACGCCACAGCAGCCCGGGCGACACGTCGGCGGGCGTGACGGCGGCCGCGCCTTGCTGCGTGAGCCAGTAGCCGATCGTCGCGAGCGGCACGGCGAGCGTTGCGCCGGCGAGCGCCGCGAGCCCCGCGACGGCGCACCAGCGCCACGCGCCGAGCGCGTAGCGATGCGCGGCGCGGCGCGTGCCGCGGTGCGTCGCGTCGTAGCGGGCGCGGCCGCGCACGCGGAACTCGAGCGCGACGCAGACAAGACACAGCGCGATCAGCGCGCAGCCGAGCAGCGACGCGCCGCCGCCGTCGAAGTCCACGCGATACTCGGCGTAGATCTCGGTCGTGAACGTGCGAAAGCGCAGCAGCGCAAATGCGCCGAACTCGGACAGCACGCCGAGCGCGACGAGCAGCATCCCGCCCAGCAGCGCAGGCCGCAGTTGCGGCAGCACGACGCGCAAGAAGACTTGCGCGGGCCGGCAGCCGAGCGTGCGCGCGCTTTCCTCGAGCGCCGGATCGAGGCCGCGCAGCGCCGCGGCCACCGGCAGATAGACGAGCGGAAAGTACGACGACGCGAGCACGATCAACGCGCCGAGAAAATCCTGCAAGTCGAGGCTGATCGACACCCACGCGTAGCTCGTGACGAAGGGCGGCACGGCGAGGGGCGCCGCGGCGAGCGCGGCCCATCCTTTGCGCGCGGGCAGGTCGGTGCGCTCGACGAGCCATGCGACGGCCGTGCCGAGCACCGCGCACGCGAGCGTCGCGGCCAGCGTGATCGCGAGCGTGTTGCCGAGCAGCTCGCCGACGATCGGGCGGAACAGCAGCTCGCTCATGTCGTTCGCGCCGAGCCCCGCCGCGCGATACGCGGTGAACGCGATCGGCAGCAGCACGGCGAGCGGGCCGAGCGCTGCCGCGGCGACGAGCGCGCGCGGCGCCCGGCGACGCGCGCGGCCGCGGGCCGGATGCGGCGCGGCGGACCGCGCGCCGGTGACGACGTCGCTCATTGCCGGTCGCTCAGAGAAGCCCGGCCTCGCGCAGCAGCTTGCCCGCCTGGCTGTCGTCGCCGAGCTGCTTGAGCGTGATCGCGGGCGGGCTCAACTGATCGAACGGCTTGAGGACCGGATCGGGCGCGACGCCCGGGCGCAGCGGGTATTCGAAGCTGATGCGTCCTTTCGCCATCAGGCTCTGCGCGCGCTCGCCGACGAGGTACGCAACGAACTTCTGCGCGTCGGCGCCATGCTTCGACGCCTTCATCACGGCCGCGCCCGATACGTTGACGAGGCCGCCGACGTCGCCGTTCGCGAAGTGGAACATTGCGCTGCGGGTCGATTTGTCGCCGAGCTCGGCGTGCAGGCGCGCCCAGTAGTAATTGTTGACGATGCCCGTTGCGACCGCGCCGCGGTTCACGGCGGCCGTCACGCCCTCGTCGTCGTCGAAGATCTGCGCGTTGGCTTTCAGACCCTTCAGCCACTGCAGCGTCTGCGCTTCGCCCTTCAGCGCGAGCATGCCGCTCACGAGCGGCAGGAAGTCGGCGTCGCTCGGCGCGATGCCGACCTTGCCTTTCCATTCGGGCTTCGCGAGATCGACGAGCGACGCCGGCAACTGCCGCGGCTGGATCTTCGCGGTGTTGTAGATCAGCACGTTCTCGCGCGCGAGCACGCCGACCCAGTCGCCGTCGGGCGAGCTGAAGCGCGCGGGCACGGCGGCGAGCGTCGCGGCGTCGGTCTTCGCGAGCAACCCCTTTTCGGCGAGCAGCACCAGCTCCGGCGAGTTTTCGGTGAAATAGACGTCAGCGGGCGTCCTGTCGCCCTCGGCGACGAGTTGCGCGGCGAGCGCCGGGCCTTCGCCCGTGCGCACCTTGACGGTGATGCCGGTTTGCGCTTCGAAGTCCTTCACGAGCTGGTTGACCACCTGCTCGTGCTGCGCGCTGTAGAGCGTGAGCGTGGCGGCCGATGCGAGCGGCGCGGCCGCCGCGAGCGCGACGGCCGCGGCGGCGATCGCTGCGGTTGCGGCCCGGCGGCGCAGCGCGCGGGCGATGTGACGTGTGTTCATGTCGGAATGTCTCCTGCGGTGATTCGGAATCTCGATCGTCCGCGCTCACGCCTCGAACAGCGCGGCGCCGATGTACGAGCCGGGCCGCGCGCCGGGCGGGCACGCGAAAATCGCGCTGCCGACGTGCGTCGTGAACTGGTTCATGATGTCGAGCTTCGCGAGCTTCTCGTTGATCGGAATGAAGCCCGTGCGCGGATCGCGCTGATGCGCGACGAACATCAGCCCCGCGTCGTATTCGGTCTGCTGCCGCCACGGCGGCCAGCGCTCGATGTAGAAGTTCGTGCTGTCGTTGTACGAATACGCGCGGCGCAGGATCTGCGCGCCGTTGTTCGCCTGCGGCGACGCGAGGCGCGCATGCGCGTTGTCCGGAATCACGGGGTTGCCGTCCTTGTCGGCCGCGTCGAGATCGAGCGGCTCGAATTCGTTCCGTTTGCCGAGCGGCGCGCCGCTGTACTTGTGACGGCCGACGACCTGCTCCTGGAAGCCGAGCTCGGTCCCGTCCCAATGCTCGAGCGTGATGCGGATGCGGCGCACCACCGTGTACGTGCCGCCCTTCATCCATGCGGGGCCTTCGTCGCCCGCCCAGACGAACTGGTTCATCGCGGCGGGATCGGATCTCGGCGGATTCATCGTGCCGTCCTTGAAGCCCATCAGGTTGCGCGGCGTTTCGCCGGGCCGGCCCGAGAGGAAGCCCGCCTGCCCCCAGCGGATGCGCGTCGCGTTCGCGCCGAGGCGCGCGAGCTGCCGCACCGCATGAAACGCGACTTGCGGATCGTTCGCGCACGCCTGCACGAACAGGTCGCCGCCCGTTTTTTCCGGCAGCAACTGATCGCCGTTGAAGCGCGGCAGATCGACGAGCGCGGCGGGCCGCCGATGCGCGAGCCCGTAGCGATCCTTGCCGTTCTGCATGAAAACGCCCGGGCCGAAGCCGAACGTGATCGTCAGGTTCGCCGCGCCGAGGCCGAGCGCGTCGCCCGAGTCGACGGGCGGCTTGTCGTCGTCGGCCGCAGTGGCCGAGGCGGCCGAAGCGTTCGCGAGCGGCTGCGCGGTGTCGCCGCGCGCAAGACGCGCGGCCGCGTCGGTCCATGTTTTCAGCAGCGCGATCAGGTCGGCGCGCGTGCCGGCCGTCAGATCGAATGCGGCGAAGTACGCGTGGCTTTGCTGCGGCGTCACGATGCCGCCCTGATGATCGCCGTGGAACGGCTCGATCGCGTCGTGCGCGGCCGCCGCGGCGGGCTGCGCGCCCGCGTGCGCGGCATGCGCCGCAGGTGCCGCGGCCGCCGCGAGGCTCGCCGCCACCGCCGCGCCGCCCGCTTTCAGAAAGCCGCGCCGAGCGGGGCGCGAAGGGGAATGGAGATCGTCTGTCATGGCGTCATTTCGCGAGCATCAAGGTGTTCACGTCGTCCGCGACGTAATAGAAGCCGTCGCCGGCCGGCGTCATCGCGATGCCGAACAGGTCGCCGTTGCCGGGCGGCGATTGCGCCTTGTCGGTGTCGATCCAGCGCGCGTAGAGCTGCTTGCCCGTCGCCGGATCGATTTCGACGACCTGTCCGTTCAGCGCGTTGGTGACGAGCAGATGGCCGTTCGGCGCAGTCGCGAGCGCGAGCGGGCGGCGCAGGAAGCCGTCCGCCGTCACCTGGCGGCCGACGCCTGCGCTCGTGTCGCGCGTCATCGGATCGTCGATCTCGACGATCCGGTTGCCGATCGCATCCGACACGTACAGCTTGCTGCGGTCGCCCGACAGCGCGAGGCCCGTCGGTCCGATCAGGAACACGCCCTTGTCGGCCTGCGCGCCGAGGCCGCTCGCGACGACGGTTTCGCGCTTGACGACGGGCGGCTTGCCCGCGGCAATCTCGAGCTCGATCCGCAGGACGGTCGCCTGCTTGAAGACGGGCGGATTGCCGCTCGCGCCGCCGACGCCGAAGCCCGCGTTGCTGACGAAGAGCGTCGCGCGATCACCGTCGTCGACGACGGCCATGTTGCCCCACGGATCGTTGACGTTGGAGCTCGAGAACGTCGACGCGACCTTGCCGTTGCTGTCGAGCACGATCAGGCAGCCCGCGCCCTTCGTGTCGGTCGTGCCGTCGTTGCTCGGCGTGCTGCCGACGATCACCCAGCCGGATTTCAGCATCGTCATCGCGGTCGACAGGCCGACGCCGCCGGGGCATGCGTTCAGGTCGCGCGGGATCGACGCGAACAGGCTCATCTGCTTCGTCGACGGGCGGTAGTTGACGATCGTCGAGCCCGTGCCTTGCAGGTTTGCGGCATTGTTGAAGTTGTCGACGAGCACGTCGCCCTGCTGCACGGCGCCCGCCGACACGGGCGCGACGGCGATCGCGTAGGGGTTCTGGTCGCCGTTGTCGGGCACGGTGTTGACGAGCGTCGTGTGGCGATGCAGCGTCTCTAGGAAGCCTTGCGGCTCCGCGCGCGCGGCCGCGGCTGCGGCGAGCGCGACGAGCGCCGCGGCGAATGCCTGCGCGGCGCGGCGTGCGCGCGGCGAGAGCGGGGCGGTGAGCATGGGGCGATTCTCCTTGCTGATGAGGCGGCGGCGTGGCCGTCGCGGATACGAACGAAACCGGAATGCTTCAGCGTGCTCAGAACGTGATGTTGGTGCGCAGCCCGACGACGAACGTGTTGCGCAGCGGCTGCGTCGGATCGCTCGGGTTCTGGCCCGCGCCGGCGTTGAACGTGTATTGCGCATCCGCCTGCAGTTGCCACCAGGGCGTGACCTGGTACTGGTACGTCGCCTCGAGCGTCGTCTCGCTCGTGCGCACGCCGTACGGGCCGCCCGTGAAGCTCGCGAAGTCTTCGTCGAGCGCGCGCGCATGCGAGCCGATCTTGACGTAGGTGAGCGCGAGCCCGACGCTGTCGTTGTCGCGGCCCTCGAACGGCGCCTTCAGCACGACGCCTGCGTTCGCCGCGACGCTGACGAGATTGCGGTCGCCGGGCGCGGCCATCACGCGCGCGAACACGCCGAGGCTCTTCGCGCCCGTCGGGTCCGGCCGCCAGACCATCTGGTCGGCGACCGCGTAGAAGCTGTAGTCGCCGTGATGCGCGCGCGCGACGCCGCTAGATGCCGGATTCGCGAGCGACAGGCCCGTGTTGTCGGTCTGCTGGTCGGCGAAGCGGCCGTTGTGATACCAGACGCCGATCTTGTAGGTGCCGGGCAGCGCGTTCGACGGCCCCATGTCCATCTGGCCGTCGGCCGGCTGGTTGAGCGCGTACTGCAGCTCGCCGATGAAGAGCGTGCCGTTGTGCAGGTTGAAGTTGGTGCCGCTCAGGTTGTTCGGGTTGTTGCCGAGCGGATCGCCGTCGAACACGCCGGCGAGCGCCGTCAGCGACGGCGTGATGCGGCCGCGCACGCGCACACCGAGCGCCGAGAGCGGATAGGCGGGGCCGCCGTTCGGCAGATCGTACGACGGCAGCGCGGGCCAGCCGAACATCGTGTTGACGAACGTCGCGGCGTACTGGCTGACGATGAATTCCTGGTCGAGGCTCTGCTGGCCGATCTTCACGTCGACGCGCTGATCGAGGAACGATTGCTGATACCACAGCTCCCAGAGCCGCGTCGTGTCCTGCGCTTCGATGCCGCTCGCGGTGTTCAGCGTGCCGAGATTGTACTGGCTCAGGTTGCGGCCGTGGATCTGCAGCGCGCTCGCGTTGAACGTGCCGCCCGGCAGGCCGAACGCCTTTTGCGTGTCGACGGTGACGGCAGCGGTCGTGAGGCCGTCGTAGGTGCCGCCGCGCTTCAGGCCGCCGCGCAGGTTCGCCAGATACTCGCTCGTCTCCTGCAGGCTGAACGTGACGCCGTACTTGCCGAGCCACGGCCGCAGGCCGCCGATGTCGCCGAGCAGGTTCTGGCGCGTCCAGACGCCTGTCCACTGCGTTGCCGGTTGCGCGTGGATCGCGAGGTCGGCTTCGGGCGCTTCCGGTTGCGCGTCGGGCGACGCGGCGGCGAAGGCGGCGGAACTGAAAAGCCATGCGCAGGCGAGTGCCGTGCGACGAAAGGCTGGGCGACGATCGCGAATCGATCGAACGGTGAGCGGCGCGGATTGCATTGAAGTCTCTTCCTCTTGTCGCGCGATCGCGGTGTCCGGATGCGCGCGTTGATCGTTGGCGAAACGCGCAAACGGCGCGATGCGGGCGCATCGTATGCACGCCAGAATGGCTTGTCAATACAAATGAGAACGATTCTCGTATAGATTACCGTTCGTAATCGAGAGGATTACGAACGGCCGGATTTGGCGTCGCGAGAGAAGGGGAAACGCAATGATGGGTGTAATGCCATCGTCAGAAAATGATGCCCGGAGCGTTTGGCATCCTGTTGTTCCGACAAAGAGAGGCGGGCGCGCAAATTCGGACAGCCGGATAAGCGGGGCGGCCGGAGGCCTGAACCGCCTGGATATTCCGGACAGCTTGCAGATCAACGCCGCGGCCGCGCCATTACACCGCAACGTCAGCCGGGAAACGCAACATCGCGCTTACCGGGCGCTCGCCGACGGTTGATCGTTATCGAAACGCATGCATCTGCGCGGTCATGAACTGCAGCAGCTTGTTCGCGGCGACCGACAGCTTGCGTCCGACGCGTGTGACGATGTGCGCTTGCGCATTCGCGAGGATCGGATGCGCGATGTCGATCGCGAACAGTTCGCGCGCGTGCAATTCCGTCGCGACCGCGAACGCCGGCATCACCGCGATCCCGAGCCTCGCGCGCACGTATTCCGTTAGCATCGCGAACGAGTTCGTCGTGACGACCGGGCTCAGACGAATCTTCTCCGCGTATTCGACCGCCTCGAGCATCTGGTCGGGCGCGCGCATCGCGTCGCCGCGCAGGTGCGCGCGGGGACGTTCTGGATCAACGGCTACAAGACGATTCACGTGTCGTCGCCGTTCGGCGGATATGGCATGAGCGGCTACGGGCGTTCGAGCGGCGTCGAGGCGCTGTACGAATACACGCAGACGAAGAGCGTGTGGGTGGAGACGGCCGCCGCGCCGGCGACGGCGTTCGGATATCAGTGACACAACGGGCCTGAAGGAAGAGGGGACCAACGATGAACCACACACTGACCGCAAAACGCGCCGAACTCGGCGGGCTCGACACGGCGAAGCTGTTCCCTATGCCGCCGCGATCGGGCTGCGCGTCGACATGGATGCGCTGCCGGTGCACGAAGCGAACGACTTCGCGCATCGCTCGACGGTGCCGGGCACGGTGCATGCGTGCGGCCACGACGGGCACAACGCGATGCTGCTCGTCGCAGCGCAGCACCTCGCCGCACACGACGCATTCGACGGCACTGTCCACTTCATCTTTCGGCCGGCCGAGGAGGCCGGCGGCGGCGCGCGCGCTGAGCGGCGCGCTGCACGCGCCCGCGTTCGCCAGGGCGCCCACGGGCGCCGTTGCGGCTACTTCTTCAGCGTCCGGTACGACACGAGATCGTTGATCGGCCCGATCTCCGGACCCGTGACGCCCGGCCGAGTCGCGACCTGCACGACCTTCTCGAACAGGATCACGAACGGCGAATTCGCGAGCACCGCCTTCTGCAGCGCCTGATATTCCTGCGCGCGCTTCGCGGTCGACGGCTCGGCGAGCGCCGCGTCGGTCTTCGCGGTCAGTTGCGGCACGTCCCAGCCGTTGCGCCACGCGAGCAGCTTGTGCGCTGCGTTGTCCGAATTGTCGGGATTCCATGCGAAACCGCGCGCATTGCTGTTCGGGTCCATGTAGTCCGGCGACCATTCGCCGATGAAGATGTCATGCTGGCGCGCGCGGTACTTGCCGATCGCCTGTTTCGCGTCGCCCGGGATCAGTTTCACCTTGATTCCGCCCTGTGCGAAGTTTGCCTGCAACGCCTGCGCGATCTCGACGTACGGGTAATCGTTCGGCATGTCCATCGTTACCGCGAAGCCGTTCGGCAGCCCGGCCTTCGCGAGCAGCGCCTTCGCCTTCGCGACGTTCTGCTTGTACGGATTCGCGTTCAGCGCGCCGAGGAAGCCGTCCGGCAGGAAGGTCTGATGGACCTTGTACGTCGTCCTGACGATGTTGCGCTGGATGCCGTCGTAGTCGACGAGCCACTTCATCGCCTCCTGCACCTCGGGCTTCGCGAGATTCGGATTCTTCGTGTTCAGGCTCAGGTACAGCAGCGCGGACACGGGCCACGACGCGACCTCGATCTTGCCCGCCTTCGACAGCGCGTCGAGGCTGTCCGGGCTCAGGTTGCGCGCGGCGTCGACGTCGCCGTTCTCGAGCAGCAGGCGCTGCGCGGATGCTTCCGGCACGTGCCGCAGCACGATGCGCTTCATCGGATACGGCGCGCGATAGCCGTCGAAGCGTTGCAGCACGAGGCTTTCGTTCGGCGTCCACTTGACGAGCCGGTATGGGCCCGAGCCCGCATCCGCGTTCTTCAGCCACGCGTTGCCGAAGTCGCCGTTCTTCTCGTGCGAAAGCAGCAGCTTCTTGTCGACGATCGATGCCGGATCGGCGCTCAGCACGTTCAGCACGAAGCTCGGCGCGTACTTGCGATCGGTTTCGATCGACACGGTCATGTCGTCGATCTTCCTGACCTTCTGCGCGACGTTGTCCTTCGTGAGGCCGAGATCGGCGAGCACGCCGGCCGGGCCCTTGTCGAGCAGCACCGTGCGCTGCAGCGACCACGCGACGTCGTCGGCCGTCACCGGGTTGCCCGAGTGGAACTTGAGGCCGGGGCGCAGCTTGAACGTGTAGGCGAGGCCGTCCGCGCCGACGCTCCACGACTGCGCGATCCGGCCTTCGAACTTCGACGGGTTGCGCAGATCGACGCGCACGAGCCGCTCGTAGGTGTTCGCGACGTATTCGGACGGCACGAGCTCGTAGATCTCGCTCGGATCGAGCGTCGTGAATTCGCCGAGCTGCGTCGCAATCACGAAGATGCCGGGCGGCGTGGCCGCCTGCGCGGAAAACGCGGGGGCCAGCACGGGGGGCAGCACGACGAGCGCGGCGCTCGCCGCGAGCCTGGACAGCAAGTGTTTCATCGGGACTCCGTCGGAAAGGTATCGAGCCCGATTCTCTCATTGCCGGGCGCGTTTCAAAAACCCCGGAAGCCGCGGCGCGAGGCCGCTGCGCCGCGGCAAAGCCGCCGCGCGAAGATTCGAATATTACAAACTTAAAGGGAATCACATTAATTCATCGATTCATATTGACAATTCATTTAATCTTTTTGATTGTTTGTATTTAACTTGCGTGGCGGGATATCGATTCGATTTGAGGAAAATCGAATCGATATTCCGGGTGAATCATTTTTTTATCGAAACGATCGAAGAGGTGAACATGACGAATCTGTCCCGACGCAAGATGCTCGCCAATACGGCCGGCGCGCTTGCCGCCGCCGGCATCGCCGTTTCCGCGAAGGCCGCGTCGTTCGGCAATCCGGACAGCCCGGCCGAGGGCGCGGTGAATGCGCGCAATCCGCAGAGCCTGACCGATCCCGGCCCGCAAAATCCGGCGCTGATGAGGGAATTTCCGTCGTTTCAGAATCCGCCGGCCACGGACATTAACGGGATGCCGATTTTCTGGGCGTCGTTCAATAATGCGCACAAGCGAATTCAGAACGGCGGCTGGGCGCGCGAAGTCACGCAGGACGATTTCGCGATCTCCGAAACGATTTCCGGCGTCAACATGCGGCTCACGCGCGGCGGCATTCGCGAGATGCACTGGCACCAGCAGGCCGAATGGGCGTTCATGCTCGACGGCCGCTGCCGGATCACCGTGCTCGACGAGCAAGGGCTGCCGTCCGTGCAGGACGTGAAGGCGGGCGACCTGTGGTACTTCCCGCCGGGGCTGCCGCATTCGCTGCAGGGGCTCGGCGTCGACGGCGCCGAATTCCTGCTCGCGTTCGACAACGGCCGCGCGTCCGAATTCAACACGCTGCTCGTGACGGACTGGATCGCGCACACGCCGCCCGACGTGCTCGCGCTGAACTTCGGCGTGCCCGCCGACGCGTTCAAGAACATTCCGCTCGACAATCTGTGGATCTTCCAGGGCGACGATCCTGGGCCGCTTGCCGCCGCGCAGCGCGCGTCGGCTTCGTCGCGCGGCGCGCCGAAGCATCCGTTCATCTTCTCGATGGGCGACATGAAGCCGAACGTGAAGACGCGCGGCGGCGAAGTGCGGATCGTCGACAGCGCGAACTTCGACGTGTCGAAGACGATCGCGGCCGCGCTCGTCACGGTGAAGCCGGGCGGCATGCGCGAGCTGCACTGGCACCCGAATGCGGACGAGTGGCAGTACTACATCCAGGGCGACGCGCGAATGACGGTGTTCGATACCGGCCCGAAGGCGCAGACGGCCGATTTCCGCGCGGGCGACGTCGGCTACGTGAAGAAGAGCCTTGGCCACTATGTGCAGAACACGGGCACGACCGATCTCGTGTTCCTCGAGATCTTCAAGGCGGGTCACTACGCGGAGGTGTCGCTGTCCGACTGGCTCGCGCACACGCCGCCGAAGCTCGTCGAGGCGCATCTGAACATCGCGCCCGACGTGATCGCGCGCTTTGCGCGCAACCGGCCGGACGTCGTGCCGGCGTAAGCGCGCGGCGAGCGAGCGGCCGAGCCGGCCGCCGCCGCCCGATCGCGCGCGGCCGGCGGGCCCGACGGCCTGCCGCGCCGCGCATGTCGAATCATTCAGCACTCGAACGGATACCTGACCATGCTTTCCTCAACCACGATGAGCCCGTCCGCCGGCGATTTCGCGCCGGCTGGCGACGCGAGCTCGCGCACCGTCCGCGCGGCGCGCGACGCGCTCGAAGGGCGCCGCAAGGGCGTCGCGGCCGCGCTGCCGTTCGTCGGGCCGGCCGTGATCGCGTCGATCGGCTACATGGATCCCGGCAACTTCGCGACCAACATCCAGGCGGGCGCCGCATACGGCTACGAACTGCTGTGGGTCGTGCTCGCCGCGAACGTGATCGCGATGGTGTTTCAGGCGATGTCGGCGAAGCTCGGCATCGTGACGGGCCGCAACCTCGCCGAGCTGTGCCGCGAGCATTTCCCGCGGCCCATCGTCTGGGGCATGTGGGCGGCGTCGGAGATCGCCGCGATGGCGACCGATCTCGCCGAATTCCTGGGCGGCGCGCTCGCGTTCGGCTTGCTGTTCCATCTGCCGCTCGTCGTCGGGATGGGCGCGACGGCCGTGCTGACCTGCGCGATCCTCACGCTGGAAAAGCGCGGCTTTCGGCCGCTCGAGGCCGCGATCGCGGCGTTGGTCGGCGTGATCGGTGCGAGCTATCTCGGCGAGCTGCTGATCGCGCCGCAGGACTGGCATGCGGCCGCCTATCATCTCGTCGTGCCGCAGTTGCGGGACGGCACGGCGCTCACGCTCGCGGTGGGCATCATCGGCGCGACGATCATGCCGCACACGCTCTATCTGCACTCGGGCCTCACGCAGCGGCGCACGACGCCGCGCGACGATCGCGAGCGCAGGCTGCTGCTGCGCTTCTCGAACCGCGAGGTGACGGTCGCGCTCGGCGTCGCCGGCTTCGTGAACATCGCGATGGTGATGATGGCGTCGTCCGCGTTCCACGAGACGATGCCGGGCATGGCCGACATAGGCGACGCGTATCACACGCTGATTCCGCTGCTCGGGCCGGCGGCGGGCGCGCTCTTTCTCGTCGCGCTGTTCGCGTCCGGCGTGTCGAGCTCGGTCGTCGGCACGCTCGCGGGGCAAGTCGTGATGCAGGGCTTCCTGAGGCGTCAGGTGCCGATCTGGGCGCGGCGGTTCGTGACGATCGCGCCCGCGTTCGCGATCGTCGCGCTCGGCTGCGACGTCACGCGCGCGATGGTGCTGAGCCAGGTCGTGCTGAGCCTCGTGCTGCCGCTGCCGATGGCCGCGCTGCTGTTGCTGTCGAGCCGGCGCGCGGTGCTCGGCGAGCACGCGCTGCGCATGCCGATGCTGGTGGCGGCGGGCGCGGCGGCGGCGGCGATCGTCGCGCTGAACGGGTATCTGATCTGGGCGGCGCTCGGCTGAGCGAGCGCGCGAGCGACGGCGGGCGGCGCGCGCCGGCCCGGATTGGCGGTTGGAGCCGCGGATTCCAGTCTCCGGTTCCAGCCACCGTCACTCGGCGGCGTCGGCGGCGATTGCCGTTTCCGCGCGCCCGCGCCCGGCCGCCTCGATGTCCCGCGTATTCTTCTGCACGGCCACCGAGCCGAACAGCGCGAGCGCGAACGACATCGCGTAGAAGCCTTTCTCGCTGTGCATCGGCGTCGCGTTGAAGAGGCCGATCGCGAGCAGCGCGGCCCACGACGCGGCGACGAAGGCGAACGACGGTTGTTGATGGAGATGATTCGTGTTGTCGTGCATGGTGTGATCCTTCTTCGGCATGCGCGTTTGGAAATTATCGGGCGATCCCGCCGCAATCGCCCGGCGTTGCACGGTGACGGCGCGCGTCGCGCCGTCACGACAGCCGGTAGCTCGGCCCGGCGCGCATTTCGTCCGGCAGCGGCAGGCCGGCCAGTTCGAGCAGCGAGCGCTCGATCTGCCGCGTCAGCGCGTCGAGCGCGAGATGGTTCGGTCCGTCGCCGAACGGATCGGCGATCTCGCCCGCAATCGCATCGAGCGCGATCAGCGTGTACGACACGAATACCGACACGAACGGCGTCGCGATGCCGATCGAATCGACAAGCCCGAACGGCAGCATCACGCAATACGCGTAGACGGTGCGATGCAGCAGCACGTGGTAGGGAAACGGAATCGGCGTCGACGCGATCCGCTCGCAGCCCGCGAGCTTCGCGCCGAGCTCGTTGAGCTGCGCGTCGAGCATCCACAACTGCGTGTCGGTCAGCGCGCCGCCGCGATGCCGGTCGGCGAGCCGGCCGCGCAACGCGTGCAGGATCGCGACCGGACGGAACTGCGCGGCGAGCACCGGCTCGATCCAGTCGGCGGGCAGGCAGCGGCGCAGGTCGCGAGCGGGGTTGGTGCCGCGCAACTGGTGCTTGAGCGCGTAGACGAAGCCGGCCGTTGCGCGCGCGAACGAGGCGCCGTCGGCGCTCGCGTCGTAGCCGAGCGCCTGCGACGTCAGCGCGCGCGCCGCGCTCAGCGCGCCGCCCCACAGTTTGCGCGCCTCCCAGTAGCGGTCGTAGCTCGCATTGTTGCGGAACGCGGCGAAGATCGCGAGCGCGAGGCCCGCGAGCGTGAACGGCGTCGGATTGAGCGGCACCTTCTCGCCGAGAATGCGGCCGTTCGTCAGCAGCGCGACGATGCTCACGGCGCTCATCAGCGCAAGCTGCGGCAGAATCGATTTGAGCACCGAACCGTTCCAGACGAACAGCATCCGGAACCAGTGCTCGCGCGGTCTGACGATCATGGTGGCCTCGCGTCATGCCGCGCGCTGAGCGCCGCTTGCCGATCGGTGCATCAGCACCGGAATCGACTTCGACGTCGGCGTGTTGCAGACGTCGCCGACGCTGTCGAGCGGCACGAGCGGATTCGTCTCCGGGTAGTACGCGCCGAGGCAGCCGCGCGGAATGTCGTATGCGACGAGCAGAAAACCTTCGACGCGCCGTTCGATCCCGTCGTCCCATACCGTTTCGAGATCGACGCGCTCGCCCGCTTCGAAGCCGAGCATCGCGAGATCGTCGGGGTGCGCGAACACGACGCGCCGCTGGCCGAACACGCCGCGATAGCGGTCGTCGAGCGCGTAGATCGTCGTGTTGTACTGATCGTGCGAGCGCGTCGTCATCAGCGTCATCAGCCGCTTGCCGTGGCGCGCGCGGGCGCGCCGGATCGGCGTGTCGACGGGCAGCGCGTGGGCGATGAAGTTCGCGCGGCCGCTCGGCGTGAGCCATTCGCGCTCGCGCGACGCAACCCGCAGATGGAAGCCGCCCGGCCGCGCGATCCGCGCGTTGTAGCCGTCGAAGCCTTCGATGCTCGCTTCGATCGCGTCGCGGATCTTCGCGTAGTCGTTCATGTAGCCGAGCCAGTCGATCTTGTCGCCGCCGAAGAGCGCGTGCCCGAGCCGCGCGACGATCGCGATCTCCGACAGCAGGTTCGGCGAAGCCGGCTGGTTCATCCCATACGACACGTGAACCATGCACATCGAATCCTCGACGGTGACGCCCTGCGCGACGCCGTTCTGCCGATCGATCTCGGTGCGGCCGAGCGTCGGCAGGATCAGCGCTTCGCGGCCGTGCACGAGATGGCTGCGGTTCAGCTTCGTCGTGATGTGGACGGTGAGATCGCAACGGCGCAGCCCTTGCCACGTGCGCGGCGTATCGGGCGTCGCCATCGCGAAGTTGCCGCCGAGGCCGATGAACACGCCGATGCGGCCGTCGAGCATCGCCTCGATCGTCTCGACGACGTCGTAGCCGTGGCCGCGCGGCGGCGCGAAATCGAACGCGCGGCCGAGCCGGTCGAGGAACGCGTCGGATGGCTTTTCCTCGATGCCGACCGTGCGGTTGCCCTGCACGTTCGAATGCCCGCGCACGGGGCAGAGGCCCGCGCCCGGCCGGCCGATGTTGCCGCGCATCAGCATCAGGTTCGACAGCATGTGCACGGTCGCGACCGAGTGCTTGTGCTGCGTGATGCCCATTCCCCACGTCGCGATCACGCGCTCGCCGCGCACGTAGATCTGCGCGAGCGCGTCGATCTGCTCGTACGGCACGCCGCTTTCCGCGACGAGCGCGGCCCAGTCTTGCGCGCGCAGGTCGGCCGCGAACGCGTCGAAGCCGGCCGTGTGCGCGGCGATGAAGTCGACGTCGAGCACGCGCGCGCCGCCGCGTTCGCGCGCCGCGTCGTCGAGCTCGACGACGCGCTTCGCGACGCCCTTGAGCAGCGCGAGATCGCCGCCGACGCACGGCTGCACGAATGTCGATGCGATCGGCGTGCTCGACATCGTCAGCATCTCGGCCGGATGCTGCGGGCTCGCGAAGCGTTCGAGCCCGCGCTCCCGGAGCGGATTGATCGACACGATCGTCGCGCCGCGCTTCGCGCATGCGCGCAGCTCGCCCATCATCCGCGGATGGTTCGTCGCCGGATTCTGGCCGAAGATCAGCAGCGTGTCGGCCAGCTCGAAATCGTCGAGCGTGACCGTGCCCTTGCCGACGCCGACCGTGGCCGGCAGCCCGCGGCTCGTCGCCTCGTGGCACATGTTCGAGCAGTCGGGGAAATTGTTGGTGCCGTAGTAGCGCACGAGCAACTGGTACAGGAACGCGGCCTCGTTGCTCGCGCGGCCCGACGTGTAGAACGCCGCGCGGTGCGGATCGCCGAGCGCGCGCAGGTGCTTCGCGATCAGCTCGAACGCGGCGTCCCAGGCGATCGGCACGTAACGGTCGGTCGCGGCGTCGTAGACCATCGGGTCGGTCAGGCGGCCGTGCTGCTCGAGCGCGTAGTCGGACTGATCGAACAGCGAGCTCACCGTGTGCTCGGCGAAGAACGCGGGCGTCACGCGCTTCGCGGTCGCCTCGGCCGCGACGGCCTTCACGCCGTTCTCGCAGAATTCGAACGTCGACGCATGTTCGCGATCGGGCCATGCGCAGCCGGGGCAGTCGAAGCCGTCCGGCTGGTTCTGGCGCAACAGCGCCCGGTAGTTGCCGCCCGGCACCTTTTCCTTGAACAGGTTGATCGCGACGTACTTGAGCGCGCCCCAGCCGCCCGCCGGATGGGCGTACGGCGCGATGCGCGCGTCGGGTTCCTTGGTTTTCATGTGTCGTAGAGTCAGAGCGCCGGTTGGGGACGGCGACGCAACGAAGCGTACGCGCGCTGCGGCACAGGCCGGGGGCACACCTCGCCGGAAAGAAAAAGAGCACAGTTCTTTAATCTGGTGCGTTGCGTCAAGAAACTGTACTCTTGCATATCGACAAACGAACGAGCGGAGCGAGCGATGAAGCGTTACGAGCAGTTGGCGGACGACATCGACGCGATGATCCGGCGCGGCGTCTACCGGCCGGGCGAGCGGATTCCGTCGGTGCGGCAGGCGAGCCTTCAGCACCGGCTCAGCATCACGACCATCGTGCGCGCGTACCTGGTGCTGGAGAGCCGCGGCGCGATCGAGAGCCGGCCGCAGTCCGGCTATTTCGTGCGCGCGCGGCAGGACGCGCCGGAGCTCGCGCTGCATGCGTCAGCGCCCGTCGCGGTATCGTCGGCTGTCGACGTGAGCCGGCTCGTGCTGTCGACGCTGCGCTCGATCGCGCGCGACGACGCGGTGCCGCTCGGCTCGCCATATCCGGACGCGACGCCGTTCCCCGCGCAGCGGATCGCGCGGCACGCGCACGCGATCGCGCGGCGGCGCACGCGCTGGGGCGTGATCGACGATCTGCCGCCCGGCAATCCGGAGCTGGTCCGGCAGATCGCGCGCCGCTATCTGGAAGGCGGCGTCGCGGTCGATCCGGGCGATATCGTCGTGACGATCGGCGCGACCGAGGCGATCAATCTGTGCCTGCAGGCGGTCGCGAAGCCGGGCGACACGATCGCCGTCGAATCGCCGACGTTCTATGCGATGCTGCACGCGATCGAGCGGCTCGGGATGCGCGCGATCGAAGTCGCGACGCATCCGGGCGAGGGCATCGACATCGACGCGCTCGCGCGGATCCTCGCGGGCGAGCGCGTCGCCGCGTGCATGGTGATGCCGAACTTCCAGAATCCGCTCGGCTTCCTGATGCCGGACGAGCGCAAGCGCGCGCTCGTCGAGCTGCTCGCGCGGCACGACGTGCCGGCGATCGAGAACGACGTCTATCACGAGCTGTACTACGGCGCCAAGCGGCCGAGCACGCTGAAGGCGTTCGATACGCGCGGGCTCGTGCTGCATTGCGCGTCGTTCTCGAAGAGCCTGTCGCCCGCGTACCGGGTGGGCTGGGCGATGCCGGGGCGCTACCGAGACGAGGTCGAGAAGCTCAAGTTCCTGAACACGCTCGCGACGCCCGCGATCGACCAGCTCGCGATCGCCGAGTACCTGAAGCACGACGGCTACGATCACCATCTGCGGCGAATTCGCAAGCTCTACGCGCAGCAGGCGAGCATGATGGCGGCGCTCGTGCGGCGTTTCTTTCCGGACGGCACGCGGCTGTCGCAGCCGCGCGGCGGCTACGTGCTGTGGATCGAGCTGCCGGACGGCGTCGACGCGATGGAGCTGTACCGGCTCGCGCTCGCGCAGAAGATCACGCTCGGGCCGGGGCACATGTTCTCGACGACGCCCGCGTATCGGCACTGCATCCGGCTGAACTACAGCTATCCGTGGTCGCCGCAGATCGAGGCGGCGGTGAAGACGCTCGGGCGGCTGGCCGCGGTGTGCGCGAAACGATGACGGCGAGGCGCGAAGAGGGAAGTGACGCATGACGGGCGCGGCGCATGCGGCGAACATTGCGATGACGACGTGTGGAATGCGCGGGCGGCGCGACCGGCGCCGCTCGTGTGCGATGCGCCGTTCGGCGGCGACGCGGCCGCGCGACGTGAAGAAACTTGAAGCGGCGACGGCGACAGCGTCGCGCAGCGCAGAGGCGCACGCAAACGCGACGCGACGGACGGCGCGAAAAGGAGCGGGGCGGCCACCGATCCGCAGATCCGCGATCCGCAAGTCCGAAGGCCGCCCCGCCGTCAAGCCACGGCTGCTGCCGGCGAGCGGAAGCATTCTTTTCATGGCGTCACCTTCGATGAGACGAACGGCCGGCGCGCGCCGCGTGCGCCGGCCGGGATGCAAAATGGAGCGCGTCGCGTCAGAACCACCGCTTGTAGCGGCGCACGTAGAGCGTCTTCACGATCTGCGCGAGCGCGATGTAGCCCGCCATCGTCGCGACGAGCCACAGCCAGTAGCTGCCGGGCAGGCGGATGAAGCCGAGCGCTTCGGAGAACGGCGAGAACGGCAGCCAGCAGCCGATCGCGATCGCGATCGTCGTCGACAGCAGCACGGGCAGCGACGCGGTGCTCTGCAGGAACGGAATCTTCTGCGTGCGCAGCAGGTGGACGACGAGCGTCTGCGACACGAGGCTCTCGACGAACCAGCCGGAGTTCATCACGAGCTGGCCGCCCGCGCCGCCTTGCGCGTGGTAGAGCGCGCCCGCGCCGAACACGGTCCACATCAGCACGTAGGTCGTGATGTCGAACACCGACGACGTCGGCCCGACCCACAGCATGAAGCGGCCGATGTTGTTCGCTTCCCACTTGCGCGGCTTCTTCAGGAACTCGGGGTCCATCTTGTCCCACGGCAGCAGCATCTGCGAGGTGTCGTAGATGAGGTTCAGCACGAGCATCTGCACGGCGAGCATCGGCTCCCACGGCAGGAACGCGCTCGCGACGAGCACCGAGAACACGTTGCCGAAGTTCGAGCTCGCGGTCATGTTCAGGTACTTGAGGATGTTGCCGAACGTCTCGCGGCCCTTGATCACGCCTTCCTCGAGCACCATCAGGCTCTTCTCGAGCAGGATGATGTCGGCGGTTTCCTTCGCGATGTCCGCGCCGCTGTCGACCGAGATGCCGACGTCGGCGTCGCGCAGCGCGGGCGCGTCGTTGATCCCGTCGCCGAGGAAGCCGACCGTGTGGCCGTTCGCCTGCAGCGCCTTGACGATCCGCGCCTTCTGCAGCGGCGTGAGCTTCGCGAACACCGTCGTGCGCTCGACCGCCTTCTCGAGCGCCGCGTCGTCGAGCGCCTCGACTTCGGCGCCGACGAGCGGCCTGCCGGGCTCGAGGCCGACTTGCCGGCACACGTTCAGCGTGACGGCCGGGTTGTCGCCCGTCAGCACCTTCACGGCGATGCCGTTCTCGCGCAGCGCGGCGAGCGCGGGCGCGGCCGATTCCTTCGGCGGATCGAGGAACGTGAGGAAGCCGCGCACGACGAGCTCGCGCTCGTCGGCCGTCCGGTACTGCGCGCGTTCGTCGCCGCGGGGGATCGTGCGCGTCGCGACGATCAGAACGCGAAAGCCGTCTTCGTTGTACGCGTTCGCCTGCGCGAGCAGCCGCTTGCGCGCGACGAAATCGAGCGGGTGAATGCCTTCGTCGTCCTGAACGTGCGTCGAGACGGCGAGCATCTCCTCGACCGCACCCTTGCAGACGAGCAGATGCGCGCCGCGCGGGTCCTCGACGACGACGGACAGGCGCCGCCGCACGAAGTCGAACGGCAGCTCGTCGATCTTGCGATAGCCCTGCGGCCTGATCCGGTCGCCGAGCTGGTTCGCGCGATCGACGATCGCGATGTCGATCAGGTTCTTCTGGCCGCTCTGATGGAAGCTGTTCAGCCAGCCGAGCCGCAGCACGTCCTCGTTGTTGCGGCCGGACGCGTCGAGATGATGCTCGAGGATGATCCTGTCCTGCGTGAGCGTGCCCGTCTTGTCGGTGCAGAGCACGTCCATCGCGCCGAGGTTCTGGACCGAGTTCAGCCGCTTGACGACAACCTTGCGCCGCGCCATCGCGACCGCGCCGCGCGCGAGGTTCGCGCTGACGATCATCGGCAGCATCTCGGGCGTGAGGCCGACCGCGACCGCGAGCGCGAACGTGAGTGCGCTCAGCCAGTCGCCTTTCGTGAGGCCGTTGATCATGAAGACGACGGGCACCATCACGAGCATGAAGCGGATCAGCAGCCAACTGACGCTCGACACGCCGCGATCGAAGTTCGTCTCGATCCGCTTGTGGCTGATCACGTTCTTCGCGAGCGCGCCGAAGTACGTGTCGCCGCCCGTCGCGACGACGACCGCGGTCGCGGTGCCGCTCACGACGTTGGTGCCCATGAAGCACACGTTCGCGAGATCGAGCAGCGAGCCGCCTTGCCCGGGGCGATCGATGCGCCCGGCATCGCCGCCGCCGTGGCGGTTCGCCTCATCGGCGGACTTTTGCGCGACGGCGCCGAGCGTGTCGTACTTCTCGACGGGCAGCGCCTCGCCCGTCAGCACCGCCTGACTGATGAAGAGATCGCGAGACGAGATGAGCCGCACGTCCGCGGGAATCATGTCGCCCGCCGAGAGATGCACGATGTCGCCGACGGCGACGTCGCGCATCGGCACGTCGTGCCTGATCGGCGCGCTCGCGCCGTCGGTGCGGCGATGCACGGTCGCGCTCGTGCGAACCATCGCCTTGAGCTTTTCGGCCGCGCGCAGCGAGCGGAATTCCTGCACGAAGCGCAGCAGCACGCTGATCGTCACCATCGAAAGCAGGATCGTGATCTTCACGTAGTCGCGATCGTCGGGGGCGACGAAGTAGACGTCGGTCAGAAAGCTGATCGCGGCGAGCACGAGCAGCACGTAGACGAACGGATTGTTCGACGATGCGAGCAACTGCCGGCTCCAGTGCGGCGGCTTGTCGTGTGCGATTTCGTTCGGGCCGTCGCGCAGCAGGCGCTCTTTTGCGTCGGACGTCGTGAGGCCGCGCTCGCTCGTGTGGAGGTTCGCGAGCGTGTCGGCGAGCGGTTGCGCGGACTCGTACTCGATGCGCATCGGGAGGCGATCGTCGCCGTCGCCCCGCGCGCCGTAATGGAGAAATCCGCGTTGCCTGTGTTTCGAAGGAGTGCGTTGTGTCATCGGTCGCTCCGTGTGTCGCGCGCGGCGAGCGGGGAGCGCCGACGTCACCGACGGACGAGCGTCTCCCGCCGCTTCGCGTCGCGCGCGTTCGGCTGAATGAAGAGGAAATCGGATTCGCTCGCCGACGCGGCCGGCGTGACGCGCACGCCGCATGCGCCGCGCGGCATGACGCCGGCGAGCGGTAATCGGCTACTGTCGTCTGCTTCCATCTGGACTCCTGTCGATTGTTGGCCGGACGCGAAAGGGCGTGCGGCGGGAGTGCCGCGCATCGGGCGCGCATGCGGAACCGATGCGCGCGCGAGCGTGCGTGCACGCGCATGCACGGCGCGGGCCGTACATCTCGGGAACGAGCGCGTGCGATGCGCGCATTGCGCCGCATGCGTCGTTCGTTCGGAAAATCGTGGCGGGAAGATCGGGCCGGGATGGCCGGAAAGACGCGGCATCCTGCTGGCCGGGATGCGGCAGAAGCGTGGGGCTCTGCGCGAATGCCTCAGTCAGCAGTCAAGCCGGTGCGGGACCGGCTACAACTCGCATCGGTGTTCACGGAACACTCCAAGTATCAAGACGGGGCGATGGTAAAGGGTCAGCGCGCGAAGCGTCAAGTTTTTTACGGCGGGTTTGCGCGGGCCGCCGTCGCACGGCGGCGAACGCGAACGGTCCACCCGTTCGGGCGGCCGCCGCGTGAATCGCGCCGCGCGCCGCACGGCTATTTCGTTGCGGACGCAACCACCGTGCCTGCGTCGACGATGCCCGCACCCGGTGCGCGGGCGAGGCAGGACGTCGTCGACGGCGACGGCCGCGCGGTGCTCGCGAGCTTCTGCGCGATCTGCGCGGGCGTCAGGTTCGGGTTGACCGCGAGCATCAGCGAGGCGACGCCCGCCACCTGCGGCGCGGCGAGGCTCGTGCCGCTGTGCGTGCCGTACGCGTCGGCGGTCGGCACCGTCGTGCCCGCATTGGTTGTCGACAGGATGTTCGAGCCCGGCGCGCTCAATGTGATGTCCGAGCCGAAGTTGCTGTACCACGCGCGCTGGCCGGTGCTGTCGGTTGCACCGACCGCGATCACGCCCTTGCAATTCGCCGGGCGGTCCATCGTCGTCGCCTGGCCGTCGTTGCCGGCCGAGACGACGACGGTCGCGCCGCGCGCGATCACGTCGTTGATCGCTTGCTGGAACGTGTCGCCGCACGGGCCGGTGCCGCCGAGGCTCAGGTTGATCACCTTCGCTGGCGTGAGGTTCGTCGGCGCGCCGGTGACGGGGATGCCCGCCGCCCAGCGCATCGCGTCGGCGATGTCGCTCGTCGTGCCGCCGCACTTGCCGAGCACGCGCACGGGCAGGATCTTGCCGTACCAACTGACGCCCGCGATGCCGATGTCGTTGTTCGCGGCGGCGCCGATGATGCCGGCGACCTGCGTGCCGTGCCAACTGCTGTTCGACGGCGCGCTCGCGCATTGGTAGAACGGGCTCGACGGATCGGTCAGCTCCTGCTGCGTGAGCCAGTCGCCCGGGTCGGTCGCGTCCGGGCCGCGGCCGTGGCCGTTGTTGCCGGTGTTGATGTCGGAGATGAAGTCATAGCCGGGCAGCAGGTTCGCGATGATGTCCGGATGCGGGCGATAGCCAGTGTCGAGCACCGCGGTGACGACGCTCGGCAGGCCGGTCGTCACGGCCCATGCGCTCGGCAGGTCGATGCCGGCCGTCGGATCGAAGTAGTTCCACTGCTGCGCGTAGCTCGGGTCGGTTGCCGTCGTGCGGGCGAATACGCGCCGGTCGGGTTCCGCGTATGCGACGTCCGGATCGGCCGCGAACGTTTGCGCGAGAGCGCCGGCGTTATCCGCGCTCATCTTTTGTCCGAGCGCGAGCAGCGCGGCGCCGTCCGACATCGTCCGCTCGACCTGCACCGCGTTCGTCGCCGCGACGTTCTGCGCATACGAGCGAACGGCGACGCTCTTCGCGTTCCATTGCGACATCACGCGCTGAATCACCGAATCCAGTCGCGCCGCGTCGTTCGTCGCGGCCATGATGCGCGCACCGGATGCCGTCGTCGCCGATGCGCTTTGCAGCTTGACGATCAGATGATCGACGCTCGCGTCGTGCGAAACGGCGCGGGTGACGAGCGATTCGCTTGCGGCAGTCGATGCGGCCTGCGTGACAGGGCAGGCCGTGGTCGAGGTCGATGAGGTCGTGGATTGCGACGAGCCCGAACTCGGCGCGGGCGACGGAGCCGGCGCGGGCGTCGTCGGCTGGGCGGCTGCCGACGGCGTGCCGCTTCCGCCTCCGTCGCCTCCGCCGCCGCAGCCGGCGAGCGCAACGAGGACGGACATGGAGAGAATGCCGGCGACGGCGCGGACCTGGCCCATCCGCATCTGTTCAGGATTGCTACGTTTCTTGTTCATGGAGCCTCTCCACTCTTCAGTTCGATACCGCATGCGCGGTCAACGCGGTCAAGACCCGTGGCGTGGAGGCTTCGCGAGCACGAACCTCATTCCTCGTCGCATCCCGATACGTCGCCAGGTCTTGTCCTGAAACCGTCGGGCTCGCGCGATGCCCGATCGGAGATACTGGTGTGGGTAACGGCTGCTTTTAACAATTCTTGATAGTCTTTCCGAAAATATAGTCGCTTGTCGTACAAAAGTACGAGCATTTTGGGTGTAGGGAACCCGCCGGTTTGAGGACAATTTTGAGATAAGCGCGGAAAACCGAGAACGGCCGTATAAAACAGGCAATCGAATGCGCGGCCGGGATGGCGGCGGCATGCGCTGGTGTCGCCCGCGGGGCGACCGTCGCGCGCGAGCTCGCCGGTGCGCATCGGAAGATCGACCGGGCGGGCGTCATGGAAGCCGGCATTCGAGGAATCGCCAGCGCAACGATCGAGCGGAGGCGGGCACTGGCCGAAGCGGAAAAGCGCGGACCGCACCGCACGCCCCATGCGCGCCCGTTCGAGCAACGATCGATGCGCGGCTTCCCGATCCTTTCATGTCGCACTGCTGCGTATTGCGGACAATCCGAGCGCTGCGACGCCACATTACGAAACAATTTCTTGCAAAAACTGAAAAAGCCGCCGGAACCCGCATTGCAAGGGAGTGCAAAACGATTCGATGAACTATAAAGGGATTGTTCAAATCACGACGAACGCGTACATTGCGGGTCCGCGCCGTGGTTTGAGAAATATCAAGACTCGTTTTCCCGAACCCGGCGCCAGAGAGAAGGAACGATGAATAACGACACCAATCCCCACGCGCGTCGCTCGATCGACGCGAACGAGCCCACGGGTGGGGGGCTCACCCGACGCCAATGGCTGCAGCGCTCGCTTGCGTTGAGCGCATTGGGCCTTGCCGGCTCGCTGACGCTGCGCGCGCTCGCCGGTGCGCCGAGCGCCGCGCCGCTCGACGCGTTCATGACGCTGTCGGAGGCGCTGACCGGCAAGACCGGCCTGAACCGCGCGGTCGGCGAACGGCTGCTGCGCGCGTTGCAGAAAGGTTCGTTCGAGTTCGGCGACGGGCTGCCGAAGCTCGCCGGCGCGCTCGCCGCGAACACGCTCACGCCCGATCAGGAAGCCCTCGCGCTGCGCATTCTCGAAGCGTGGTACCTCGGCATCGTCGACAACGTCGTGGTGACGTACGAGGAAGCGCTGATGTTCGGCGTCGTGTCCGACACGCTCGTGATCCGCTCGTACTGCCCCAACAAACCCGGCTTCTGGGCCGACAAACCGATCGAGAGGCAAGCCTGATGGCCGATACACAACAAGCCGACGTCGTCGTCGTGGGCTCGGGCGTGGCGGGCGCGATCGTTGCGCATCAGCTCGCGATGGCCGGCAAATCGGTGATCCTGCTCGAAGCCGGCCCGCGGATGCCGCGCTGGGAAATCGTCGAGCGCTTCCGCAACCAGCCGGACAAGATGGATTTCATGGCGCCGTATCCGTCGAGCGCGTGGGCGCCGCATCCGGAATACGAGCCGCCGAACGACTACCTCGTGCTCAAGGGCGAGCACAAGTTCAACTCGCAGTACATCCGCGCGGTGGGCGGCACGACGTGGCATTGGGCCGCGTCCGCGTGGCGCTTCATTCCGAACGACTTCAGGATGAAGACCGTGTACGGCGTCGGCCGCGACTGGCCGATCCAGTACGACGATCTCGAGCATGACTATCAGCGCGCCGAGGAAGAGCTGGGCGTCTGGGGGCCGGGCGCCGAAGAGGATCTGCTGTCGCCGCGCAAGGCGCCGTACCCGATGCCGCCGCTGCCGCTGTCCTACAACGAGCGGACGATCAAGACCGCGCTCAACAAACACGACCCGAAGTACCACGTCGTGACCGAGCCCGTCGCGCGCAACAGCCGTCCATACGACGGCCGGCCGACCTGCTGCGGGAACAACAACTGCATGCCGATCTGCCCGATCGGCGCGATGTACAACGGCGTCGTCCACGTCGAGAAGGCCGAGCAGGCGGGCGCGAAGCTGATCGAGAACGCGGTCGTCCACAAGCTCGAGGTGGGCCCGCGGAAGAAGATCGTCGCCGCGCTCTACAAGGACCCGAAGGGCGTCGAGCACCGCGTCGAGGGCAAGTACTTCGTGCTCGCCGCGAACGGCATCGAGACGCCGAAGCTGATGCTGATGTCGACGAGCCGCGATTTCCCGAACGGCGTCGGTAACAGTTCCGACATGGTCGGCCGCAACCTGATGGACCACCCGGGCACGGGCGTGTCGTTCTACGCGAGCGAGAAGCTGTGGCCGGGCCGCGGCCCGCAGGAGATGACGTCGCTGATCGGCTTTCGCGACGGAGCGTTTCGCGCGACCGAGGCGGCGAAGAAGATCCATCTGTCGAACCTGTCGCGCATCGACCAGGAGACGCAGAAGATCTTCAAGGCCGGCAAGCTGCTGAAGCCCGCCGAGCTCGACGCGCAGATCCGCGACCGCGCCGCGCGCTACGTGCAGTTCGACTGCTTCCACGAGATCCTGCCGCAGCCCGAGAACCGCATTGTGCCGAGCAAGACGGCGACCGATGCGCTCGGCATTCCGCGCCCGGAGATCACGTACCGGATCGACGACTACGTGAAGCGCGGCGCCGTGCACACGCGCGAAGTGTATGCGACGGCGGCGCAGGTGCTGGGCGGCACCGACGTCGCGTTCAACGACGAGTTCGCGCCGAACAACCACATCACCGGCTCGACGATCATGGGCGCGGACCCGCGCGATTCGGTCGTCGACAAGGATTGCCGCACGTTCGACCATCCGAACCTGTTCGTGTCGAGCAGCGCGACGATGCCGACGGTCGGCACGGTGAACGTGACGCTGACGATCGCGGCGCTCGCGCTGCGGATCTCGGACCAGTTGAAGAAGGAAATCTGATGCTGAAACGAACGCTTTCCTTCGTGCTGGCCGGCTGCCTCGCGTTGCCCGGCCTGTCGAGCGCGGCGGCCGCCGCGCCTTCCGCCGACGCGGCGCTCGTCGAGCGCGGCCGCTATCTGGCCGTCGCGGGCGACTGCATGGCGTGCCACACGGCGAAGGGCGGCAAGCCGTTCGCGGGCGGCTTGCCGATGCGCGCGCCCGTCCTCGGCACGATCTACACGACGAACATCACGCCCGACAAGGCAACGGGCATCGGCGACTGGACGTTCGCGGACTTCGAGCGCGCGGTGCGTCACGGCGTGGCGAAGAACGGCGACAACCTGTATCCGGCGATGCCGTACGTGTCGTATGCGAAGATCACCGACGACGACGTGAAGGCGCTCTATGCGTACTTCATGCATGGCGTCGAGCCGGTCAGGCAGCCGCCGCGCAAGAACGACATCCCGTGGTATCTGAGCATGCGCTGGCCGCTCAAGATCTGGAACCTGCTGTTCCTGAAGGAAGGCGCGTACCAGCCGAAGCCGGGGCGCAGCGTCGAATGGAACCGCGGCGCGTATCTCGTGCAGGGCCTCGCGCACTGCGGCACGTGCCACACGCCGCGCGCCGTCACGCTGCAGGAGAAGTCGCTCGACGAAACGGGCGGCAGCTTCCTCGCGGGCTCGGTGCTGTCCGGCTGGGACGGCTACAACATCACGTCGGACCCGAACGCGGGGATCGGCGGCTGGTCGCAGCAGCAGCTCGTCCAGTATCTGCGCACGGGCAGCGTGCCGGGTCTCGCGCAGGCGGGAGGGCCGATGGCCGAGGCGGTCGAGCACAGCTTCTCGCAGATGACCGATGCGGACATCGGCGCGATCGCGACGTACATCCGCACGGTGCCCGCCGTCGCCGACGGCACCGCGAAGGCGCGCTCCGCATGGGGCAAGCCGGCCGAGGACGGAATCCGGCTGCGCGGCGTCGCGCTCGCCGCGACGGGCATCGATCCCGCGCGCCTCTATCTCGGCAACTGCGCGAGTTGCCACCAGATGCAGGGCAAGGGCACGCCGGACGGCTACTATCCGTCGCTCCTGCACAATTCGACGGTCGGCGCGCCGAATCCGACGAATCTCGTGCAGGTGATCCTGAACGGCGTCGCGCGCAAGGCGGGCAACGAGGACGTCGGGATGCCGGCGTTCCGGCACGAGCTGTCGGACGCGCAGATCGCCGCGCTCGCGAACTACCTGACCGCGCAATTCGGCAATCCGGCGGCGAAGGTGAGCGAGCAGGACGTTGCGAAGCTGCGCGCCGCGCAGTAACGTACGACTCGGTTATCCGGCGATCGGGGAGGACGGCATCGCACCGGGCGGCCGTCCGGTGGCAGGTCGCAGTCGACAGGGAGGCGGCGCATCGCGCGCCGCCTCGGTTCGCAACCGGCACGTGCGCGACGCGTCGTCGCACCGCGCACGGCGCCCGCTTCCGGCTCCAAACGACAATGAGACAAGCTTTCCTTGCGCCTCAAAAAGACCTTCTTCTGCTGCTGTCCCGCATCCTGCTCGTTATCCTGTTCGTGATCTTCGGCTGGGAGAAGCTGCTGAATTTCTCGGGCACGGTCCAGTTCATGACCGCGGAAGGCACGCCGCTGCCGTCGATCGCGGCCGTCGTCGCCATCGCGATGGAGTTCTTCGTCGGCATCGCGATCCTGATCGGCTTCTGCACGCGGCCGCTCGCGCTGCTGCTCGGCCTCTACACGATCGGCACCGCGTTCATCGGCCATCACTACTGGTCGATGCCTGCTGCCGAGCAGATGAACATGATGATCCACTTCTACAAGAACCTCGCGATCACGGGCGGCTTGTTCGCCCTGTGCGCGGCTGGCCCCGGACGCTATTCGCTCGATCGCGGCTGAGCGGCGTGCCGGACGTGTTGTGAACCTGAGAGAAGACAACAGGCGGAGAACAATGGGTTTTCAATCGAGAAAAATGATGGTCGCGCTCGTCGCGGCCGGGCCGGTGCTCGCTTGCGCGCAGACGAGCGTCACGCTTTATGGCCGCGTCGACGGCGGCGTCGAATATCTGAATCACATCGCGAATCCTTCGGGCGGAAGCTCGTCGCGCTGGAGCGCCGAGAGCGGCGACTGGGGCACGAGCATGTTCGGCCTGAAGGGCGCCGAGGATCTCGGCGGCCGCACGTCGGCGATCTTCAACCTGGAGACTGCGTTCCAGGTGATGAACGGCACGACGGGCGGCGGCCGGATGTGGTCGCGGCGCGCGTACGTCGGCTTGAAGAACGACACGTGGGGCACGCTGCAGGCGGGCCGCAACCTCTTCATCGACAGCGACGGCGTGTGGGAATTCGATCCGTTCGTCCAGCAGGCGTTTTCGTCGGCGTCGCTCGTACGCGGGCGCAACTGGCAGCAGACGAGCAACAACGTCGAGTATCACAGCCCGGTGTTCGGCGGCTTCGACGTGCAGGCGCAGTATGCGTTCGGCAATCAGTCGCGCGGCTTCAACTACGGCGCGCAGGGCGACTTCGGCCGCTCGGACGGCGTGATGATCTCGTATCACTCGCCGATGCTCGACGTGCGCGGGATCTATGACGAACTGCGCGACAGCAACGGCCGGATGAGCAACATCTTCTCGAGCTCGCGCGAATATTTCATCGGCGCGAACGTGAAGGTGCAGAAGTTCAAGATCCAGGGCGCGTACACGCATTACTCCGCGCCCGATACGCCGGCGGGCCTCGCGGATCGCGCCGATCACTTCTGGCTCGGCGCGACGTATCAGGCGAATCCGCAATGGGCGGTGACGGGCGGCGGCTACTACGTGCGCGTGCGCGGCGGCGACGGCGGCGATGCGTCGCACGATCCGTCCGGCCACGCGATCATGTATGCGCTCGGGACGACTTACAACCTGTCGAAGCGCACGTTCCTGTACGGCACGCTCGCCTATGTGCGCAACGGCGGGAATTCGAACTTCTCGCTGCTCGCGACGCCGCGCGACGCGACGCCGAACACGAGCCCGCTCGCGGGAGAATCGCAGACGGGCGCGTATGTCGGGATGATGCATACCTTCTGACGCGTGCGTCGCGCGGTGCGGAAAGAGAGGATGTCCGCCGATCGCCCGGAGGTCTTTTTTTCGCAGGCAACCGTGCGCGCGAACGTACCGGATCGCCCATCGCGTCACAGAATTGCTTCGCGCTCCCGAAGAACGCCTGCCGCCGCCCGCGCGTCGCGCTTGAGCATGATGCGGCCGTTCGGGCATTAGAGAAAAACACGGATTGCCGGGCAAAATCGGCCGACGCAAAGTTGTACATACAACTTCGGCGCGGCCGGAATCGCCGCATCGAAACAGTTCGTCAACTCCCGGAAACCCGGCGGACAGGTTGCGCGCCCGCTTCGCGGCGGCAGCGCGCCGCGCCCGCGCACATCGAGGAAATCGCAGATGCTCTTTCAAGGCTTCGGCCCGCTGCTGTGGGCCGGTACGGTCGAGACGGTCAAGCTCGCCGTGCTGTCGCTCGCCGCGTCGCTCGCGCTCGGGCTTGCCGGCGCAGCCGCCAAGCTGTCGTCCAATCGCGCGTTGGCGAGCGTCGGCACGTTCTACACGACGCTGATTCGCGCGGTGCCGGATCTCGTGCTGATGCTGCTGCTGTTCTACGGCATCCAGATCCTGCTGAACGATGCGACCGACATGCTCGGCGTCGATCAGATCGACATCGACCCATTCGTCGCCGGCATCGTCACGCTGGGCTTCATCTACGGCGCCTACTTCACCGAGACGTTTCGCGGCGCGTTCCTCGCGGTGCCGCGCGGCCAGCTCGAGGCGGGCTTCGCGTACGGGATGGGCTCGTGGCGCGTGTTCGCGCGGATCATGTTCCCGCAGATGATGCGCTTCGCGCTGCCCGGCATCGGCAACAACTGGCAGGTGCTCGTGAAGGCGACCGCGCTCGTGTCGATCATCGGCTTGGCCGATGTCGTGAAGGCGTCGCAGGACGCCGGCAAGAGCACGCTGAACTTCTTTTTCTTCACGCTCGCGGCCGGCGCGATCTATCTGGCGATCACGACGCTGTCGAACCTCGTGCTGATGTACCTCGAAAAACGCTATTCGGCGGGCGTGCGGAGGCTGGCGCTGTGATTCAGATCATCGGTCAATATTGGCAGAACTACCTGTTCAGCGACGGCTATCGGTTGAGCGGCCTCGCGATCACGCTATGGCTGCTCGTCGTGTCGATCGGGCTCGGCTTCGGCCTCGCGGTGCCGCTCGCGATTGCGCGTGCGTCGCGCAGCCGCGCGGTGTCGGGCCCGGTCTGGCTCTATACGTACGTGTTCCGCGGCACGCCGCTCTACGTGCAACTGCTGCTCTGCTACACGGGCATCTACAGCCTGAGCGTCGTGCACGACCACGCATGGCTCGACGGCTTCTTCCGCAGCGCGATGAACTGCACGCTGCTCGCGTTCACGCTGAACGAATGCGCATACGCGACCGAGATCTTCGCGGGCGCGATCAAATCGACGTCGCCGGGCGAGATCGAGGCGGGGCTCGCCTACGGGATGTCGCGGTTCAAGCTGTACACGCGGGTGATCCTGCCGTCGGCGCTGCGCCGCGCGCTGCCGAGCTACAGCAACGAAGTGATCCTGATGCTGCATGCGACGACGCTCGCGTTCACGGCGACGGTGCCCGACATCCTGAAGGTCACGCGCGACGTCAATTCGGCCACCTACGCATCGTTTCAGGCGTACGGGATCGCGGCCGCGCTGTATGCCGTCGTCGTGTTCGCGCTGATCTGGATATTCCGCCGGATGGAAGCGCGCTGGCTCGCGTACCTGAGGCCGCAGGGGCATTGATGCGCGCGTCGCGCGCGGGCGGTATCGATCAACGAAGCACAACGACGATCAAATACGATCAGGGACGACGGCGAATGTACAAGCTGACGGTGGATGACCTGCACAAGAAGTTCGGCGACAACGAAGTGCTCAAGGGCATCTCGCTGCAGGCGAAGGCGGGGGACGTGATCAGCATCATCGGCTCGAGCGGCTCGGGAAAGAGCACGTTCCTGCGCTGCATCAATTTTCTCGAGCAGCCGTGCTCGGGGACGATCACGCTCGGCGACGAGTCGATCCGCGTGACGCGCGACCGGCGCGGCGCGCCGAAAATCGGCGATCCGAAGCAATTGCAGCGGATGCGCGTGAAGCTCGCGATGGTGTTCCAGCACTTCAACCTGTGGGCGCACATGACGGTGCTCGAGAACGTGACCGAGGCGCCCGTCAGCGTGCTCGGCCTGTCGCGCGCCCAGGCCGAGGCGCGGGCGCGCGAGTATCTGCGGAAGGTGGGGCTCGCGCCGAGCGTCGAGGCGAAGTATCCGTCGCACCTGTCGGGCGGCCAGCAGCAGCGCGTCGCCATCGCGCGGGCGCTCGCGATGGAGCCCGAAGTCATGCTGTTCGACGAGCCGACGTCGGCGCTCGACCCGGAGCTCGTCGGCGAAGTGCTGAAAGTGATGCAGGCGCTTGCGGAAGAAGGGCGAACGATGATCGTCGTCACGCACGAGATGGGCTTCGCGCGCAACGTGTCGAATCACGTGATCTTTCTGCACCAGGGGCGGATCGAAGAGGAGGGACATCCGCGGGACGTGCTCGTCAATCCGAAGAGCGAGCGGCTGTCGCAGTTCCTGTCGGGCAGGCTCAAGTAGGCGGCCGGCCGGCGGCGGCGCGCGCACGTCGCGGTTCGCGCGAGCGTGCGCGCGCTGCCGCGCGCCGGCTCATTCGCCGCTCGTCCACTCGACGTTCGCGCCGACCGAGCGCAGATTCTCGACGAAGTGCGGATGCGCGCGCCGGATCGGCTGCGCGTTCAGGATCTCCGAGCGTCCGTCGATGCTCGCCGCGACCATCAAGAGCGCGATCGCGACGCGAATGATGTACGGGCTCTCGACACGCGCCGGGCTGAGCGGCAGCCCGCCGAACGTGATCAGCCGATGCGGGTCGGAGAGGAACACGTGCGCGCCGAACTTCGACAACTCGCCCGTCCAGCCCATCGCGCCGTCGTAGACCTTGTTCCAGAACATCACGCTGCCTTGCGCCTGCACGCCGAGCGCGATGAAGATCGGCAGCAGATCGACGGGCAGGTAAGGCCACGGCGCGGCCTCGACCTTCGTCAGGATGTTGCGCGTAAACGGCTGCTTGACCTTCAGCGGACCGTCGCGCAGCGCGTGCGACCAGCCGTTCTCGTGCTTGACCTGCACGCCGAACTTCGCGAAGGTCCGGTCGATCAGCGGGAACTGCTCGGGCGAGCCGTTGCGCACCGCGATGTCGCCGCCCGTGATCGCGCCGAGCGCGAGGAACGTCGCGATTTCGTGGAAGTCCTCGTTGAAGCGGTATTCGCCGCCCGCGAGCGCGCGGCCGCCCTGGACGCTCAGATGCGACGTGCCGATGCCCTCGATCGGCACGCCGAGCATCGCGAGGAACCGGCAGAACTCCTGCACGTGCGGCTCCGACGCGGCGTTGACGAGCGTCGACGTGCCGTTCGCCGACGCCGCGCACAGCACGAAGTTCTCGGTCGTCGTGACGGATGCGTAGTCGAGCCAGTGATGATTCGGCGTGAGCGGGCCGTCGGCGCGCACGATCAGCGAATCGGACGTGCGCTCGATCCGCGCGCCGAAGCGCTCGAACACTTCCACGTGCGGATCGATCTCGCGCACGCCGAGCGTGCAGCCCTTCACGTCGTTCTCGAGCCGTGCGACGCCGAAGCGCGCGAGGAGCGGCGGCACCAGCATGATCGACGAGCGCATCTCCTCCGGCAGCCGGTGCACGGCCGGATCGAACGCGGTCGCGCGATGGTGCAGGTCGAGCACGCCGGTGGCGTAGTCGATCGCGACATCGCTGCCGAGCGTGCGGAAGATGTCGAGAATCTTGCGGACGTCGGTGATGTCAGGCACGCCGACGAGCCGCAGCGGCCGGTCGGTGAGGAGCGTCGCGCACAGGATGGGGAGGACGGCGTTCTTGTTGGCGGACGGCGTGATTTCTCCGCGAAGCGGGGCGCCGCCGTGGACGATCAGGTTCGACATGTTCGGATGCAGGTGGATGTAATGACGCGCAAGGTCGATATCATGCCACCGATCGCGGGGATTTCGCAGATTCGTCGCGCGGCTCGGCGCGTCTGGCGTGCCGCGGAAAACGGGCGGGCACTTGAGGCGGGCACTTCACAGGCATCGCGCGAAGGGGGATCATCGCATTGCGCGAAGCAATGGCGATCGTACCCTTTTCAAGCGAGGCGACGCATGCAAACCGACGATTCCCCGATCTACGAAGGTGGTTGCACATGCGGCGCAGTGCGCTACCGGATGACATCCCGGCCGCTCATCGTGCATTGCTGCCATTGCCGCTGGTGTCAGCGGGAAACCGGCACGGCGTTCGCGCTGAACGCGCTGATCGAATCGGACCGCTTGCTGCTGCTGCGCGGCGAAGTCGACATCGTCGATACGCCGTCGAACAGCGGCAAGGGCCAGAAGATCGCGCGCTGCCCGCACTGCCGCATCGCGGTGTGGAGCCATTATGCGGGCGGCGGCAGCGCGGTGAGCTTCGTTCGCGTCGGCACGCTCGACGAGCCGGACCGCCTGCCGCCCGACATTCATATCTTCACGTCGTCGAAGCAGCCGTGGGTGATCCTGCCGCCCGACGCCCGCGCCGTTCCCGAGTACTACTCGTCAGACGAAGTCTGGTCGGCCGAGAGCCGCGCGCGACGCGCGGCGTTGCGCGCGAAGCGGGATCGTTAGCGGCGTCGGCGGCCGTTGCGTGCGACGTGTCGCGCCGGCGTTTCGGTTCATGTCATGCCGGCAGCGCCGGCACGTCGGGCGTTACAGGCAACTGTTGATGTCGCCCGCGGCCGCGCCGTCCGCCGAGCCGCTGCCCGCGCGGAAGCCGACCCAGGTCTTCGCGTTGCCCGAGAATGCGGGGCGCACGACCGCGGCCGCGCCGTTCGGCGGCTGCTGGCCCGGCACATAGACGTCAGCGGCGAGACCGTTCGCGAGCACGTTCTGCGTGACGACCTGTTGTTGCGACTTGTCGGCCCAGGTCTTCGCAATGCAGGCCGAGACGTCCGGCGCGGGTTTCTGGCTCTGTCCCACGTTCTGGACATCGGCGCCCGCGGCGCTGGCCGAAGTTGCCACGATCAATGCGATGAGCGGTAAGTATTTCACGTTATCTCCCTCTGGTCGTGATTCGTGAATCGGATTTCAACAGGTACTACGATCCAGTCTGAGTGCGCATCGCCCGCGATGTTCCAACAATTCGGAAACAAGATGTTAAGGCGCTTGCCAATCGTGTCGGCGTGCGCTGTGCGTGGCGCGTGCGAATACCGCCGCCCCGGCGTTGCCGGGGCGACGTGCGTGCTTGCGGATGATTTGATTGGCGCTGCGAAGAAATGAAGCAGGAAGGCGGCGCGCGATCCGCCGCGCCGGCTGAGGCGATCGAAACCGTCAGCCTACGCCGCGCGGCTCTTCGGCCGCTGGCGCAGGGTGCATGCTAACGGTGGCCCCGTCGCGTTCGTATTCGTTGAGTTCATGATGGCAAAGACCGCACGCAATGACTGTTAAGCACGTTCAAATCGGCGGGCCGCGAATGTCATGGATTGTTTGACGCGCGGTCCCGGTTTGGCGGGGACATGCGGACCTCATTGAACCGACGAAGTTTTTACTCCCGGGGCTCATGCTTCGGCTTGCACGTATCGCCGCGAGCCGGACGGGTTCGTAGATTGGCCCGCGGATTGGTCCGCAATAAATGGAGCGCGTGGCGCGGCGAGCTTGCGTAACGTGCAGGGCATCTCTTGTCGACCGACTCCGAACGAGGTGCAACGATGCCCCGCCTTTCCATTCCATTCCGGCGCCTCGCGCTGTCGAACTGCGCCGCGCAGTCGGCCGAGCAGATCGGCCTCGCGGTGACGCCGCTCGTCGCCGTGCTGACGCTTGGCGCGAGCGCAAGCGGCACCGCCTTGCTGCAGACGGCGCAGACGCTGCCGTTTCTGCTCCTTTCGATTCCGCTCGGCGTGTGGGCGGATCGGCATTCGCGCAAAAGGATCATGGCGGCGGCCGAGGGCCTGCGCGCGCTCGCGCTGGCCGTCGCGCTGGCGCTGCTCGCCGCGCATGCGCTGACGCTGCCGTCGCTCGCGATGCTCGGCTTCGTCGGCGCGTGCGGGACCGTCGCGTATGGCGTGGCCGCGCCGGCGCTGGTTCCCGCGCTCGTCGGCCGCGCGGAACTGGCGCGAGCGAACGGCGTCATCGAGCTCGCGCGCAGCGCCGCGTACTCGGCCGGCCCCGCGATCGGCGGCGCGCTGGTCGGCTGGACCGGCGCGAAATGGGCCTATGGCGTGGCGGCGATGCTGTCCGCCTATGCGATGCTGCTGCTGGCCCGATTGCCGGACGCGCGCTCGCCGGCCGCGCCGCGCAAGCGCTTCGCCGCCGAGCTGCGTGACGGCGCGCGGTTCGTCTATCGCGATCGTCATTTGCGGCCGATGATCGTCACCGCAGTCTTCTTCAACATCGGCTTTTTCACGTTGCAGGCGGTATATGTGCCGTATGCGGTTCAGCATCTGATGCTGGGCGCGCCGCGGATCGGCGTGACGTTCGCCGCGTACGGCATCGGCATGATGGGCGGCGCGTCGATGGCGCCGGCGATCGCGCGGCGCCTCAAGTTCGGCGTCGTCCTCACGATCGGGCCCGTCTGCGGCCTCGCCGCGTCGCTCGTCATGGTCATGTCGATTTTCGTGCCGTCGTTCTGGCTCGCGGCGTCGGGCTTTTTCCTGCTCGGCGTCGGGCCGATCGTGTGGACGGTCGCGTCGACGACGCTGCGTCAGGCGATCACGCCGTCGACGATGCTCGGTCGCGTGTCCGCGATCAACAGCGCCGCGACCTATGGCGCGCGTCCGCTCGGCGCGCTCGCGGGCGCCGTCGTCGCGGGCCGGTTCGGGATCGACGCGTGCATCTGGGCGTCGGTCGCGGGCTTCGCGATTCAGGCGGCCGTGATCGTACTGTCCGCGGTGTCGAGGCTCGAGCGGATTCCGGATGCGGCGTATGCCGTGCCGCAGCACGCATCGCTGCCTGATTGAGCGATGGCGGCGGCGGTCGGCTCGCCGGGCGAGGCATGTTCGGCGCCATTTTCGGTTTCATCGCGGTGCTGATCGCGACGATCGTGATGTTTACGGTCGGCAACACGATGAACATGGCGGTGATGGAGCGCACCCACGAAATCGGCACGCTGCGCGCGATCGGCGTGCGCGGCGCGGGCATCCGGCGCATGTTCGTCTGCGAGGACTTCCTGCTCGGCGTCTGCGGCGCGGCGCTGGGCACGCTGCTCGTGTTCGGTGCGAGCTTCCTGATCAATCGCGCGCAACTGCACTGGACGCCGCCCGGCCAGACGGAGCCGATGCCGCGGCCGCCGCGCCCGTCGCCCGCAGCAACTGGCGCGGCACGTTTGAAGCGGCCGCGGCGAACTACACGGCCGCGAGCCAGACGGGGCCCGTGACGCTCGACGACAACCTGCGCATGTCGAGCACGCTCGCCTACGACGGCACGTTCGGCGCGTGGCGGGTGATCGTGTCGAACCGCCTCGACGCGGGGTGGCGCGCGGGCGTCGCGCAGACCAACGCGGTCGATACGCTGCAGCAGGCCTACGTGAGCTGGCGCGCGAGCCCGAATGCGATCGTCGATGTCGGGCGCATCAATCTGCGCGAGGGCGTCGCCTCCGGGTTCAATCCGACCGATTTCTTCAGGGCGGGCGCGCTGCGCTCGGTCGTGTCGATCGACCCGGAGAGCCTGCGCGAGAACCGGCTCGGCAGCGTGATGGCGCGCGGGCAGATTCTGTGGGACGGCGGCTCGGTGACGGCGCTCGTTTCGCCGCGCATCGACACGCGGCCGAGCGCCGCGACCTTCAATCCCGATTTCGGCGAGACGAACCGGCGGACGCGCTACATGCTGAGCGTGTCGCAGCGGCTCGTCGGCGAATTCGCGCCGCAATGGCTGCTGTACGGCGGCGAGCGGATCTCGCCGCAACTCGGCGTGAACGCGACCGCGCTGATCGACGACGCGACGGTTGGCTTCGTCGAATATGCGATCGGGCGCGGCAACGCGATCGCCGACACCGCGCAGGCGCCGGAGCGGCTGACGTCGAAGCTCGCGACGGGGCTCACGCATACGTTCGCGAACAAGCTGTCGCTGACGCTCGAATACGATTACGACGGCGCGAGCGCGAGCCGCGGCGCGTGGCTTGCGCTGCAAAACGATTCGGCGCGCTACTGGGGGTATCGCGCGAGCGCGAGCGTCGCGCAGGAATTGATGACGCGGCAGTCGCTGTTCGTCTATGCGTCGATGCCGGATGCGTTCGTCCGGCATCTCGATCTGAAGGCGATGGGCCGCTACGATATCGACGATCACAGCTACTTCACGTGGCTGGAGGCGCGTTACCGCTGGCCGCGCACCGACGTCGCCGTGCAGTGGCAGGGCAATCACGGCGCGTCGCGCAGCGTGTACGGCGCGCAGGCGCAAAGCGAGATCGTGCAGGGCGTCGTGACGTTCTTCTTCTGAGCTCCGCCGACGGCGGTTGCGGGGTCGGGCGGCGGGGGCGGGGCGCGCGAGCGCGCGCGGCGCGCAGCCATCGCGTCATGCGTCACGCATCGATTCGACCATCAGTTCGAGTCGAACGTGTATGCGCCGTCCTTGTCGCGCGGCCCGTTCGCGTACCGGACGCAGCGTGCGGCCACGTTGATCGCGCGGCCGAGCGGCATGCCGACGAGCAGGCCCCACACCGCGAACGACAGCAGGACGAACGTGCTCGTCGCGGCCCACGGCTTCGCGGCGGCGATCGCGTAATGCATGTACGTCTCGGCGGCGAACGTGAGCATCAGCGTCGCGAGCAGGCTCGCGTCGCCGGGCAGGCGAACGACGAGGCGCGATTGCGCGACGTTGAATTGCAGCCGCCAGCGGCGCGCATGGAGCCAGCCGAGCACCGCGCCGGCCGCGAGGCTCGCGAGCGCGACGGCGTCGGCGCCGATGCCGGCGTGCGGAAACAGCGCGTTGAGGCTCGTGATGCCGAGCATCGCGAACACGATCGGCGACAGCAGCGGCCGCGTCGGCGTCACCTGGCGCGGAAAGCAGCGTTTCACGCCGATGTAGACGAGCGCGCAAAACAGCACGTAGACGTAGCTCGGGAGATGGAACGTTGGGTACATGATCGAATGGCCTTCATCGGGCTTGTCTGTCGGTCACGATAGACGCGATCGGACACGTGCGCGGCGGTTTGCGACGAACGGCGCGTTCCGGGCGACGAACGGCGTCGATGTGCGATGAATGTTGCGACGAGCGATGGCGAAAGGTTGGGGAATCGTTGGCGAATTGTTGGCGAATCGTGGGCAAATGGGCGGCCCGATCCGGGCGACGCGGGCAGGTTGCCCGCGAATCGGCGGGCGGAAGCGGCGCACGCACGGGCGCCGGCGCGCGTTCCGTTGCGTTTCGATGCATGCTGCGTCGCAATAATCCGCGCCTGCCGATCGGCAATGTCGTTCGATGCCGTTCGACGCCGCGCAGGGAACGGAGAACGGGAAACGACGAACGGTCGACGGCGCGGGCGGCCCGCTGCATTCCACGCATCGAACCGGCGCGGCGTTCCACTACAATCGTCACCGTGGCGTTGCGGCGCGTCGGATGCCGCGGCGCCTCGTCGCGCGCCTGCGCCGTTCGTCGCACGCGCCGCCGCCGATGCGCGCCTGCGTTATGGTTGCACGTTATGGTTGCAGTATCGCGCCCGTTCGCGTTCATGCTCACGCTCCGTTCGACACCATGCAAAGCCGGCTCCATTCCTTCTTTTCCGCGCGGACGGCCGACTCCGGCGCCGCGCGGCCCATGCGCAGGATGCTGGGGCTGGCCGGACTCGTGCTGTTCAACTGCATCGTCGGCCTGAGCTCGTGGGCGAACCGCCGCGACGACGCGGTGCTGCCCTATCTCGTGCTCGCGAACGGCATCGGCCTGTCCGCGCTGCTGCTCAGCCGGTGCGCCGACAAGCTGACGCGCGGCAAGCTCGCGGTGCTGCCGAAGGTGCTGATCATCGCGCCCGTCAGCGTGCTCGCCGGCTTCGAGATCACGGCGTCGACGATCGGGCACGTGCCGCATCTGATCGGGCGCGCGAGCGTTCGCGAATGGTTCGCGTACGGATCGTCGTTCGCGGTCGCCGGCATCGCCTGCGCGTTCCTTTCATTGTTCATGCAGGCGGCGCGGATGCGCGCGTCGCTCGAGACGCAGCGCCGCGAGGCGGCCGAGGCGCGCCAGGCGGAGACGGCCGCGCGCCTCGCGCTGCTGCAGGCGCAGATCGAGCCGCATTTCCTGTTCAACACGCTCGCAAACGTGCAGAGCCTGATTGAACGCGATCCGGCGCGCGCGTCGACGATGCTCGACAGCCTGAACCGGTATCTGCGCGCGAGCCTCGGCCGCACCCGCAAGGCGACGTCGACGCTCGGCGAGGAGCTCGAACTCGTCGAGGCGCTGCTGCAGATCGCGTCGATCCGGCTGGGCGAGCGGCTGCGCTATGCGATCGACGTGCCGGCGCCGTTGCGGGAGCTCGCGTTTTCGCCGCTGCTGTTGCAGCCGCTCGTCGAGAATGCGCTGCTGCACGGGATCGAGCCGTCGATCGACGGCGGCGAGATCCGCGTGAGCGGCCGGCGCAACGGCAGGATGCTCGAGCTGAGCGTGATCGACACGGGCGTTGGCCTCGGCAACGGCGAAACCAGGCTGCATGGCGGCGTCGGGCTGGCCAACGTCGTCGCACGCATCAAGAGCCTCCACGGCGAGCGCGGCCGCGTGTCGGTCGGCGCGACGGCCGGCGCCACGCGGGGCGTGACCGCGACCTTGCAAATCCCGATTGATTGACATGCCGACCGCGCTCATTGCCGATGACGAACCGAACCTTTCCGCCGAGCTCGCCGAGCGTCTCGCCGAGCTGTGGCCCGAGCTCGAGATCGTCGCGACGCCGCGCAACGGCGTCGACACGCTGGCCGCACTGAATGCCGCGCGCCCCGACATCGCGTTTCTCGACATCCGGATGCCCGGCATCGACGGCCTCAAGCTCGCGAGCCTCGTGCCCGACGTGCACGTGGTGTTCGTGACGGCGTACGACGAGTACGCCGTCGAGGCGTTCGACCGCTCGGCCATCGACTACCTGCTCAAGCCCGTGACCGACGAGCGCCTTCTGCGCTGCATCGCGAAGCTGCAGCGCGGCGGCTTCGCGGCGCCGGGCGCGCAAGCGCTGTCGGACGCGAGGCTGCCGAAGGAGCCGACGCCGATCCGCTGGCTGACGGTGGGGCTGAAAGACACGACGCGGCTCGTGCCCGTCGACGACGTGCTGTATTTTCAGGCACTCGACAAATACACGGAGGTCGTGACGGCGGGCGAGCGGCACGTGATCCGCACGCCGCTGAAGGAACTGCTGCAACGGCTCGACCAGGATCGATTCGCGCAGGTGCATCGCGGCGTGATCGTGGCGTATGCGGCGGTCGACCGGATCGAGCGCGATCTGCTCGGGCGCCTGCGCATCCATCTGCGCGGCCACCGGGACGTGCTGCCCGTGAGCCGCGCGTATGCGGGGCTGTTCAAGCACATGTGACGCGCACATGCCGGTGAACCGGCCGCGCGCGCGCGTCGCCAATTACAACCGGGACGGCGCGATGAACGGCGGCGCGACTCGCAGTTCGTGTGGCGCCGCCGCGCCGGCCTTGCGGATTCGATGAGGCGGCGGCCCGAACCGGCTCGCGCGCCTCACGCGCCGCGCAGCACGCCGATGCGCGCGAGCCGGTCGGGGCGCGGCGTCGCGTCGCCGGCGATCCAGCGCAGCGCCTGCGCCGCCTCGTCGGGGCTCACCGCGATGCCGTTGCCGAGCGGCTCGCACGGCACGTAGGCGGGCGCCGCGTCGTCGACGCTGCTCGCGAGCGCCGCCGCGGCGGCCGGGCTCGCCGCCCGCCGCGCGCCCGTTTCCGTATGGCCGCCCGGCTGCGCGAACGGCGTCAACGCGCCGCTCGCGACGAGGAACAGCAGGTTCTGCCGGATCTCCCGCGGGTTGCGGCGCTCCCCGCCGAGACGGGTGACGATCTCGCCGATGCGCATCGCGCCCTGGCCCATCAGCGCGCGCAGATCGGCGATGAAGTCCGGCTGAAAACTGATCGCGCCGCGCGGAATCGTCACGCGCGCGTCGATCCGGTCGACCTCGGTCGTGCAGCCGATCGCGATCTCGTCGAGATGGCGGAGCGCGTCGGCGGGCGCCGCGCTCGCGCGCGCGCCGCGCACGAACACGTCGCGGCGAAAGCGGCGATTGACGGCGAAGTCCTCCGCCAGATGGCGCAGCCGCGCGTTCGGCAGCGCCGCGATCGCGTCGGCCGCCTGACGGTCGATCAGCAGCATCGGATGATTGTCCGCGAGCGTCGCGCTGCCCGTGTAAGCGAGGCCCGCTTCGGCCATTTCGTCGACGACGTCCACCGAGTAATGGATCTTCCACGTCCCGTTCAGGAATTCGTGCGCGAGGTAGTCGAGCGGATCGTTCGCGAGCGCGGCCAGCGCGTCGGTGGCGGCCGGATTGTCGCGGAAGTAGCGAAAGCTCGGGCTGCCGAGCTTTTGCATGCAGGCGATCGCGCTGCCCGTGCGCGCTTCGATGCCGCCGTCGGCCGCCTGCGCGAGCTCGAGCATCAGCTTGCGCAGCGGCGCCTCGGCCGACCAGCCCGGCTGGCAGTTATAGCTGAGATAGACGAGCCCGCCGTCGGCGAGCCGGCGCGAGAGCAACTGCCGGATCACGCGGCGGACGTCGGCGTCGACCCAACTGTAGATGCCGTGCATCACGATGAAGTCGAACGGCGGCAGATCCTGTTCGAGCAGCGCGTCGAAGCTCGCCTCGTGGAACGCGACGTTGCCGATGCCGAGCCGGTTCGCGCGCCGCGCGGCGGCTTCGATATGGGCGGGATTGAAGTCGCAGGCGTGAAACTCGGCGTGCGGAAACGCCGCTGCATTGATCACGGTCGAATGCGCGAAGCCGCAGCCGAGGTCGAGGTAGCGGAACGGCCGGCCGAGTTCCTTCGGGCGGGCGCCGCCCAGCACGCTCGCGTAGTTGAGCCACGCGGGGGACAGTTCGCGATGGAAGCGGTCCGGGAACGTCACGTCGCTCAGGTAGCCGGAGGCGGGATCGGATGCTTGCATGGGAATGAAGGGCACGACTCGGTTGCCGATTCCTGCGCGGCCCGCGAAGCGTCGCCGGGCCGCGCGGCGACCGGCAGGCCGGCTTTCGGCCTGTCGTGAAAGCTTACCATACGGTCCTTGGGCGCGGCCGTCATGGCGGACGATCGTGTTGCGCGGCTCCCGAATCCGGCCGCGCGCCGCTCAACCCGCCTTGCGCGCCGGCGCGAAGCGGCGCTTGACGAACGCGGCGGGATGCGCACGGCGGAAGCGTTCGCGCTTGTGCTCGTCGTCGAAATGGCGCAGCGCCGGCTTCACGAGATCGCTGCGCGACACGATGCCGACGAGCTGCATCGTGTCCGGATCGGCGACGACCGGCAGGCGTTCGAGCTGATGCACGGCGAGCCGCGTCGCGACGAGGCGGCACGTTTCGTCGGTGAGCGAAAAGAGCGGGGCGCGGCGCGGCAGCATGTCGATTACCCGCGGGTCGGCCGCCTGCGCGTTGACCGCCTGCGTCTGCGCCGCTCGCGCATCGCCTGCCTGCCTGTCGCTGTCGTCCGTGCCGCCTTCGCGCGCGTCGGCGCCGCGATCGAGCGTCGCGCGATCGAGCATGCCGATCAGCACGCCGTCGCGCACGACCGGATACGCGCGGTGCGCCTGCGTCGCGCCGAAGTACCGCGCGCGCACGATGTCGGCGCTCAGGTCCGCGTCGATCGTCACGGCGCCGCGCGTCATCACTTCGTCGACGTAATGGCGCTCGAGCGGATCGACGCCGTATTCGCGATAGATGTGATAGCCGCGCCGCGCGATCTTCTCGGTCATGATCGAGCGCTTCATCACGACGGTCGCGAAGCCGTGCGCGACGAGCGTCGCGGCGAGGAGCGGCAGCAGCGCGTTCGTGTCGTGCGTGAGGCCGAACGCGAACACGACCGCGGTGAGCGGTGCGCCGAGTGTCGCGCCGAGCGTCGCCGCCATGCAGACGAGCGGCCACAGCGCCGGCTCGCCGCCCGGCAGCGCGGGCCCGAGCAGCGTGCCGAGCCCCGCGCCCAGCATCAGCAGCGGCGCGAGCACGCCGCCCGAGGTGCCCGAGCCGAGCGCGATCACCCAGATCACCGCCTTGACGACGAGAATCGCGAGCGCGATCTGCAGCACGATGTGCCCGTGCAGCAGATCGCCGATCACGTCGTAGCCGACGCCGAGCGCGCGCGGCTCGATCAGCCCGCCAATCCCGACCGCGAGGCCGCCGATCGCGGGCCACCACATCCAATGGACGGGCAGCTTGCCGAACCAGTCCTCGGTCTTGTAGAGCGCGACCGACAGCCCGCACGCGAGCGCGCCCGACAGGAATCCCGCCAGCGCGCACGAGCCGAGTGCGGCGGCCGTCGGCGCCGCCGTCTCGACCGGAAACAGCGGGCCGACGCCGAAGAACGCGGCGCGCGCGAAGCCCGCGACCGCGCACGCGAGTGCGACCGGCAGGAAGCTGCGCGGCCGCCATTCGAACAGCAGCAGCTCGACGGCGAGCAGCACGGCGGCCACCGGCGTGCCGAACACGGCGGTCATCCCGGCCGTCGCGCCCGCGACGAGCAGCGTCTTGCGCTCGGCCGCCGTCACCTTCACGAACTGCGCGATCAGCGAGCCGATTGCGCCGCCCGTCATGATGATCGGGCCTTCGGCGCCGAACGGCCCGCCGCTGCCGATCGCGATGCCCGACGCGAGCGGCTTGAGCACCGCGACCTTCGGCGACATCCGCTCTTGCCGAACAGGATCGCCTCGATCGCTTCGGGAATCCCGTGGCCGCGGATCTTCTCCGAGCCGAAGCGCGCGATCAGCCCGACGGCGATGCCGCCCGCGACGGGCACCGCGGCCGCCCACGGCCCGAGCGTGTTCAGCGCAGGCGAGCGGTCGGCGAACGAGAATTGCTGGAAGAAGAACAGGTTCGTGAACAGGTGGATGAGGCTCAGCAGCGCGAACGCGGCGAACGTGCTGAGCACGCCGATCGCGAGCGCGAGGAGCGCGATGCGCGGCAGTCGCGCGTTCGACGCGAAATCGCGTTTGTGTGGGGCGGCGATGCTCATGATGTCGGGGGGAAACGTTCGTGGTCTTATCGGTTCAGTAATCGATCTGCGGCACCTGGAACGCGCCTCGCAGCGATTTCAGCTCGGCGCGGTGCAGCTCGGCGAGCCGCGCGAGCACGCGCTCGCCGGCCGCCTCCAGATGCACTTCGACTTGCCGGCGATCGGTGTCGCTCGGCCTGCGCCGCACGAGGCCGAGCGCCTCGCAGCGTGTCACCAGCGCGACGACGCCGTGATGCTGCGCCTGCAGCCGCTCGGCGAGCTCGCCCACCGTCGCCCAGTCGCGCGCCGGATAGCCCTTGATGTGCAGCAGCAGCAGGTATTGCAGCGGTGTGATGCCCTCGCTTTGCGCGGCCCGCTCGGAGAAGCGCTCGAAGCGCCGCATCTGATAGCGGAATTCGGAAAGCTGTTCGAAATCTGTCTTGCGCAGCTCGCGTGCCGGTTTCATCATCGACGTTCCAACGTGATCGAAAAAAGGCGAAAATATATCATATTGTGATGTATTTTGGCGGCATTGGGCATGCCCGGATTCATGGTGCCGAGTCCCTCCTCGCTGGGTCGTCCGTTCGTTGCTTCGTCGCTTCGCCGCCGGTCACGCGGCGAGCCGCACCTGCGATTGCCGGTAGAGCCCGGCGATCAGGTCCGCCTGCGTGACGATGCCGGCGAGCTTGTGGTCCGCGTCGACCACCGGAATGTGGTGATGGCCGTGATCGGCGAAGAGCGGCACGAGCTCGGCGATCGGCGTTGCCGTGCGCGCCGTGTGCACGCGCGCGCTCATCACCGCGCGCGCGACGAACGGCGGGCCGACGAGCGAGCGCGGCAGCCGCGCGGACAGGTTGCGCAGGAAGCCGGGCGTCGCGTAAGGCGCGGCCTTCGACAAGTCCGCGCGCGTGACGATGCCCACGACGCGGGCGTGAGCGTCGACGACGGGCAGCGCCTTGATCCGGTGCCGGTCGAGCAGCGTCATCGCGGCGGGCAGCGGCGTGTCGGGCGTGATGCTGATCGGGTGGCGCGACATGATGTCCGCGCACGTCAGCTCGTCGAACGTGCGCGCGTACGCGCGCAGCTCGGTTTCGCGCAGCAGCGATTCGAGGTCTTCCGGCGCGACGTCGAGCCATTCGCTGCGGCTCTTCAGCGCCGCCTCGAGATCGGCGCGCAGGAAGCGCGCGTGCGGCGGCGTGGCCGCGGCGTGCGCGTTCGATTCGGGCTGCGGCCGCGCGCCGCCGTGCGGATAGCGGTGGCCGGTGAGCGCGTGATAGGCGAGCGCCGCGCCGAGGAGCGCCGCCGATTGCAGCGCGATCGGCTCGACGATGAAGCGAAAGCCGAGCGCGTGCACGGCCGGGCCGCCGACGACCGCCGTCAGCGCGACCGCGCCCGACGGCGGATGCACGCAGCGCAGCGCGAACATCGCGCCGATCGCGCAGGCGATCGCGAGCGACGCGGCGAGCACGGGATCGGCGATCCACTGCGCGCACGCGACGCCGACCGCCGCCGCGACGAGGTTGCCGCCGATCAGCGACGACGGCTGCGCGAGCGGGCTCGCGGGCACCGCGAACAGCAGCACGGCGGAGGCGCCCATCGGCGCGACGAGAAGCGGCACGTCGCCCGGAATGCCCGGCAGCACGCGCATCGTCACGCCGACGCAGCCGATGCCGACGAGCGCGCCCGCGCACGAGCGCAGCCGCTCGCGCCGGCCGAGCGTGACCGGGATCGGGACGAAGCGCAGGAGCCAATGAACGAGGCGATGACGAAACGCGGGGGACGAAGACAAGGTCGGACTGCCGTAACGTAAATGGAAGGGTGCGCCGATCGGTCGCGCGACGGGCCTAAAATTATATGTCATTGTGATATAAATTGCCGACCTTGCCGATTGCGCGGTCGGCTGTCGGCGTTTCGGGATGCGGAAAATCGGCGCGAGCGCGCGCGCCGGCGCGCATCGGCGTACAATTCGCCCGATCTGATCTCGACGAATCACATAATTTGCCGCCCGCGATGCCCGCCCCCAGCCTGTCTCATGGCCCGCGCATCCGGTCGATCAGCCGTCCCCGGCCGCGCATCGCGGCGAGCGCCGCATCCCGCCGGCCATCGTTTCCCATTCATTCCCGAAGCCCATCTCATGGACATGCTCGATAACATGCGCCTGTTCGTGCGCGTCGTCGAAGCCGGCAGTTTCACCGCGGTCGCGAAGGAAATCGACGCGACCACGGCCCAGGTGTCGCGCGCCGTTTCGAATCTCGAAGCGCACGTGCAAACGCGCCTCTTGCACCGCACGACCCGTCACCTCGGGTTGACCGAAAGCGGCCAGCGCTACTTCGAACGCGCGAAGTCGATCCTCGCCGAGATCGACCATGCGAACGCCGAGGCGCGCAACGCGCTGCTGCGGCCGAGCGGCAAGCTGCGCATCCATGCGATGACGGGGCTCGGGCAGAGCCACGTGGTGTCGTCGATCGTCCGCTATCAGGAAGACAATCCGGACGTGTCGGTCGAGCTCACGCTCGCGCAGCGGATGCCGAATCTCGTCGAGGAGGGCTACGACGTGTCGATCGTGTCGGCGTCGCATCTGCCCGATTCGGGCTACGTCGCGCAGACCTGCGGGACGAGCTGCAGCGTGCTCGTCGCGTCGCGCGAGTATCTCGCCCGGCACGGCACGCCGACGACGCCCGAGGACTTCGCGAAGCACGTGTGCCTGCGGCTCGACACGCCGGCGTCGCCGGGCGGCGAGTGGCGGCTCGAGCGCGACGACGGCGACGAGACCGTGTATGCGCTGCCGCCCGCGCCGTTCCAGGCGAACGTGCCGGACGCGCTGTCGGTGGCGGTGCGCGCCGGGCGCGGGATCGGCTCGATCGCGCTGTACACGGCGCTCGACGACATCCGCGAAGGGCGGCTCGTGCGCGTGCTGCCGAACTATCGGCTCGACACGCTGAGCGTGTACGCGGTCTACGCGACGCGCCGCTATCTCGACGCGAAGATCCGCACGTTCCTCGATCATCTGCGCACGACGCTCGCGCCCGCGCTCGAAAACGATCTGAAGGAACTCAACCGGCTGAAAGGCGGCGCGGGGAAGGCGTTGCGCGAGGTCGCGTAGCGGCGTTGCGCATCGCCGCGCGACTCGCCGATCGCCGGCGTCGGCCGGGGCGGGCCGGAAGAGCATGCCTGCCGCGCCGGTGCGCGGTCAGTGCGTGACCGACAGGAACAGATACGCGGCGAACAGCGACAGATGCACGACGCCGTGCAGCACCGTCGTGCGCCCCATGCTGAGCGTCAGCGTGCTGACGAGGAGCGTGAGCGACAGCAGCACCGTCTCCATCGCGCCGATGCCGAGCGTGAGCGGGTTGCCCGTCCAGATGAACACCGCGGCGACGGTCGGGATAGTCAGGCCGATGCTCGCGAGCGCGGAGCCGAGCGCGAGGTTCATGCTCGTCTGCAGCCGGTTCGCGCGCGCCGCGCCGACGGCGGCGAGCCCTTCGGGCAGCAGCACGAGCGCGGCGATCACGATGCCGACGGCCGCCTCGGGCGCGCCGAGCCGGAGCACCGTGCGCTCGACCGCAGGCGACAGGAGCTTCGCGAGCAGCACGACCGCGACGAGGCTCACGAACAGGAACACGATGCTCGTGAGCGCGGTGCGCCCGCTCGGCGGCACCGCGTGGATGGATTCGTCGGCGCTGCCGTCGATCAGGAAGTAGTCGCGGTGGCGGACCGTCTGCACGAACACGAACACGCCGTACAGCACGAGCGACGATACGCCGGCGAACGCGAGCTGCGACGTCGACAGCCGCGGGCCGGGCGCGGCGCTCAGATAGTTCGGCATCACGAGCGAGAGCACCGACAGCGACGCGAGCACCGCGAGCGCCTTCGTCGCGCCGCGCCCCTGGAAATCCTGCTCGCCGTGCTTCCAGCCGCCGACGAGCAGGCACAGCCCGACGATCCCGTTGCAGACGATCATCACCGCGGCGAACACGGTGTCGCGCGCGAGCCCCGCCTTCTCTGGGCCGGCCGACAGCATCACCGACACGATCAGCGCGACCTCGATCACGGTGACGGCGATCGCGAGCACGAGCGTGCCGAACGGCTCGCCGACGCGATGCGCGACGACTTCGGCGTGATGAACGGCGGAGAACACGGCGCCCGCGAGCGCGGCGGCGACGAATGCGATGACGAAGCCTTCGGCCGGCACGACGCGCGACAGCGCTAGCACCAGCCAGGCGGCGAGCGGGGCGGCGAGCGTCCAGCGCGGGAGAGCGGACGATGAGATCGGCATGAAGTGTCCTTGGTCGTGGCAGGGCGCGAGCAGGGATTCTAACAGGCGGTCCGGCACCGAAATCCGGCGCCCGGCCGTGCGGCGCTTCGGCGAGCGGCCGGCGGCACGCCATCCGGACGACCTGAAGACGCTCGCCGACCTCGCGAAATTCCCGCTCTCGACGAAGGACGACTTGCGCGAGAACTAGCCGTTCGGCCTGTTCGCGGTGCCGCGCGAGCAGGTGGTGCGCGTGCACGCGTCGAGCGGCACGACGGGCAAGGCGAAGCGGGTGATCGACAGGCGCGGCAAGGCGGCGTGAGAGGGCGCCGCCCGGCGGCGCGGCATGCGGCGAAGCCGCGGACGTGTCCCCTGCGCCGCGTCGATTCGATCGTCGGGCCGTTCGCGTCGCGCGAGGTCGGGGGAAGCGGAGGCGGGAACCCGGGCGACGGTTCGCCGGTCGATGACCGTGTAGTCGGCCTGGGCGGCTCGCCGCGCGACGATGCGCCGGGTTCGGTCGGCATCATCGGTGTCTAGCCGCCGGCCATCGAATCAACATGAGGACAACGAACACAATGGTCACGACGAGCGTCAAGGCGATCATCCGAAGCGGCAACGCGGTGCTGTTCCTGCGTAATCCGCGCGGCGAATGGGAACTGCCGGGCGGACGCCCGGAATCCGGCGAATCCCTCGAAGCGGCGCTGCGCCGGGAAGTATTGGAAGAATGCGCGCTGACCATCACGTCGATGCGCTACGCGGGCAGCCGATCATGCGAAGTCGTGCCCGGCGGGCACGTGCTGATCGTCTGTTTCCGGTGCGAGTTCGACGGGCATGCGATCGCGATCAGCGACGAGCACGATCGTTTCGGATGGATCGACGCCCGCGCCCCAAAACCCGGCAATCTGCCCGCGTTCTACTGGGCGTTCTGCATCGACGGCGAACCCGGCGAATAGCGGATCGGCGAGGGCGGTCAACGCATGGCGCGCGGACGATGCGCGCGCTCGCGCATGCTCTACAATGGCGCGGCCGCGCGAGCGGCCTCCGATAACCGTTCTTCGTCCCCCCGCTTCCCGATGATCGTCGACCGCCTGATCTCCGAAACCCTGTTCGGCTTCACCGGCCTCATGGGCATCATCAATCCGTTCGGCATCGCGTTCCTCTTCCTCGAGCGCACCGAGTCGCTGACGGAGGCGCAGCGCGCGGCGCTCGCGCGCAAGGTCGCGATCAATGCGTTCGTCGTGCTGCTCGCCGCGTTCTTCGTCGGCACGCCGATCCTGCATTTCTTCGGGATCTCGCTCGAGGCGCTGAGAATCGGCGGCGGCCTCGCGGTCGCCGTGGCCGGCTGGCAGATGCTCAACGAGCCCGACGTGCCAACGGGCGGCGACACCGCGGCGACGCCTGTCGAGCCGCGCAACGCGATGGCGCGCGCGTTCTTCCCGCTGACGATTCCGCTGACCACGGGCCCCGGCTCGATCGCAACCGCGATCGCGCTGAACGCGAACCGCACGCACAAGCTGTCGGAGTTCCTGCTGTCGAGCATCGTGTCGGTCGCGGTGTCGGCGCTCGCCGCGCTCGTGATCTGGCAGACGTACAGCCGCGCGGCGTTCCTCGCGCGCTATCTCGGCACCGACGGGACGAAGGTCGCGATGCGCGTGTCGGCGTTCCTGCTGCTGTGCGTCGGCGTGCAGATCATGCTGACGGGCTTCTCCGAGTTCCTGCAGCCGATCGCCGATCAGGTGAAGTGACGGTCCGGGCGATGCGGCGCGCGGCCGGCTCTCCCGCGCGCGGCGGAACCGGCCGCGCGCGGGAGAGCGCTCAGCGCGCCCCCGCGACCATCGGATACGTGAACAGCCCGAAATGCGCGAGATTCAGGCCGACGTGCGCGAGCACCGCCGCCTGCAGCCCGCCTGCGCGATACGCGAGCCCGTAGCCGACGCCCGCGACGGTGGCGAGCGCGACCCATTGCCAGCCGCCCGCGACATGCGCGGCGCCGAACAGCAGCGCGGCCGCGCCGAGCGCGACTGCGCCCGAAGCCGGCACGCGGTTCGCGAGCAGCCGGCCCAGCCCGCCTTGCAGATAGCCTCGGAACAGCGCCTCCTCGGCGAAGCAGACGAACAGCAGATTGTTCGCGAACCACAGCCAGGCCGATTCGGGCCACTTTGGCGCCCAGCCGACGAGGCCGACGCCGAGCGCGAACACGAGGCAGACCGCCGACGTCGCGACGGCCGCGACGATGCCCGAGCGCCAGGCGCGCGCGCGATCGTCGATCGGCTGCAGCCACGGCAGCACCCACAGCAGCCAGAAGCCGACGAGCGGCTTGTCGAGATTCAGGTACATCGAGAACGGCGCGGCGTCGGGCGTGTAGCGCACGGGGCCGATCACGCGCGGGTTGTGAAATCCCGGCAGCCAGTGGAGCATCAGCGCAACCGCGAGCGCGACGAACACGACGTGCCCGGCGACGCGAACGGCCGCATGGCGCTGCGGCGCAACCGCATACGCGGCGGCGGCGAGAAGCGCGATCGGCGCGAGCGCGACGGGCGCCATCAGGCCGACCGCGAACGCGCCCGCATAGCCGAGCGCGCCGAGGCCGACGCTCGCCGCGCGCAGCTTGGGAAACCAGACGGCCGCGAGCGCGGCGGCGAAGAGGGCGGCCCACGGAGCCGCGAGCCAGAAAGTGTTGCCGGACATGAAGAGAACCACGAATGATCTGATGAAAAGCCGCCCATCATAACGCGTTCGCGATCGCTCCCCGCGGGCCATGCCGCCCGATCCTCATCGCGAAGCCCATCCGAGCAGGCCGCGCCCATACCGCGCGCCGGCCAGCGACAGGAGCGCCGCCACGCCGACGTTCCACACGAGGATCATCGCCGTCGCGTCGATCGGATGGAGCAGCGAGAGCGCGACGGCGGACAGCGCGGACACCGCGAGACCGCCCGCGGCCGCCGCGGGCGCCGGCGCGAGCCGCGCGACGTGGCGCGACATCAGCAGCAGCGCGAGCGACAACGGCGCGCCGACGAGCGTCAACGTCGCGAAGCAGCGCAGCGTCTCGCCGGCCGATATGCCGGCCGGACCGATCTCGACCCAGTCCGTGAGGCACCCGTAGCCGATCGTCGACATCCAGGCGACGAACGCGGGCATCGGCAACAGCAGCCAGCGCAGCGAACGCCCCGGAACGCCGACCACGAACGCCGCGACGGCCGCCAGCACGCCGGTCGCCGCCGCGGCGGCCACGCGCGTCGCGAACAGCGGCTCGTGCAGCCTGAGCGGCAGATCGGGCCTCGCGCCGTGCGCGACGGCCACGCAGGCGAGCAGCGCGGCGGCGAACAGCAGCCAGCCGGCCGCCCGCCACGCCGGCGCGCGCAGGCGCCGGACGGGCGCGGCGTCGTCGACGAGCGATTCGATCAGTTCGTCGGTGGACCTCATCGGCGCTCCTCCTCGCGTTCTTGCAGCAGCCTGCGCAGCGTCGCGATCCCGCGATGCACGGCGACCTTCAAGGCGGCGACGGTCATCCCGGTCGCGAGCGCCGCCTCCTTCAACGACATTTCCTCGAGCTTCAGCAATCGGATCGCGTCGCGCTGTCCGGCCGGCAGCCGGCCCAGCATGTCGCGCAGCGTCCGGGCGTCGGCGGTTTCTTCCATGAGATTCGCTCCGGCGGCGGGCAAGGTTTCATGCTCCGGATCGAGCGGGACCTCCCGGGCCGCGGCGCGTCCCGAGCGCCGCAGCGCGTCGACCACGCGCCGGCCCGCGATCGCCACGAGCCACGGGCCGAACGGCCGGCCGGGGTCGTATGTGCGGCGCACCTCGTGGACGGTGATCAGGATGTCCTGCACGACGTCCTCGACGGCGTCCGCGTGGACGCCGTGCCGCGCCGCGAAGCGCCGCAGATACGGCGTGACGCTCGCGAGCAGGCGCCGGTACGCGTCCCGGTCGCCCGCCTGCGCGCGCGCCATCAGCGTCGACCAGTCGGGCGAGCCGTCCGCGCGGATCGCGGGCCGCGCGCAGGCGTCGTCTGGCGCGCTCGGGGCGGCGTCCGGCTCGTTCGTCCGGAGTCGCGCGCCGTCATGTCGGATGTCGTCGGTCATGGTCGTCCACGCTCGGAGGCGGCGGCGCGACGCAGGAAATCCGTATCGCGCCGCGTAACCTTTTGTCGCGCCGGAGCGAAGTTTCTGACAAGGTCGCATCCCGCGATCGCAACCGCCTTTTCAGGAGAAGACACCATGAGCAGATCCGCTTTGAGCGTTTCGTCGCTGTCCGCGGCGATCGGCGTCGCGCTCGCGATGCAGGCCGCGCCCGCCGCGGCGCAGGGCATGAAGGACACGAGCGGCATGCCGCAGATCGTCAAGGACAACATGGCAAGGATGGCGCAAAACAAGCTCGAAAAGTGTTACGGCGTCAACGCGGTCGCGAAGAACGACTGCGCTGAGGGCGCGCATTCGTGCGCGGGGCAGGCGAGCCGGGCGCGCGATCCCCAATCGTTCGTGCTGCTTCCCGCGGGCGATTGCAGCAAGATCGCGGGCGGCACGCTGAAGGCGGGCTGACGCGCGTCCTCCGATCATGAGCACGGGTTCGACGCCGATGCCCGCGCCGCGCGGCGGCGCCCCGGCCGGCGCGCTTGCGGCGCGGGCGGGCATCGGCTTGCGTTTTCGCCATCATCGGACGGTGCTCAGGCGCCGGCCCGCCGTCGCGTGGTTCGAAGTGCACACCGAGAATTACATGGGCGGCGGCGCGGCGCCGCGCGTGCTGGATGCGATCCGGCGCGACTACCCGCTGTCGCTGCACGGCGTCGGCCTGTCGCTCGGCAGCGCCGACGGGATCGACGCCGTGCACCTGGCGCGCGTGCGCGACGCGGTCGCGCGCTTCCAGCCGGCGCTCGTGTCCGAGCATCTCGCGTGGAGCGCGGTGGGCGGCGCGTATCTCGCCGATCTGCTGCCGCTGCCGATGACCGACGAGGCGCTCGACGTCGTGAGCCGCCACGTCGATCAGGTGCAGACGGCGCTCGGTCGACGGATTCTCGTCGAGAACCCCTCGACCTATCTGCGGTTCGCGCATTCGACGATGCCCGAATGGGAATTCCTCGCGGCGCTCGCGCGGCGCACCGGCTGCGGCATTCTTTGCGACGTCAACAACATCCACGTGAGCGCGTGCAACCACGGCTGGGACCCGCTGACTTATCTGGCGGCGCTGCCGCCCGCCTCGGTCGGCGAGATACATCTGGCCGGCCATCGCGTGACGCCGCTCGGCGGCGGCCGCGTGCTGCGCATCGACGACCACGGCTCGCGCGTCGCGCCCGAGGTCTGGGCGCTGTATCGCATCGCGCTGCGCCGCTTCGGCGCGGTGCCGACGCTGATCGAATGGGACAACGATGTGCCGCCCCTCGGCACGTTGATGCGGGAAGCGGCGATCGCCGAGTCGGCGCTGGAGGAGGTGCGCGATGCGAGCGCGGCCGCCTACGCTGGCTGAATTGCAGCAAGCCGTTCGTCGCAGCCTGTCGGGCGCTGACGCTGACGCTGACGTTGGCGCGGGCGCGGGCGCGGGCGCGGCGGACTGGGTGCTGCCGGACGGCCTCGCGCCGGACGCGCGTCTTCGCGTCTACCGGAACACCTCCGCGAGCGTGCTGCTGAATGCGCTGCGGCTCGCGTTCCCGGCGACCGAGCGGGTGGTCGGCGCGGCGTTCTTCGCAGGCGCGGCCCGCCGGTTCGCCGGTTCGTCGCCGCCGGCGAGCGCGTGGCTCGACGAGTACGGCGCGGGCTTTCCCGAATTTCTCGCGCGGATGCCGCAGGCCGCTTCGGTGCCGTATCTGGCCGACGTCGCGCGTCTCGAATGGCAAGTGAATCTCGCGCTGCATGCACCGGACGCCGCGGCGCTCGATCTCGCGCGCCTCGCGGGGCTCGGCGCGCCGGCGCTGCGCGCGCTTCGGCTGCGGCCGCATCCGGCTGCGCGGCTGCTGGGCTGCGCGTATCCGGCCGACGCGATCTGGCGTGCGACGCTCGAACGGGACGATCGCGCGCTGGCGGCAATCCGGCTCGACGACGCGCCCGTGCATCTGCTCGCGCAGCGCACCGAAGCCGGCATCGAGGTGCTCAGGCTCGACGAGGCGGATTGGCGGGTCGCATCCGCGCTGTTCGCGGGCGAGCCGCTCGGCGCGGCGCTCGCGAACGCGCCTGGGGTGGGCGGCCATGCGCTCTTCGCGGCGCTGTTGTCGCGCGGATGTTTTGCCGACTCGCCCGCGCAGTCCGGCGGCGTCGGCCCGATCGACGGAGGGATGCGATCATGACGTGCCCGATCCGCTCCGGCGGCGCTCGGCGCGCCGGCTGCGCGGCGACGCTGCTGCAACTGGCGCAGCGGCTCCAGCGCGTGCCCGACTGGCTGCTGGCGATTCCGCTGCGGCTCGCGGTGGCGACGATTTTCTGGAATTCCGCGATGACGAAGCTCGCGAACTGGGACGCGGCGCTCGCGTTGTTTCGCGACGAGTACCGGCTGCCGCTGCTGCCGCCGGACGTGGCCGCGTACCTGGCGGTGTCGATCGAGCTCGGCGCGCCCGTGCTGCTCGTGCTCGGCCTCGCCACGCGGCCCGTGGCGCTGGTGCTGCTCGGCATGACGTCCGTCATCGAGATCTTCGTCTATCCGCAAGCGTGGCCGACGCACATCCAATGGGCGGCGATGCTGCTCGTGCTGCTGTGCCGCGGCGCGGGCGCGCTGTCGGTCGATCACTGGCTGCGGCGGCGCTGGCTGCGGGCGGGCGACGCGCGGGCGGGGACCTAGGCGGCGCGATTCGCGCGCCGGTCGCGCTTCGCGGATGCGCGCGCCGAAGGAGGAGCAATGAATGCGATCGTGCGGGAATCCGTGCTGACTTGTCCGCATTGCGGCTTCGCGCGGCGAGAGACGATGCCGGAGGACACCTGTCTTTTCTTCTACGCATGCAGCGCCTGCGGCGCGTTGCTGCGTCCGAAGCCGGGCGATTGCTGCGTGTTCTGCTCGTACGGATCGGTGTGTTGCCCGTCGAGGCAGAGGCGATCGGAATCGGACGGCGCGGCCGGTTCGTGACGACGGGCGCGCGGCGTCGCGTTGCGCCGATGCGTGGATGTACCGATGAATCGATATGCCGACGCGCCGCACACCCGCCGCCGGGCGGGCCTGCCGGCTTTCGCCGCGCGCCCGGGCGGCGGGCCCGCGCGAGTTCACGCCGCCGGCTGCTCCCCGACGACGAACTCGAACGACGCGACGCCGTCGACGCCCCCTGTCACGCGATCGCCCGGCTGCAACGCGGCGACGCCCGCCGGCGTGCCGGTGAAGATCAGGTCGCCCGCGCGCAGCTCGACCGCGCGCGACGCATACGCGATCACGTCGGGAATCGGCCAGATCATGTCGGCGAGCTCGCCTTGCTGGCGCACGTCGCCGTTGACCGCGAGCCAGATCCGGCCGCGTTGCGGATGGCCGATCGACGCGGCCGGATGGAGCGCTGTCAGCGGGCCCGACGCGTCGAAGCCCTTCGCCCAGTCCCACGGCCGGCCGGCCTTCTTCGCCTGGGCCTGCAAGTCGCGCCGCGTCAGGTCGACGCCGACGCCATAGCCCCACACGTGATCGAGTGCCGCGTCGGCGGCGATCGCGCGCCCGCCGCGGCCGATCGCGATCACGAGCTCGATCTCGTGATGCAGGTCGGACGTGAGCGTCGGGTACGGCACCGTGCCGCTCGCGGGCACGATCGCGTCGGCCGGCTTCGTGAAGAAGAACGGCGGCTCGCGGTTCGGATCGGCGCCCATCTCGCGCGCGTGGTCCGCGTAGTTGCGGCCGACGCAGAACACGCGGCGCACCGGAAAGCGCGCGGCGGAGCCGGCGATCTCGACGGACGGAACGGCGGGCGGCGCGAATACGTAATCGGTCATCTTGGAGTCTCTGAAAAGGTGTTGGAAAGCGGGAGCCGGAAAGCGAAGGCGCGGGCGGCGGCCTTCGACGGCGCGACGCCCGGCCGCGTGTCGCGGCGGACGTCGCGGCTGGCGTCGTCGACATGTCGACATATCGACGATACCGGCGCCGGCCACGCGCCGATGCGACGGATGTGTGGTTTTCATGGACAAAACTACGCGCGCGGCTTCGCGGCCGCCCGCGCCGCGCCTTTCGAGCCGGCCGCGCCGGGCGCGCCCGGCGTTTCGCCGCGGCCCGCCGCACTCCGCGCGCCGCGCACGTCGGCCACGTCGGCCGCGCCGAGTGCGCCGTTCGCATCGCGGTACTCCTTCGGCGACAGGCCGACGCATGCGCGAAAGCGCCGCGAGAAATAGCCTTCGTCGCGAAACCCGACCGCGTGCGCGATGTCGGCGATGCGCCGCGTCGTGTGCGCGAGCAGCGATTGCGCGAGCGCGATCCGCCGCTCGGTGACGAGATCGGTGAACGTGCTGCCCGTCTCCTTGCGGATCAGGTGCGCGAGGTAGTTCGGCGACAGGAACGCCGCGCGCGCGGTGCCCGCGAGCGTCAGCGCGTCGTTCGTCAGGTTCGCGCGCACGTGGCGCAGCACGCGTGCGAACGCGTCGCGGCGGCCCGTGCGATGCGCGCCGCTTTGCGCGAGTTTCGTGAGCGGCCCCGCGTACTGCGTGCAGACGAGCCCGATCAATTGCAGCAGGTAGCCGCGCAACAGCGGCACCGAGCCGAACGTGCGCGCACGGTCCGCTTCGAGCATGCGCTGCGCGAGGCGGCGCGCGTCGTCGAACGCCGCGCCCGTCAGGATGAAGTCGAGGTGCTCCTGGAAGCGGAACGGCGCGAGTTCGGGCGCGCGCTGCGCGGACACGTCCTCGAGATCGAGCGGATCGACGTCGAGATCCGCGCGCAGGAACGTCTGCGAGAAGTTGATCACGACGAAGTGCGCGCCCGGCGGATGCGCAATCAGATGCTCTCGGTACGGCAGCACGAACGCGAGCGCGCCGCGCGGGAACGCTCGCGTGAGCCCGCCGATCTGCTGCTCGGTGTCGCCGCCGAGGTTGAACTGGATCTGGAAGTACGCGTGCCGGTGCGGCTCGGTGATCGCCCGGCGGGTGGCCTCGTCGCGGATGTAGAAATCGAGGCGGTCGCTGCGCTCGGGCATGCCGTACGTGCGCGGCCTGACTGGGGATGGCATGTGGGCTGTCGTGGTCGTGATGCGGATGGTGCGGTCGGCCGCGCGCGGCGGCGCGACGGGCAATGGTCGAATTGTCGCTAAAAACGGGCGGGCGTGGGGCGCGGCGTGGGCGGGCGGCGCGGCCGCCGCGTCGTCGGGCGGGCGCGAGCGATCGGGCATCGCGGCTGACGCGCAAGAACGTTCGACGTCCGCCGGGACGCCGATGCCGCGCCACAGCGTTTTCCAGCACGTGAAAAGTCCGCGAACCCGCCTATCTTTGTGATGACACCGCGAACAAAGGAATAAAGCACGCGCGGCGTTCGTTTTCGCAGGCATGGGGCGCCGCCCGCCGCGGCGTGCGCGCGACGCCCGGACCCGACCGATGCGCCGCCCGGAGGCGGAAATGAAATCGACACGGATGCTTTCAGCCGTATTCGCGCTGCTCGCGCTGATGCTGTCGGCGGGCTGCGCGTCGTCGGACGACATGTCGCCGGCCGGCCATGCGACGCCGGCGAGCGGCTACGGCCGGGGCGCCGGCGGCAGCGGGTATTGAGCGACGGCGCCGCGCGTGAGCTTCGAATCGGACGTCGTCGGCTGGCTGCCGCAGTTGCGCCGCTATGCGCGCGCGCTGACGGGCGATCCCGCGTGGGCCGACGATCTCGTACAGGACACCGCCGAGCGCGCATTGTCGCGAATGAGCGCGTTTCGGCCCGACAGCAACCTGCGCGCGTGGCTGCTGACGATCCTGCGCCACTTGTACATCGATCAGTTGCGCGCGCGCCGCGAATTCGCCGTCGACGACGACGACGGCCCGTGGCGCACGCTCGAGGCGCCCGTCGGCCAGGTCGACGCGCTCGTGCTGCGCGACGTGCAGCGGATGCTGTACCGGCTGCCGCTCGAGCAGCGCGAAGCGCTGCTGCTCGTCTGCGTGGAGGAGCTGAGCTATCAGGAGGCGGCGGCGGTGCTCGGCGTGCCGGTCGGCACGGTGATGTCGCGGCTGTCGCGCGCGCGGGAGCACATGCGCGCGCTGCTGACCGACGCGCCGCTTCGGCCGCCGTTGTCATTCACCGCTGCGAGACATCATCGATGAGCGACGATCCCGATCCCACCGTCGCACCGGAATCCGACGAACCGGGGCTTTTCGCGCTGTCGGCGTTCGTCGACGGCGAACTGCCCGACGCGGAGCGCCGCGCGATCGCCGAGCGGCTCGCGGCAGACCCACGCGCGGCCGGCGTCGTGTCGCACTATCGCGCGCAGCGCGCGGCGCTGCGGGCGTTGTTCGCCGATCCCGTCGCGCAGCGCAGCGGCCCATGCATCGTGCTGCGCGTGCGCACGCCGTGGTGGCGGCGCGCCGCGTTCGCGGGCGGCGCGCTGGCGGCGGGCGTCGCACTCGGCTGGCTGGGCGGTGCGCTCGCGCCGCAATGGGGCGCGCCCGCGGGCGTGCAGGCTGCGTTCGCGCATGAGGCGGATCACGCGTATGCGGTCTACGCGCCCGACGCGCGCCATCCGGTCGAGATCGCAGGCGGCCGCGACGGCGCGCTCGCCGCCTGGCTGTCGACGCGCGTCGGCCGCCGGATCGCCGCGCCTTCGCTCGACGAGTACGGTTTCGCGCTGCTCGGCGGACGGCTGCTGCCGGGCGCGACCGGCCCCGCCGCGCAGTTCATGTATGAAAACGCGGCCGGGGGACGGCTCGCGCTCTACGTGAGCGCGTCCTCGCAGCGCGAGACGGCGGTCCGGCTGCTGCGCGACGGCGAGCGGCGCACGTTCTACTGGGTCAGCGAACGCACCGCGTACGCGCTCTCCGGCCAGATCGCCGAAGACCGGCTGCGCGCGATCGCGGCCGACGTCTGCGGCGAGCTCGGCGGCCATCCGGAGCGGTGGCGATAGGCGCGAGCCGGGCCGCGACGTCGAGGCAACCGAAGAGTCGATCATGGGGGCCGCCGGTTCATCCGCGAAAGCAGTCGTCGCGGCGCTTGCGTGCGCGGTCGGCGCGTGGCTCGCGCCGGGCGTGGGCGCGGCGGATGCGGCGGGTGCGTCGGGCGTCTCGGGCGTCTCGGGCGTGTTGGGCGCGGCGGATGCGTCACGCCCGTCAGGCACGTCGGCTCCGGCCGGCGCGGCAGACGTGTCCGGCGCCGAGCCGGCCGGCACGCTCGCCGCGTCGCCGCATCCCGCTCCGCGCTACCGGCTCGACCCTCGGCACTCCGGCGTCACGTTCCGCGTCGACAATTTCTGGCACGCGCATCTGACGATGCGCTTCACGCGAATGCACGCGGAACTGGCCGGCGGCGACGACGATCGGCTCGCGAGCCGCGTCGACGTGACGGTCGATGCGGCGAGCCTCGGCGCGAACGTGCCGTTCGTCGCCGCGCTCGTGAAGGGTTCGGCGATGCTCGACGTCGCGCGCTACCCGGAGATCCGCTTCGTCGGCACGCGATTCGAGCGCACCGGCGCGGCGACGGCCCGCTTGACCGGCGATCTGACGATCCGCGCGACGACGCGGCCGATCACGCTCGCCGTGCGCTTCGACGCCGGGCAGCCGGGCGCCGACGCGCGCGACGGCGGCGAGCGCGACTCGGCCTGGCGGCGCGAGGCGCGGGGCCGGCGCGAATTCGGGCCATATGACGCGCGCACGCGCGATGCGGCGCTGGGCGATGCCGATTCGCCCGATGCGATGCCGCGCGACGCGGATGCGAGCCGCATCGTCCCGAGCGGCAACGCCGTTCGGCAGCGCGCGGCCCGGCGCGGCACCGAACCGCCGGAATCGCCCGAACCGCGCGAATCGCCCGGGCGACCCACGCCCGACGCGGCGCGCACGCTCGCGTTCGTCGCGGACGGTCACTTCAGCCGGACCGCGTTCGGCCTGTCGCGCTGGCTGCCCGCCGTCGGCGACGACGTGCAACTGCGCATTCGCGCCGAGTTTGTCAGGGCGCGCGCAGGTCCGTAAGCCCGCACGTGTGTTTTTCTTCATTGGAGGAGCAGTCCTCATGATCAAGATTCTGCTGATCGCGATCGCGTGCGCGGTGCCGGCCGCGGCGCTCGCGGAGCCGCCGAAGGAGTCGAACGGCATGGTCGTCGACGACGACGGCATGACGCTCTACACGTTCGACCGGGACACGATGCCCGGCCAGAGCGCGTGCAAGGGCGGCTGCACGGCGAATTGGCCGGCCGCGCTCGCCGACGCGTACGACAGGCCGGGCGGCGGCCTCGGCTTCATCGCCGCGGCGGGCGGCAAGCGTCAGTGGACGTACAAGGGGCATCCGCTGTACCGGTTTTCCGGCGATACGAAGCCCGGCCAGCACAACGGCGACGGCTTCGGCGGCATGTGGCACGTCGCGAGGCCGTGACGGAGCGGGGCGGCGGGCCCGAGGAACCGCCGCGCCGCATCGCCGGAAATGGCCCGCCGCGTCGTTCCTCGGCGCGGGTGCGGGCGGGGCTTGCCGTGCCTCGTCAACGCGCGCGCCGACGCGGTTTCGGGCGCGCTGACGGGCGTGCCGTCGGCCGCGAGGCGAAGCGGCGGCAAGCGGCGGCACGCACGGAGCGGTCCCTCGTCTGACGAGGCGCATTCGCGGATTCACGTAGAATCGGCTGCGGAATCGGCATGATGGGCGAGAATCGGGCGATCGGCGCCGAGACCGCCGTTGGAAGACCAATCGATCGAAAACGGGACATCGCGTGACAATACGATTTGCCAAGATGCACGCGCACGGTGACGACTTCGTCGTGATCGACGCGCGCGGCGGGATCGATCCGATCACGAGCGAAATCGCCCGGCGCCTCGGCGACCGCAATCGCGGCATCGGCTTCAATCAGCTCGCCGTCGTGCTCGACTGCGACGATGCGACCGCGCGCGTGCAGTTCTGGAATGCGAACGGCACGGCTCTCGACACCTGCGGCAGCGCCACGCGCGGCGTGGCGGACATGCTGATGCGCGAGGCGGGGACCTCGTCGGTCGTGCTGAGCACCCGCCGAGGCTTGCTGACCTGCGCGCGGGACGCGGCGCAACGCGTGTCGGTCGACATGGGCAAGCCGCTGCTCGGCTGGCGCGACATCCCGCTCGCCGAGCCGGCAGACACGAACGCGTTGCCGCTTCCCGGCAGTCCGACCGCGTGCAGCATGGGCAATCCGCATTGCACGTTCTTCGTCAGCGATCTGGCCGCCGTCGACGTGGCGGCCATCGGGCCCAGGATCGAAGCCGATCCGCTGTTCCGCAACAGGACGAACGTGCACTTCGTCCAGGTGATCGACCGCGGCCGCATTCGCCTGCGCATCTGGGAGCGCGGCGGCGGCATCCCGCTCGGATCGGGTTCCTGCTCGTGCGGCGCGGCGGTCGGCGGGATTCGGCGCGGCCTGCTGGACGACACCGTCGACGTCGAATGCGACGGGGGCGCGGTGACGGTGCAGTGGGACGGGCGCAGCGGCGTGGTCCTGACCGGCTCCGTCGAGCCGGTCTTTTGCGGGACGGTCGCAAGCCGGCTTTTGCCGGCGATCGAGGCCGGTGCGCCCGTCACAACAACGCCTTCAACCTGACGGCCGGATCGGCGAGCCGGTCCGGCGCGAACGCGTCGCCGCGCTCGACGATCATCCGCGCGAGCTTCATCTCCTTCGCGAATCCGGCCGCCGGGCCGAAGCCGCTCATGGCAACGAGCCGCTCGTTCACATCGAAATGGAAGTGGATCTCGGCGCCGACGGATCGATCCGCGCGACCGTCGCGACGACATGCCCGATGCGGTCGTCGCGCCACGCGGCGAGCGGGCGCAAGCCGCACTGTCCAGCGCCGCGCTCGCCCGTCAGCACCGCTTTCGACAGCGGCGGCCGCTCGTACGGCGATGCGGTTCCGCGTCGATCAGCACGATCCGGCCGGGCCATCCGCCTCGCGCAGCGCCTGCGCCGCGCGACCGCTGCACGGGCGCCGGAATGACGTGTCGTCGTCGGCTTCCGGCTGGAGTTGGCGTTGCAGCACCGAAGCGTCGCGACGGCCCCACAGACCGGGTCGTCTCGTTCACCGTCCGGTTACAAATTTGTATATAATAATCATTCGCATTTACAAAACAGCATCCCGGCGCGATGGTCCGGGGGGATCACGTCCATGCCGGCCAACACTCTGCACCTGCAGCGGGAGATCGCTGCGCTCTACTCCGGTCATCGCGGCTGGCTGCACGGCTGGCTGTCGAAGAAGCTCGGCTGCGGCGAGCGCGCGGCCGATCTCGTTCACGACACGTTCATCCGCCTGCTCGCGCGCGACGAGCCGATCGGCGCGGCCGAGCCGCGCGCGTTCCTGACGACCGTCGCGCAGCGCGTGCTGTACAACCACTGGCGGCGCGAGCGGCTCGAGCGCGCGTATCTCGACGCGCTCGCGCAGTTGCCGGAGGCGGTCGCGCCGTCGCCGGAGACGCGCGCGATCCTGTTCGAGACGCTCGTGGAGATCGACCGGAGGCTCGACGGGCTGCCCGCCGCGGTCAGGCGCGCGTACCTGCTCGCGCAGCTCGACGGGATGACGCACGCGCAGATCGCGGCCGAACTGCGCGTGTCGCTCGCGACCGTCAAGCGCTACCTGGTGAAGGCGGGCGCGCAGTGCTACTTCGCGATCGCCGCATGAGCGGCGCGAAGCCGGCCGGCGGCCCGCCCGCGGTGCCCGCGCCCGTCGCGCGCCGCGCGGTCGAATGGTGGGTCGAGCTCGGCTCGGGCCACGCGACCGACGCGATGCGCGCGCGTCTCGCGCGCTGGCGCGCCGAGCATCCGGCGCACGACGCCGCGTGGCGGCACATCGAGGCCGTCAACGGGCGGCTCGGCCATGTCGCCGATACGCTGAGCGCGCAGGCCGCCCGCGCCGCGCTGCTGCCGCCGCGCTCGCGCGGACGGCGCGCGGCGGTCAAGGCGCTCGCGGCGCTGCTGTTCGCGGGCGGCGCCGCCTGGACGGGCGGCGCATACGCGCCGTGGCGCGCGTGGGGCGCGGACGTGCGCACGGCCGTCGGCGAGCGGCGCACGATCGCGCTCGCGGACGGCACGACGGTCGTCCTCGACACCGACACCGCGATCGACATCCGTTTCGACGACACGACGCGCGGCGTGCGCCTGTTGCGCGGCGAGATCATGGTGACGAGCGGCCACGATGCGGCGCGCGCGGTCGCCCGTCCGCTCGTGATCGCGACCGCGCACGGCGACGTGCGCCCGGTCGGCACGCGCTTCTCGGTGCGCGAGCGCGGCGACGCGACGCGCGTCGACGTGTTCGACGGCGCGGTGCGGATCGCGCCGCTGCGCGCGGCGGGCGAACCGCCGTTGATCTCTGCGGGGCAGCGCGCGGACTTCACGCGCGACGCGCTCGCCGGGCCGCCGCGCGCGATCGGAGGCGACGCGGGCGCGTGGGCGGACGGCATTCTCGTCGCATCGAACCTGCGCCTCGCCGACCTGCTGGCCGAGGTCGAGCGCTACCGCCCAGGCCGCGTGCGTTGCGGCGCGGCGGTCGCGAACCTGCGCGTGTCGGGCACGTACCCGCTCGACGACACCGACCGCATCCTCGACACGCTGCGCGAGACGCTGCCCGTCGACGTCGAGTACCTGACCCGCTACTGGGTGACGGTCGTCGCGGCGCGCGAATGAGCGCGCGCCGAGCGCTTTTGGAATCCTGAACGCTTCCAAAAAAAATTCTCGCCGGGCCTGAGCTGTTTTCGATGTTCGCGTGACATGGGAAATGAAGGCTGCATTCCACCCATCGTCAACGAGTCATCGATCATGGATTCATTCCGCAATCGCCATTCTCGCCACGCGTGCGCCGGCGCGCCGGCCGCTTCGCTCGAGCCGGCCGCGTCCGACGCGCGCATCGCGCGCGCGCCCAGCCGTGCGCATGCGGCGCAGCGCGGCGGGCGCCGGCGAAGCAACGCGGCTGCGCCGCAGTTCGCGCCGCGCCGCGTTGTCGCGAGCGTGGCCGCCGCCGCGCTGTTCTCGGCATTCGCCGCGCCCGGCGCATCGCGTGCGGCCGAGCCGGCCGCCGCGACGCGCACGTACGACATTCCAGCCGGGCCGCTCGACGCCGCGCTGACCCGCTTCGGCCGCGAGGCAGGCATCCTGCTGTCGTTCCCGGGCGAGCTGACCGCGGGCCTGCACAGCCCCGGCCTGCACGGCCGCGCGGAGGCGGCCGCGGCGCTCGACCGGCTGCTGACGGGCACGGGCCTCGTCGCGGTCCGGCAGCCGAGCGGCGGCTACACGCTCGTCAGGCTGCCCGCCGCGCCGGCCGCACCGGGCGCGGGGACGGCGCTCGCGACCGACACGACGCTGCCGACCGTCGCGGTGCGCGCGAGCGGCCCGCATGCGGACAGCTATCGCCCGCCGCGCGAGGCGGCGGGGCTGCGCAGCGACGCGCCGCTCGCCGAGGTGCCGCAGGCCGTCAACGTGGTTCCGCCGCAGGTGCTGCGCGACCAGCGCCCGCGCAACCTCGACGACGCGCTCGCGAACGTGAGCGGCATCACGCAGGGCAACACGCTCGGCAGCACGCAGGACACGGTGATGAAGCGCGGCTTCGGCGACAACCGCGACGGCTCGGTGATGCGCAACGGGATGCCGATCGTGCAGGGCCGCTCGCTGAACGCGACGGCGGACAGCGTCGAAGTGCTGAAGGGGCCGGCGTCGCTGCTGTACGGGATCATGGACCCGGGCGGCGTGATCAACGTGGTCACGAAAGAGCCGCAGCTCGCGCGCCGCCACGTGGTCTCGGTGCTCGGCTCGACATACGGGCACGGCAGGAACGGCGGCGAAGCGACGTTCGACTCGACGGGCGCGATCGGCGATTCGCGGCTTGCGTACCGGCTGATCGTCGATCAGACGAACGAGCAGTACTGGCGCAACTACGGCGAGCATCGCGAGACGCTCGTCGCGCCGTCGCTCGCGTGGTATGGGCGCGATACGCAAGTGGTGCTGTCCTACGAGTACCGGCGCTTCCTGATGCCGTTCGACCGCGGCACCGCGCTCGATCCGCGCACCAACGCGCCGCTCGCGATCCCGGCGCGCCGCCGGCTCGACGAGCCGTTCAACGACATGCGCGGCGAATCGAATCTCGCGCAGCTCACGGTCGACCACCAGCTCGCGCCCGACTGGAAGGCGCACCTCGGCTACAGCTACAACCGGGAGACGTATGACGCGAACCAGATTCGCATCACGGCGGTCGACCCGGCCAACGGCACGCTCACGCGCAGCAACGACGCCACGCATGGCTCGCGCAGCACCGACAGCTACGCAATCGCGTACCTCGACGGCCGCGTGACGCTCGCCGGGATGCGGCACGACGTGCAGTTCGGCGTCGACAGCGAATACCGGCAGGTCTACCGCGCGGACATGCTGCGCCAGTCGATCAGGACGCCGTTCAGCTACCTGAACCCGACCTACGGGCTGATTTCGCCGTCGACGAGCGTGTCGGCGTCCGACAGCGACCAGAGCGACACGCTGCACACCGCCTCGGTGTTCTTCCAGGACAGCATCCACCTGACCGATAAGTGGATTCTCGTCGGCGGCGCGCGCTTCGTCCGCTACAGCCAGCTCGCGGGGCGCGGCCGGCCGTTCCAGGTCAACACGAACCTGAGCGGCACGAAGTGGCTGCCGCGCGCGGGCATCGTCTACAAGTGGAACGACGCGCTTTCGCTGTACGGCAGCTACACGCAGTCGCTGAAGCCGACGTCGAAGATCGCGCCGATGTCGGGCGGCTACGTGATCGACGGCTCGACCGCGCCCGAGGAGGGCGCGTCGTGGGAGCTCGGCGCGAAGCTCGACATGCCGGGCGGCCTCGCGGGCACGCTCGCGTTCTTCGACATCGACAAGAAGAACGTGCTCGTGTCGCAGTACAACGACGCGACGAGCCAGACCGACTGGCGCACGTCCGGCCGCGCGCGCTCGCGCGGGATCGAACTCGACGTGTCGGGGCGGATCGGCGAGCGCTGGAACGTGATCGCGAGCTACGCGTACATCGACGCGAAGACGACCGAAGATCCGCTGTACGCGGGCAACCGGCTGTGGAACGTCGCGCGGCACACGGCGTCGCTCGCGGCCGTCTACGACGTGGGCACGGTGTTCGGCGGCGACGATCTGCGCGTCGGCGCGGCGGGGCGCTACGTCGGCGCGCGGCCGGGCGATTCGGCGAACAGCTTCACGCTGCCCGCATACGCGACCGCCGACGCGTTCGCGACCTACGACACGCGGATCGGCAAGCAGAATCTGCAGTTCCAGTTGAACGTGAAGAACCTGTTCAACCGCACGTATTACCCGTCGAGCGTGAACCGGTTCTTCGTATCGGTCGGCGACGCGCGGCAGGTGTCGCTGCTGACGACGCTGCAGTTCTGAAGCGTGGCGCCGTTTTTCAAGGCGGATTTTTTTGAATCGACGACGCGCGCTTCGGGCCGTGCGCCGCACGGCGCGAAGCGCGCTTGGAGAAACCGATGAAGCAACGATCTGATCGTCCGGCGCCCGCGCGCCGCCGCGTGCTGCGCGGCCTGGGCGGCGCGGCGCTCGCATGCGGCGTTGCCGCTGTTGCGGCGGCCGTTGTCGCGGCGGCCGCGCCCGTTTCCGCGCACGCGGCCGAGGCGACGCCCGCGCCCGGCGACGCGCCGAAGGTGGGCGCGGGCAAGCGCATCGCGATGCTCGTCCAGCTCGGCGGGCCCAACCTGAAGACCGACGAGCAGGCGAAGGCGCATCTGGAATCGCGCGGCTATGCGGTGCGGCTCGTCGACGAAGCGCAGCCCGTGGAAGCCGCGGCCGACGCCGACCTCGTGATCATCTCGTCGACGGTGTCGAGCAAGCGCGTCGCGCGCGGCTGGCGCACGCTCGCGAAGCCGCTGCTGACGTGGGAGAACGATCTGCTCGACGATCTCGCGATGACCGGCAAGCGTCATGACGTCGATTTCGGCGAGACGGGCAAGGAGCGCCATCTGTGGCTCGTGAACGCGCCGCATCCGATCGCGGCGGGGCTGCCGGCGGGCGCGACGAACGTCTACGGCCGGCGCGCGTCGATGAGCTGGGGCAAGCCCGGGCTCGGCGCGAGCATCGTCGCGACCGTCTACGGCGAGCCGGACAAGGCGGCGATCTTCGCGTACGAAAAGGGCGCGACGATGGATTACGAAGCGCTCGCGCCCGCGCGCCGCGTGATGTTCTTCCTGAACAACGACACGTTCGGCAATCTGTCGCCGGAAGGCGTCGCGCTGTTCGACGCGGCGCTCGACTGGACGGCGGGCCTGCGCTGAGCGGGCGCGGCATCGGCCGGGCCGTCGGTCGCGCGGGCGGCGCACGCGCTGCGTCCAGGCGATCTATCCCGCTTCCCGCGCGAGCCGCCCCCGCCCGAATCCCGAGCCGAGCACGAGCACCGCGAACACGAGCGCGCCGCTCGCCACTTGCTGCCAGTAGAAGTTCCAGCCGATCAGCAGCAGCCCGTTCGCGACGAAGCTCACGAGCAGCACGCCGATCAGCGTGCCGGCGACGTTCGGCCGGCGAGCCGCGGACAGCGTCGCGCCGATGAACGTCGCGCCGATCGCGTTCAGCAGATACGCGTTGCCCGCTTGCGGCGCGTACGACTTGACCGTCGACGACAGCACGAGTCCGGCGACGCCGTAGACGAGCGCGCTCGCGACGAACGCGCCCGCGGCCAGCGCGCCGACGCGCAGCCCCGAATGGCGCGCGACGCCCGGCTGCGCGCCGAGCGCGCGCGCCTGCCGGCCGAGCGTCGAGTGCTCGAGCGCGACGTGCAGCGCGAGCGCGAGCGCGGCGACGATCCACAGCGGCGCCGCGACGCCGAGCCAGGCGCCGTGCGCGAGCGCGTCGAACGCGGCCGGCGGGGCGGCGCTCAGCAGATAGATCGGCTGCCCGCCGCCCGTCGCGAGCTGCTGGATCGTCTGGCCGATGAAGAGCGTGCCGAGCGTCGCGAGAAACGGCGCGATGCCAAGCCGCGTGACGAGGAGCGCATTGCCCGCGCCGACCGCGAGCGCCGCGCCGAGGCCCGCGAGCGCGGCGCCCGTGAAGCCCGCGCGATGCGCGAGCGCCGAGACGAACGCAAGGCTCGCGACGTCGATCGCGGTGCCGAGCGACAGATCGATCGCCCCGATCGACAGCGCGAGCGTCATCCCGAGCGCGGCGATCGCGAGGAGCGCGAAGTTGTTGACGAGCACGCGCTCGACGTTCGCGAGCGTCGCGAAGCCGGGCGCCGCGGCTGCGAAGAACGCGAGGACGGCGACGAGCGCGCCGAGCGCGGCGAAGCGCGACAGACGATCGGCTGCGTCAGGCATCGAACGGCCCCTCCGACTGGCGTCGGCGCAGCAGCGCGACGGCCGCGACGACGAACAGGATCAGCGCGCCCTCGACGCCGCTGACCCAGTAGCTCGACACGTTGTTCAACTGAAACCCGTTCGCGAGCATGCCGACGAACAGCACGGCGACGAGCGTGCCGGGAATCGTCGGCACGAGCCGGCGCGAGAACACGACGCCGAGCAGCACCGCCGCGACGACGGGCAGCAGATCATCGCTCGCGCCGGGCGCGCTGCCGCTCAGCAGCGCGGATGACGCGAGTGCGGCGAGCGCGGCGGACAGGCCGCTCGCGACATAGCTCGACGCGACGTAGCGGCGCGCGTCGACGCCCGCGGCGAGCGCCGCCGCGCGATGCGCGCCGACCGCGTGCAGCCGCAGCCCGTAACGGGTGCGATGGACGAGCGCGCCGAGCACGGCCGCGACGCCGACGAGCGCATACGCGAGCCACGGCGCGCCGAACGGCCCCGCGCCGGCGAGCGCGGCGACGAGCGGGCTCGCCGACGATACCGGCGTGTTCTCGGTCAGCACGAGCTCGAGGCCCGCGCAGACGTTCATCGTCGTCAGCGTCGCGAGGAGCGGCAGGATGCGCAGCCACGCGACCGCCCACGCATTGAGCGCGCCGACCGCGACGCCGGCCGCGCAGGTCGCGGCGAGCGCGAGCGCATCGCTCTGGCCGCCGCGCGTGAGCGTCGCGAACACGGCCGCGCACAGGCCGAGATTCGCGGCGATCGACAGATCGAGCCCGCCCTTGATCGCGTCCGCGCCGCCGCCGATCATCACGATCGTCAGGCCGAACGCGAGCAGGCCGGTGACGGCGCTTTGCTGCAGCACGTTGCCGAGGTTCGCGAACGTGAGGAACAGCGGCGAGCTCGCGGAAAAGCCCGCGAACACGAGCGCGAGCGCCAGCCACGCGCCGCTGCGCAGCAGCAGGCGTCGGTCGATGGCGCGCTCGCGCGCGTGCGCGTGCGCGTCTTGCGCGGAAGGCGCGGACGGCGCGGAAGATGCGTCCCGCGTGCGTTGCGTCGCCGCGCTCGCGCGGCCGAGATCGAATGCGCCGCCGCTCATGCCGCCGCCTCCGCCGCGGGCGGCGCCGCGTTTGCGTTGCCCGGCGCTGCGGCGCGCTCCACCGCATCGTGCGCGCCGGCGCCGCCGTGCCGCGCGCCGCGCGCGAGCGTCGCCCACGCGAGCACGTCCTGCGTCGTCGTCTCGGCGGATGCGCACTGCGCGACGATCTCGCCGCGCGCCATCACGTACACGCGGTCCGTCACGTCGAGCAGCTCGGTCAGGTCGCTCGAGAACAGCAGCACCGCCGCGCCCGAGCGCGCGAGCGTATCGATCAGCGCGTAGATCTGCGCTTTCGCGCCGACGTCGACGCCGACCGTCGGCTCGTCGAGCAGATAGACCGTCGACGCGCGCCCGAGCCACTTCGCGAGCGCGACCTTCTGCTGGTTGCCGCCCGACAGGAAGCGCACCGGCCAGTCGGCGCGCGCGGGGCGGATGTCGAGCTGCCGGATCAGCGCCTGGGCCGCGCCGGCTTCGCGGCGGCCGCGCACGAAGCCGAACCGCGACACGCTCGGCAGGCTCGCGAGCACGACGTTCTCGCGCACCGACAGCGCGAGCGCGACGCCGTGCGCGGCGCGGTTTTCCGGCACGAGCGCGATGCCGTGCGCGACCGCGTCGCGCGGCCGGCGCACGCGCACGGAGCGAGCGTCGATCGCGATGTCGCCGCGCACGCCGCGCGCGAGGCCGAACAGCGCGCGGATCACGTCCTTGCCGCCCGAGCCGAGCACGCCCGTCAGCCCGACGACTTCGCCGCGCCGCACCGTGAGCGACACCGGGCCGAAGCGGCCGGGCAGCGCGAGGTCGCGGGCTTCGAGCGCGATCGCGCCCGGCGCGCGCGGCGCAGCGCGCCCGCCGGGCTGCGCGGGGGCGGGGCCGGTTGGCGCGTCGGGCCGGGCGTCGGCCTGGATGCCGGCGGCCGCGCCGGCGCGGGCGACGGGATGCGGCGCGCCGATCATCGCGGCGACGAGCGCGTCGCGCGATACGTCGCGCGCGTCGAAGTGCGCGACGTCGGCGCCGTCGCGCAGCACGCTCACGCGATCGCACACGCGCGCGATCTCGTTCAGGTAATGCGACACGTAGAGGATCGTGTGCCCGTCGGCGCGCAGCCGCTCGATCGTCTGCAGCAGCCGGTCGACCTCGCTCGACACGAGCGCCGCGGTCGGCTCGTCGAACACGAGGATCTCGTGGCGCCCGATCAGCGCGCGCGTGATCTGCACGATCTGCTGCTCGGCAACGGACAGCTCGCCGATCAGCCGATCGGGCGGCAGATCGACGCCGAATTGCGCGTGCAGCACCGCGCGACAGTCGCGGCGCATCCGCCCGACATCGAGCGGCAGCAGGCGGGCGAGCCGCGACGCGCGGCCGCCGAGCGTCGGCGGGTGCGGGAAGAACAGCGCCTCGGCGACCGTAAAGGTCGCGGGCAGCAGCCGCTCCTGGTGGATGAAGCCGATTCCCGCGGCGCGGCGGCGGGCGAAGCCGCCATCGGAGACGGAACCGGCGCCGCCCGCGGCGAGCGGCGCGCCGCCGACCGCGATCTCGCCTTCGTCCGGCGCGTGCAGGCCCGCGAGGATCTTGACGAGCGTCGACTTGCCCGCGCCGTTCTGGCCGATCAGCCCGTGCACGGTGCCGCGCGGCACCGCGAGCGACGCGCTGCGCAGCGCGGCGACGCCGCCGAAGCGCTTGACGACGCGCCGCACGTCGAGCGCGAGCGGCGCGTCGGCGGCGCCGTGGGTGGTCGCGGGCGTGGAGGCGGACGCGGACATCGGGGGCGCCGCCGTCATCGCCGCACGACTTCGGCGGCGGCGGACGTCTGCCCGAGCGTGCGCGGCGCGCCGCCCGCGTCGTCCTTCGTGACGAGCACCGACGGCACGAACGTATACGCGGGCAGCGACCGGTCGCCCGCCAGATAGCGCGCGACGTTGCGCACCGCGGTGCGGCCGATCAGCGCCGGCTGCTGCGCGACGACGGCCGCCGCGCTCGATTTCGGATTCTTCACGAGCGCGACCGCCTCGGGGCTGCCGTCGACCGCGTACGTGCGGATCTCGCCGCGGCCGGCCGCGTCGACCGCCTGCGTCGCGCCGACCTGCGGAATGTCCCACGCGGCCCAGATCGCTGAAATCGAGCCTTTCGGATATTTCTGCAGCAACTGGCTCACCTGCGCATACGCGTTCTGCGCGGTGTTCGGGATCACGTCGCGCAGTTCGGGCTCGATGATCCTCACCTTCGGATACCACTTCAGCACCGCTTTCAACTGGTCGTAGCGGATCGCGCACACGGGCACGCCGTAGAAGCCGTTGAACACGAGGATGTTGCCTTCGCCGCGGATGTCGTTGACGAGCTTCAGCGCAAGCTGCGAGCCGATCACGAAGTTGTCCGACGTGACGACGTTCACGCTCGACGGCGAAGCCGTGTCGATCGTGAAGAGCGGGATGCCCGCCTGCCGGATTTTCCGGAGCCACGGCTCGAGCACGGAGGCGGTGCCGAGCTGCTCGATGATCGCATCGGGCTTTTGCGCGATCAGCGTCTGGATCTGCGCGATCTGGCGGCTGTCGTTGCGGCCGGCGTCGAGCGCGATCGGCGTGCCGCCGAGGCGCTTCACTTCGTCGACGGCGCCCTGGTATGCCTGCAAGTCCCAGTAATGATCGGTGCCGGCCGCCGTGATGCCGATCCGCTTGCCGGCGAGCGGCAGCGGCGCGTGGCCGGACGGGGCGGGCGGCGCACCGGCGGTAGCGGCGGACGCGGAGGCGATGCCGATCGCGAGCGAGGCGGCGAACAGCGTGGACAACAGGCGGGCGAGCGGAGCAAGCGGGCGTGACATGATTCGTGGGCGCGGGATGCGGGCAGTGAGACGAACGAACGATTCTGTGCAACAGCGCCGGCGAAGGGAACGATGGATTCGTGCTTTGGTTATGGGATTGCCGCAAATGCGCGGGCCGCACAAGCAAAGATGCGCAGCGGGAATCGGCGGCGCGGTGGACGGCTTCGTGGACGAGGTCGATGTCGGCGATCGGTGTGAACCCTCGATCGTCATCTCGATTTTGTCGGTGCAATGAAAAATAAACTTCAGCGGAATGCCAAGTAAATCGAGCGGCGCACCGTTAAATCGAATGGGCTTGATTGCAGGCGAGCCGGAAAATGTCGGCGATTGCAAAGAATCCGATAAAGCAAAACCCTCCGTGAGTGCTTCCGGAATGACCGGATCCCGCGCCAGACGTGCTGGAAAACCCGTATGAACAGCCCGCGCGCGGGTGATTCGGCGAAGATCGCGCGGTTCGTTTTGACGGGAGATTCGCAAACGATTGCATTTGACGGAGTCGGGAAAATCGTCGTCTCGATTTCCGAACAATTAACCTAATTTTTAGATTCGGCGTGCGGGTGCGCGGCGGCAGCGTGATAAGCTCGACCCACATAAAAGCAGTGCGCGACGAACAGGGGGGCGCGATGGAGCACGAGGTCCGACCATCGATGGCCACGACGCGGCGGCACGGCGCCACGGCCGCGCTGGCGGCCGCCGCCCGTCCGTGCGCCGCGCCCCGGGCCGCCGGTTTCTGCGGCATCCTGATCGAAGTGTTCGCGCGCGTCGTCGCGGCGCTCGCGCTCGGGGTTTTCGCGTATGCGGCGTACACGCAGTGGCGGCTCGATCCGTCGCGCATCACGCTGATCCTGCTCGCGGTCTCGACGACGCTGACGGTCGGCCTGTCGCTGTTCGCCGAGCCGCCGAAAAAGCGCGACTGGAGCCCGCTCGCGCTGTTCTTCTCGCTCGGCGGCACCTTCTACTATCTCGTCTTCCAGCTCACCGCGAGCCGGCAACTGATTCCGGAAACCACGGGCGCGGCGATCCAGTTGTTCGGCCTGTTCTGGCAACTGTTCGCGAAGGTGTCGCTGAGAAAATCGTTCGGCATCCTGCCGGCGAATCGCGGCGTCGTCTCGCGCGGCGCGTACCGGTTCGTCCGGCATCCGATGTATCTCGGCTACCTGATCATCGACGCAGGCTTCCTGCTCACGAACTTCAGCGCGCGCAACCTGATCGCGGTCGCGCTGCAGATCGGATTGCAGGTCGGCCGGATTCGTCGCGAGGAGCGGCTCTTGTCCGAGGACGCCGCGTATCGCGCCTACAGGCGCTCGGTCCGCTACCGGGTGATTCCGGGCCTGTTCTGAGCAGACCGCCGCGCCTCTGCATCGGCCGGCCCGACCGGACGCCTACCAGAAATGCTAGGTTCGCGAGGCGGACGATGGCCTAGTATTCGAACTGGCTTCACGGGCTGGCGGGGCGCGTTCCGGCGGGCCGGCGCCGCCAGCCGCCGCAACCCGGCCCGCCTGGGAGATGCGACATGGCTTACAAGAATCTTGTCAATCAAAGTGGATTGCCGCTCAACATCGAGCTGGTGACTCGCCAGGGTTCCGATCCCAGCCAATCCGGCTCGACGATCGCCGTATCGTTGGCCGTCAACGGAAAGCAGACGGTCGAATACGGCAACAACCAGAATCCGTACCTGAACGGGCTCGTCATCACGGCGGCGGCGAACGGCGCGTTCGCGAACGGCTCGCAGATCGTGACGACGCGCGGCAGCACGTGGGACAACGTGCTGAACACCAACAACACGCTGACGTTCAGCGGCGCGGGCGGCCTGAACGTCGTCGGCAGCAACACCTGACGCCGGCGCGCTAGCGGTCGGCCCGCCCGCCGCACGCACGGGCGACGGGCGGGCATGCGCGGCGTTCCGCGACGCGTCGCGCGCCGACGTCCGTCATGCCGCCTTTTCCTGATCTTCCCGCGTGCCGGGTCCCGTGCCGATCTGCCAGACGTATGGCGGCTCGGTCCCGTTGACGGCGCGATCTCCGACGATCCTCGCCTTGTAGACGAGCGGATTGTGCGACGCGACCGTGCGCGCGTTGCGCCAGTGACGATCGAGCGCCTTCGTCGCGCTGATCGCCGATGCGCCGAGCGCGTCGAACAGATGCGTTGCCGCGCGCAGCACGAGCTCCGACACCACCAGTTGCCCCTGCGCCGATTCAATTTCGGCCGCGACGTTCGCATCGTGCACGGCGGCCGCGTCGCCGCCGGCGTGCGCTTCGTAAGCGCGTTGCGACGGCTGCGCGGCGCGCAGCGCGATCGCCTCGGCCGCGTACGCCCACGCCGAGATTTCGCCGACGACCTGCAGGATCTGCGCGTCGTCGCTCACGCGCGGCGCGTTGCCGTGGCTGTAGATCCGCTTGCGCCCGCGCACGAACGCGCTCGCGTCGCGCTCGACCGCGCGGCCGATGCCGGCGAGCGTCGCGAGGTGGAACAACTGATAGAACGCGGTCTGGTACTTGAAGCGCCGCGCGAAATCGATGACGTTCGCTTCGTCGACGTGCGCATCGACGAAGCGCGTCGTGCCGCTGCCCGTCGTCGCCTGGCCGAAGCCGTCCCAGTCGTCGTCGCGGATCACGCCGTCCTGATGCGTCGCGACGGCGGCGATCACCGGGCTGCCGTCGTCCGCGCGCTGCGCGTAGACATCGATCCAGTCGGCGAAGATCGCCCCTGTGCTGTAGTACTTCTCGCCGTTCACGACCCAGCGGCCGTCGCGCTTCGCCACCTTCGTGCGCACTTCGCCGAGCGCGACGTCGCCGACCTCCGTCCACGCGTTGCCGACGAGCTGGCCGCTTGCGAAGCGGTCGAACCACGCCTGCCGCGCGGGGCCGGCCGGCGCGTTCAGCCAGTCCTCGACGAACGCGAAATGGCCGCGCAGCGCCTGCGGGAGATTCGAATCGGCGGCCGCGAGCTCGATCAGCAATTCAAAGAGCTGCGGGATCGACGCGCCGGCGCCGCCCGCGTGCACGGGCACGCGCACCGCGCCGAATCCGGCTTCCTTCAGCCAGCGAATCGGCTCGTGCGGCAGCGCGCGCGTGCGGTCGCGCTCGATCGCGCCTTCGGCGATGCGCGCGAAGATCGGCCGGAAGCGGGCTGTGAGCGACGCGTAATCGGCGCCGGTCGAGATCGCCGGATCGGCAGGGGCGTGAGACATGGCTGAGTCCTCGGGTGAGTGAACGGAAAGTGATTCGACGCAAGGCGGGCGATTCGCGCGCTTTGCATCGGCGCGGGGCGGTCGGCGGCGGTCGTTCGCTGCGCGAATGCCGAACGCAGCCGCCATGCCGCCTACGCCGCTTCTCGCACGCGCGTCCGATCGCCTTCGGGATGCGCGCCGGCGTCGACATCGACATCGACATCGACATCGCGCGCGGTCGGCTCGAAGCGAATCGCCGCCAGAAACACGATCGGCACGAACGCGGCGATCGACACGATCCAGAACATGCCGGTGTCGAGGCGCGCGTTGAGGATCGGCAGCACGAACAGCGCGAACGCGCTGCCGATGCCTGTCAGCGCGCGCCCGAAGCCGAGCCCCGTGCCGCGAATCGACGTCGGATACGACAGCGCCGGATAGATCATCATCTGCGCGCCGGGGCCGAAGCCCTCGGCGAACAGCCACAGACCGAGCATCAGCACCGCGGCGCCGATCCCGGGCGCGGTCTGCGGATGGCCGAGCAGCGCGAGCGCGACGAGCGCCGCGACCTGCAGCGCGAAACCCGCGATCGCGACGCGCCGCGACGGCAGCCGGTACGCGAGCCGCATCCCGAGCAGCCCGCCCGAGAGCGCACCCGACGCGTTGATGAGGCGCGAGACGTCGCTCGCGGAGCGGATCGGTGTCGAGATCGGCGCGTCGAGATCGAGTGTGCTCAAGGGGGAAGCTCTTCGGTTGGGGCGGTTCGCATGGCAAGTCGCAGTTATACGAAGCGGGCCCGTAAAACACAAAGAAGCAGTTCGCGATTCGTTATGAAACGCGGCGCGATAAGCAATCGACGGGGAAGGGCGGATGAGGGAAGGGCGGTGAAGCGATGACGGCGAACCGCTGGCCGTCGGGCCGCGAATCGGCACGATAGGACGTGGGCGCGGCATGCAGCGCAAGCCTGCTGATTCAGCGCTGCAACCGGGGAAAGATGCACGGATGCATCTTCACGTACAGCGTCTGATTCACGCACGGACGTCCCGCGTAGTCGACGACTGCGTTCGCCGGGCGTCGCGATTCGCTCGCCGGATTGTCGCCGCCGCCCCGCTCCGGCGAGGCGACGGACGGCCCCGCCGCGCCGGAGCGGGGCTCCTGGCGAAGCGGGGCGCAGGCTGCCAGCGCGATGCCGAACGCGATTGCGATGATCGGCGCTTTCATGATGCTCCTCTTGTTTCGTATCGTTCGATTCGGCCTCGACGCGGCTCGGTGGAGCGGTCGCGTCGATGTCGATGTGCGGACATGTTGCGTGCGCGCTGCTGCGCGAACGTGATCCGAACATGACAAGGATGTCGCCGAAGCAGGACGTGCGATAGGCGAGGCGTTCGATGCGGGTGCTTCGGCAATGCGGCGCGCGCATCAAAAAAAGGCCGGACAGGGGAACTGTCCGGCCAAAGAGCGATAGCACCTGCTGGTGCCAATGCGCCTCGCGTGCTCGAGGGGAACCCAGAACCTCGGTCCAATTTCGTCTGAGCGGCGATCTTGGAATGCAGATGCTACGGGATCGTCGCAGCGCCACGCTGACGCGAACGTGACATTTCCGTCATCGAATCGATGCCGCGCAGCGCGCAGATGACGGATTTGTCATCGCACGCTCATGGCTGCGTACCGTCCGACGGTCAAAGTGGAGGCTACTGTCGCCCGACAGGGATCTACTCGATGGAGCACTCGCGATGAACACGAAAAAACTGATGGCATGGGCCGCCGCCGCGGCGCTGACGACGCTGGCCGTCTCGCCCGCCGCATTCGCGCAAGGCAAGACGCGCGACGAGGTTCGGCAGGAACTGATTCGCGCGCAGCACGAGGGCATCGTGCCCGCCGGCAAGAACGACTATCCGCCGAGCGAGGCGCTCGTCCAGCGCAACCAGGAACTGCACGCGATCTCGGTGCACGACGGCAAGAGCAGCCTCGCGCTCGATCAGCACGATCGGGCCGTCGCGCGCTGACGTGCGGGCGAACGGCGCAGGGCGGCGGCGCGCCCGGTCAAGCCGCGTGCGCGGGAAATGTCAGCCAGAACGTCGTGCGCACGTGCGGCTCGCTGTCGACGCCGCACGTGCCGCCGTGGTTTTCCATGATCGAGCGCACGATCGCGAGGCCGAGCCCGGTGCCCGACGCCGAGTTGTGCCGCGCCGGATCGACGCGATAGAACCGCTCGAAGATCCGCTCGCGGTGTTGCGGCTCAATGCCGTGGCCAGTGTCCGATACGCGGACCGTCGTCGCGCTGGCGGTCTGCGTGCAGTCGATCGTGATCGTCGAGCCGCGCGGCGCGTGATTGAGCGCGTTGCTGATCAGGTTGCTGAGCGCGCGGTGATAGAGCAGCGCGTCCGCCCGCACGCCGGCCTTGCCGCGCACGACGATGCTCACCTCCGCGTCTTCTGCCATCGGCTCGTAATAGCCGGCGACGCGCCCGGCCTCCGCCGCCGCGTCGAGCGTGCGGATCGCCAGATGGCGCTGAGCGTTGTCGGAGCGCGCGAGGAACAGCATGTCCTCGATCATCCGCGACAGACGCTGATATTCGTCGATGCTCGATTCGATCACGTCGCGGTACTCGTCGGCCGTGCGCGGCTTCGACAGCGCGACCTGCGCCTCGGCGAGCAGGTTCGTGAGCGGCGTGCGCATGTCGTGCGCGAGATTCGACGAGAACTGGCTCAGCCGGACGAACGATTCGTCGAGGCGCTTGAGCATCCCGTTGAACGCATGCTCCATCTCCTTGAGCTCGCCCGACGTATCGAGCTCCGGCAGCGGCTGCGCGAGCCGGCTCGACGACATCTGCTCGGCGCGCGCGACGAGCCGCCGCAACGGGCTCAGGCCGAGCATCGCGATGCCGTAGGCGAGCGCCGCCGTCAGCACGACGGCGAGCACCTCGATCACGACGACCGTGTAAGCATACGCGCGCAACAGCGCACGGTCGTTCTTGCCGTCGTACTGCACGACGACGCGCGCGGTGCGCGTCCCGGCGCCGCGCAGCGGCGCGTCGCCCGCGAGATAGCCGAACGTCGTGCCGGCGGGCGCCGCGCGCGGCGCGACGAAGCCGCGTGTCGCGAACAGCAACCGGCCGCCGGTATCGTAGATCGCGAGATCCAGATTCTGGTGGCCGTGCAATTGATCGACCCATAGATCCGATTTGCGCGGGATGTCGTCGACGTTCTCGACGTTCGCGAGATGCGTGCGCATCGCCGCGAGCGTCGCCGACATTTCGTGCGACGACATGTCCGCGAGCCGGTTGTGCAGCGCGCTGTAGAGCGCGATGCCGCTCAGCGCGAGCGTCGCCGCGGTCGACAGGATGATGAGCGCCGTCAGGCGCGCGCGCAGCGTGCGGGGCAACAGGCGTCTGATCATCGGCCGGGCGCGCTCCCGCCCCTGACTTCGAGCACGTAGCCCATCCCGCGCACCGTGTGGATCAGCTTCGGCTCGTACGCGTCGTCGATCTTCGCGCGCAGCCGGCGGATCGCCGCGTCCACGACGTTCGTATCGCTGTTGAAGTTCATGTCCCACACCTGCGACGCGATCGTCGCGCGCGGCAGGATCTCGCCCTCGCGGCGCATCAGCAGCCACAGCAGCGCGAACTCCTTCGCGGTCAGCAGCACGACGTCGCCTTGGCGCGTGGCCTTGCGCCGCGTCAGGTCGAGTTCCAGGTCCGCGATCCTGAGGACCGTCGATTCGCGCGCCTGCCCACGGCGCAGGATCGAGCGCACGCGCGCGACCAGCTCGACGAAATCGAACGGCTTGACGACGTAATCGTCCGCGCCGAGCTCGAGCCCCTTCACGCGGTCGCCCACGTCGTCGCTCGCGGTCAGGAACAGCACGGGCGTCGAGCGCTCGCGCCGCAGCCGCTCGAGCACGGTCCAGCCGTCGTGGCCGGGCAGCATCACGTCGAGGATGATCAGGTCGTATTCCTCGGTCTCGGCCTGATGCAGGCCCGTCACGCCGTCCTCGACCCAGTCCGCGACGAAGCCCGCCTCGGTCAGCCCCTTGCGCAGGTACATGCCGGTTTTCGGCTCGTCTTCCACGATCAGTATTCGCATCCGGATTCACCTCGATGATTCGCGCCGACGGCGCAGCACGGCCGCGGGCGCGAGTCCCGCGAGCCGGTCGATAAGGCGTTCGCTAAGCGTCGCGCGCAGCGGCGCCGAGTGCGCCACCCGATAGAGTACCGGCAAAACGAGCAGCGTCAGCGCGGTCGACGACAGGATGCCGCCGATCACGACGGTGGCGAGCGGGCGCTGCACCTCCGCGCCCGTGCCCGTGGCGAGCGCCATCGGCAGGAAGCCGAGCGACGCGACGAGCGCCGTCATCAGCACCGGCCGCAGCCGCGTGAGCGCGCCGTCGCGCACGGCGGCGTCGAGCGGCACGCCTTCGTCGCGCAGGTTGCGGATGAACGAGATCATCACGAGGCCGTTGAGCACCGCGACGCCCGACAGCGCGATGAAGCCGACCGCGGCCGTGATCGACAGCGGAATCCCGCGCAGCCACAGCGACGCGACGCCGCCCGTCAGCGCGAACGGGATGCCGGTGAACACGAGCAGGCCGTCCTTCGCGTTGTTGAACATCACGAACAGCAGCACGAACACCATCGCGAGCGCGAGCGGCACGACGATCTTCAGGCGCTCGCTCGCGCTTTGCAACTGCTCGAACTGGCCGCCCCACGACAGCCAGTAGCCGGCCGGCACCTGGACGTCGGCCGCGATCCGCTCGCGCGCGTCGGCGACGAACGAGCCGACGTCGCGCCCGCGCACGTTCGCGCTCACGACGACGCGGCGCTTGCCGTCCTCGCGGCTGATCTGGTTCGGCCCGGGCGAGACGTCGACCGTCGCGACCTCGGCGAGCGGCACGTAAGGCGCCTGGACGACCGGGCCGCTCGCGCCCGCCGGCGCGGGGAAGGGCAGCGCGATCGGCAGCCGCTTGATGGCCTCGACGTCGGTGCGCAGCTCGTCGGGCAGCCGCACGACGATGTCGAAGCGGCGATCGCCCTGGAACAGCAGGCCCGCCTTGCGCCCGCCGACCGCCGCGGCAACCGCGTCCTGCACGTCGCCCACCGTCACGCCGTAGCGCGCGAGCTTGTCGCGATCGAGGTTGACGGTCAGCACGGGCAGGCCCGTCGTCTGCTCGACCTTCACCTCGGACGCGCCCGGCACCTTCTGCAGCGCGGCGGCGATCCGCTCGCCCGTCGCGTCGAGCACCGCCATGTCGTCGCCGAAGATCTTGACCGCGACATCGCTGCGCACGCCGGAGATCAGCTCGTTGAAGCGCAACTGGATCGGCTGCGAGAACTCGTATGCGTTGCCGGGCAGCTCGGCGAGCACCGCCTCGATTTCCTGGCGCAGCGTGTCGCGCGACTTGCGCGGATTCGGCCACTGGTCGACGGGCTTGAGCATGATGTAGCCGTCGGACAGGTTCGGCGGCATCGGATCGGCGGCGATCTCCGCGGTGCCGGTGCGCGCGAACACGCGTTCGATCTCGGGGAAGCGCGCCTTCAGCGCCTTCTCGATCGACTGCTGCATCGCGATCGACTGCGTGAGGCTTGTGCCCGGAATGCGCTGCGCGGACACCGCGAGGTCGCCTTCGTTCAGGCTCGGGATGAACTCGCTGCCGAGCCGCGTGGCGAGCACGAGCGCGAGCGCGACGACGGCCGCCGCGCCCGCGAGCACCTGCCGGGGCCGCGCGACGAACGCGTCGAGCGCGGGCGCATACAGGCGCTTGGCGGCGCTCATCAGCCGGTTTTCCTTTTCCTCGACGCGGCGGCCGATGAAGAGCGCGACCGCGGCCGGAATGAACGTGACGGTGAGCGCCATCGCGGCCGCGAGCGCCATCACGACGGTGAGCGCCATCGGATGGAACATCTTGCCCTCGACGCCCGTCAACGCGAAGATCGGCAGATAGACGACCATGATGATCAGTTGCCCGAAGATCAGCGCGCGGCGCGCTTCCTGCGACGCGGCGAACACCTCGGCGAAGCGCTCGTCGCGCGTGAGCGGGCGGCCCGCCGCGTGCTGCGCGTGCGTGAGCCGGCGGATGCAGTTCTCGACGATCACGACCGCGCCGTCGACGATGATGCCGAAATCGAGCGCGCCGAGGCTCATCAGGTTCGCGCTGACCTTCGCGTTGACCATGCCGATGAACGTCATCAGCATCGACAGCGGAATGACGAGCGCGGTGATCACCGCCGCGCGGATGTTGCCGAGGAACAGGAAGAGGATCGCGATCACGAGCACCGCGCCTTCGAGCAGGTTCTTCTTGACCGTCTGCACGGCCTTCTCGACGAGCACCGTGCGGTCGTACACGGGAATCGCGCGCACGCCGGCGGGCAGCGTGCGGTTCACGTCGGCCATCTTCGCGGCCACCGCCTTCGCGACCGCGCGGCTGTTCTCGCCCATCAGCATGAACACGGTGCCGAGCACGACTTCCTCGCCGTTGGCCGTCGCGGCACCCGTGCGCAGCTCGCGGCCGATGTCGACTGCGCCGACGTCCTTCACCCGCACCGGCACGCCGCCCACGTTCGTGAGCACGATGTTCGCGATGTCGTCGACCGAGCGCGCCTGGCCCGGCACGCGCACGAGGTACTGCTCGCCGCGCTTTTCGATGTAGCCCGCGCCGACGTTGTCGTTGTTGCGCTCGAGCGCGCGCACGACGTCGGCGAGCGTGAGCCCGTACGACATCAGCTTCGTCGGGTTCGGCGCGACGCGGTATTCCTTCACGTAGCCGCCGATCGAGTTCACCTCGGTCACGCCCGGCACGTTGCGCAACTGCGGGCGCACGACCCAGTCCTGCAACTCGCGCAGGTCGGCGCTCGTGTAGCGCGCGCCGTCCGGCTTGCGCGCGGCCGCCTCCGCTTCGACGGTCCACAGGTAGATCTCGCCCAGGCCCGTCGACGTCGGCCCCATCGCGGGCGCGACGCCGGGCGGCAGCTTGTCCTTCGCCTCCTGAATGCGCTCGTTGACGAGCTGGCGCGCGAAGTAGATGTCGGTGCCGTCCCTGAAGATCACGGTGACCTGCGACAGCCCGTAGCGCGAGATCGATCGCGTCTGCTCGAGGTTCGGCAGGCCGGCCATCGCGGTCTCGACCGGATACGTGATGCGCTGCTCGGCCTCGAGCGGCGAGTAGCCGGGCGCGGACGTGTTGATCTGAACCTGGACGTTCGTGATGTCGGGCACCGCGTCGATCGGCAGCTTCTGGTAACTGTAGACACCGAGCGACGCGGCCGCGGCGATCGCGAGCATCACGAGCCAGCGGTGCGCGATCGCAAAGCGGATCAGGCGCTCGAACATGGTGACGGTCCTCTGGAATGCGAAGAAAACGATGCGCGCCGACGCGAGGCGCAAGGCGCAGCGGCGTGCGGCGCGAGCGGTGCGTCAGTGCTCGTCGGCGACGCCCTTGCCGAGCTCCGCCTTCAGCACGAAGCTGTTCGCGGCGGCGTAGGTCTGGCCGGGCGCGAGGCCCTTGACGACCTCCACCGTCTTGTCGTCGCGCCGGCCCGTCTCGATCGCCTGCGCGACGAAACCCTTCGGCGTTCGAACGAACACGGCGGGCGCGCCGTCGACGTCCTGCAGCGCGTCGCTCGCCACGGCGACGGGCACGTTCTGCGTGCCGGCGTCCACCGTCACGTTGACGAACATTCCGGGCCGCCACGCGCCGTCGGGATTCGGCAGCACGACGCGCGCGGGCGCGGTGCGGGTCTGCTCGCCGAGCAGCGCGCCGACGTACGCGATCGGCCCGCCCGATTTCGATTCGAACGCGGCCGCGCTGACGCTCGCGTGGCGGCCGACGCGCACGTCGTTCAGGCGCTGCGCGGGCACGGCCATTTCGGCCCACACCGACGACAGATCGGACACGACGAATACGTTCGCATCGGCCGCGATCGCCTCGCCGGGCGCGATGTGCTTCTCGACGATCGTGCCCGCGAACGGCGCGCGCAGCTCGTAGCGGTTGAGCGCGCCGGGCGCGGCGCGCGCGTTCAGCGCGGCGAGCTTCTGCCGCGCGTTCGCCGCGGCGATTTCCGCCTCGCGCAATTGCACCTGCGCCTGCAGGTAATCCTGCTCCGCGGAGATGCGCTCCTCCCACAAGGTCTTTTCGCGCGCGTACGACGTGCGCGCGGCCTGCAGCCGGCGCTCCGCCGTCATCAGCTCGCTGCGCCGGTCGGCGAGATCCGCGCTCGCGATCACGGCGAGCAGTTGCCCTTGCCTGACGTTCTCGCCGATCGACACGGCGACCCGCTCGACGATCCCCGCGACGCGTGGCACGACGTGCGCGGTGCGGTCCTCGTTGAACTTGATCTCGCCGGGCAACTGGAAGCTCGTGACGATCTGCGCGGGGGCCGCGCGCGCGACGCCGATCTTCGCCGCGCCGATCTGCCCGTCGTTCAGCGCGATCGCGCCGTCCGCGCGCGAGAACGGGAACGACGCGCGGCGCGCGCCGACCTTCACGTCGATCGACGCGTCGAACACGTGCGGCTTCGCGATCGGCTGCGCCGACGTGTATTTCGCGCCGGCCTGCGTGAACTGCAACGCGATGCGGCCGCCGTCGTGGCGGGTCAGCGTGCCGGAGACAGTTGCGCCTTTGTCGACGGGCTTGCCGTCGACGAACGGATAGACGACGAGGCGCGCATCGTCCGGCTTCTCGGACAGCGCGATTTCGGCGGACAGCGCGCCTTGCGCGCGCATCGCGCCGCCGTGCGGCCCGGTCGCGCCGGATGCGGCAGCGGCGGCGCCGGCCCCGGAGGCCGCCGACGTGGACGGCGCGGACGGCGAGCGCGCGAGCGCCAGCGCGATGGCGAGGACGCCGGCCGCGGCCGCGCCGGCGACGATCAGTTGCGTGCGTTGCATGGCGAGTTCTTCAGCGAAGTTGGGCGAGGGGGCGGGCGGCGTCGCGCGCCGGCGCGCCGACGACGCGCTCGATATCGGCAAACGACTGATGCGCGTCGGCGAGCGCCTGCACATAGCGCGACTGCGCGTCGAACAGTGTGCGCTGCGCGTCGAGCACGTCGAGGAAGCTGAACTTGCCGAGCTGGTAGCCGCGCGACATCGCGTCGAGCGACTGCCGCGCGGCGGGCAGCACGTCGGCCTTCAGCCGCCGCGCTTCGCTCGTCGAGCGCTCGTAGTTCGCGTAGGCTTGCGCGAGATCGAGCCGCAGGCGCGCGCGCTCGGCGTCGAAATCGGCGTTCGCTTTCGCGGCCTGGTGGACGGCTTCGAGAATCGCGCCCCTGTTCGTATCGAAGAGCGGCAGCGGAATCGACACGCCGACGACCGCCTGATTGTCCGGCGCGCCGCCCGTGACGACGTGCTTGACGCCCGCGCTGACGGTGATGTCCGGCACGCGCTTTGCGCGCTCGATCGCGATCTGCGCGTTCGTGCGCAGCATATCGGCCTTCGCCGCGCGCGCTTGCGGCGCGTCGTCGAGCCGGCCGAGCAATTGCGGCAGCGGCTCGACGCCCGGCAACGCATCGAGATCGCCCGACGCGACGCGGCCGCGCACGTCCGCGCTGCCCGTCGCGTTCGCGAGCCGCGCGAGCGCCGCCGACACGCGCGTTTGCGCATTCGACAGCTCGATCTGCGCGGCCGTCTGCGCGACGCGCGCCTTCGTCGCCTCGACGGGCGACACCTTGCCGGCGCGGGCGCGCTTGTCGGCCATGTCGGCCGAGCGCGCGGCGATCGCGGCGGATTCCTCCGCCACTTGCAACTGCCGCTGCGCGGCAAGCACGCCGTAGAACGCGCCCGTCACGTCGGCGCGCAGCGCGGCCGCGCGGCCGTCGAGCGACGCGAGCGCGAATGCGCGGCCATACGACGCGGCGTCGATGCGCGCGCGCCGCTTGCCGCCGAGCTCGATCGTCTGGCTGACGAGGCCCGTCGTCGTCCGCTCCTGCCGGTCGAAGCCTTCCTGCAGGAACGACACGGTCGGATTCGGCCGCGCGCCCGCCTGGACGAGCGCGCTGACGGACGCGTCGGCACCGGATTGCGCGCTTTTCAGCAGCGGATTGTTCGCCGCGGCGAGAGTCAGCGCATCGTCAAGCGACAGCGCGGGCGAAGCGGCGGATGACGCCGAAGTCGACGCAAGCGGCGCGGGGAACGCCGAACGCGCAGCGCGCACGGAGGACGCGCGGGCGTCGGACGATGCGGCGGCCTGGCGGTCGGGCGCGGATGAGGCCGGCGCGGGTTGCGCTTGCGCCGCCGACGCCGTGATCGCAGCCGACACGAGTGCGGCGAAGATACGCTTGGGCATGAGTGATCGGGTTCCGGTGAAACGCGATCGATGCTACGGGCGTGCCGCAATGCAAACATGAGGCGAGCATGACATTTTTGTCACGTTCGCGACGGCGGGTTCGCGCCCGGCGCGCTGCGGTCTCGCTGCGACAGCGTTGCGCGGGCCGACGGGCAGCCGGATGCGCAGCCGCTCGACGGCGCGTCGCGATGCGGCTGTTGCCGGGGCGTCTCCGCGCGAATCGGCTTGCGCTCCTTGAACACGCGCTCGGGCATTCCGTGCGCGAACGCGGATGATGCGGCGAAGGCGAAGAGCGCCGCGAAGGCCGTGGATGTTGCTCGTTTCATCGAATATCTCGCTCGGGTAGTGTCGCCGCAACGGCGGACCCGTTCAGTGTGACGACAGAGCGGAGCGCGGCGATGACCGCGAGGTGACAAGTCCGTCAGGAAGGCGGCGCGGCGCGCGGATCGTGCGGGTTTCGGCGGCGGGCCGAATCGCTTCCGTTTGTTTCCGATCGCTGCCTGGAAGCGCGCCGGCCTCGTTCGATCGCGACGCGGTCAGCACCCGCCCCGGCAGTCGGCCACGCCGAACGCGATCAGATTCCCGGCGACTTCGCGCAACAGATGCTGCGTGAGCGCGCCGGCGCCGCCTTGAGCGAGACGAAGCAGTTCGATGAGATCTTGCGCAGCGAGGCTCATGTTGGTCTCCTTCACCGCGGCGCCTCTCGAGCGCCGCCGCAGAACATGAAATTCTCTTTGTTGTGACCCAAGTATCGTCGACGCAATGGGCCGTTCCAATCAGCGGGCGACGAACTTCGAGTCATCCGGCGCGGCTGTTTGTCGGTGATTTCCTACACCATGCCTGGCGGAAATCGGGAGGCGCGGAGCGGGGCGGAGAGCGCGCTCACGCGCCCGCGGGCCGGCGCTTGCGATATAGTTCCCGCACACACGGCTACGGCGCGCACGCGCAACCTGACAGCATGATGACGATTTTGGCGTGGTGGAAGGAGTACAGGAAGCTGATCGCCTTCCTGTTCTTCATGGTGGTCTTTCGCAGCGCGGTGGCCGACTGGAACGTCGTGCCGAGCGGATCGATGTTGCCGACGATCAGGCTCGGAGACCGCATCTTCGTCGACAAGCTCGCCTATGACCTGCGCGTGCCGTTCACGCACGTTCGCGTCGCGCATCTGGGCGATCCGCAGCGCGGTGACATCGTGACCGTCGATTCGTCGGCCGCGCACGAACTGCTCGTCAAGCGCGTGATCGGGCTGCCCGGCGACGTCGTCGAGATGCGCGACAACGTGCTGTACATCGACGGCAAGCGGGTGCGCTACGCGCCGCTCGGCGCGAATCTGCTGTCGAGCGACGCGACTGCCCGGGGCGAATACCGGGCCGAGCGGCTGGCGGGCGCGACGCACGTCGTCCGTCTGTCTCCCGACGCGCCGAGCCCGCGCAGCTCGTTCGGGCCGGTGGTCGTGCCCAACGGCGCTTACCTGATGCTCGGCGACAACCGCGACGACAGCGCGGACTCCCGCTATTACGGCTTCTTCCCGCGCGACGAGATCATGGGGCGCACGCGCCGCGTGGCGTTCTCGCTCGATCCGTCGCGATTCTATCTGCCGCGAATCGGGCGGTTCGGCGCACGCCTCGACGGCCCGCTCGGCTGATCTGAATCGAGCCGGCGCGCGGCAAGCGCGCCCGGCTCGCCATCCGGTGATGCGCGGCGGCTACGCCTTGTAGCCGATGCTGCGCAGCAGTTCCTTCCGCCAGCGCACGTCCTCGTCGTTTTCGACGCCGAGCGGCGGAAAGCCGTCGACAACGCCGAGAATGGCGCGTCCCTGATTGGACTGCGCGACGACGACCTCGGTCGGATTCGCGGTCGCGCAGAAAATCCGGCAGACCTCGGGCACCGCCTTGATCGCGTTCAGCACGTTGAGCGGATAGAAGCCGTCGCCGAGAAAGACGAGAAAGCAATGGCCGGCGCCGATCGCGGTCGCGTTCCGGCAAGCGAGCTCGGTCAGCGCGCCGTCGGTGCCGGAATGGCGCACGAGGCGCTTGCCGGACGCCTCGCAGAACGCGAGGCCGAACCGGATGCCGGGCACGGCGCCGACGAGCGCCTCGTGGATGTCCTCGACCGACTTGATGAAATGCGTCTGGCCGAGAATGAAGTTCGTCGTCTCGGGCTTGTCGATCGCAACGGTGAGCAATTGCAGCATGTCGCACCTCGTTTCGTAGTGACGCGAGCGCCCGCGTGGACGCGCCGACGGGCGAGCGCCGCGGCGCAATCGCGTTCCGGCTCGTTTTCCAGCTTAGTACGCGGCGTCGGGCGACGAAAGCGCGGTGGCGGCCGGCGCGGTCATCTATCCTTGTCTTGTGTGTAGGCCGCGCCACCTGCGGGGCCAAGCGCGCAAGGGCGGGGAAGGAGGAGCGATCATGGACGTGCGGCATGGTTTCGTCGACTGCGTGGGGCGCACGCCGCTGATCCGCCTGGCGAAGCTCAGCGCGCAGACGGGCTGCGAAATACTCGGCAAGGCCGAATTCATGAACCCGGGCGGGTCGGTCAAGGATCGCGCGGCGCGCTACATCATCGAAGACGCCGAGCGGCGGGGCGTGCTGAAGCCGGGCGGCACCGTCGTCGAGGGCACGGCGGGCAACACCGGCATCGGGCTCGCGCATCTGTGCGCGGCGCGCGGCTATCGCTGCGTGATCGTGATTCCGCAAACGCAATCGCCGGAAAAGATGGAAGTGCTGCGCACGCTCGGCGCGGACGTGCGAGCGGTGCCGGCCGCGCCCTACAAGGATCCGGACAACTATCAGAAGATCGCCGGGCGGCTCGCCGCCGAACTCGACAACGCGATCTGGGCCAACCAGTTCGACAACCTCGTCAATCGCCAGGCGCACTACGAGACGACCGGCCCGGAGATCTGGCGCGACACGGCCGGGACGGTCGACGCGTTCGTCTGCGCGACGGGAACGGGCGGCACGCTCGCGGGCGTGAGCCGCTACCTGAAGGAGCGCAATCCGGAGATCCGCATCGTGCTGGCGGATCCGCACGGAAGCGGGCTCTACAGCTACGTGAAGACGGGCGAGATCCGGGTCGAAGGCAATTCGATCACGGAAGGCATCGGTTCGAGCCGCGTGACAGCCAATCTGGAGGGCACGCCGATCGACGATGCGGTGCGCATCGACGATCTCGCTTGCGTGGCGATGGTTTACCGGCTGCTGCGCGAAGAGGGCCTGTACGTCGGCGGATCGAGCGGCATCAACGTCGCGGCGGCCGTCTGGCTGGCGCAGCAGATGGGGCCGGGGCACACGATCGTGACGTTGCTGTGCGACCGCGGCGACATCTACCGCACGCGGCTCTTCAACCGCGACTGGCTGCGGGAAAGAGGGCTGGAACCGACATAGATGCGGCGATGCGGGATTGTTCGGACGAGCGAACGCGACCTATGCTAGAAAAATCCTGCCAACCGGCGGAGATCAACGTTTATCAGACGGAGGTGTGCCATGTCGATGTCCGCCACCTTGCAGGACTGCCTGCGCCAGAAGGCTTCGCGATACGAAGTCATCCATCATCCGTACAGCCACTCGAACATGGAGGCGGCCGCGGCCGCGCATATTCCGGGCGATCGTCTCGCGAAGACCGTGCTGCTCGAAGATGCGCAGGGCTACGTGGCGGCCGTGCTGCCGACGACGCATGCGGTGCGGCTATCGGAGCTGTGGGCGAAGACCGGACGCCATCTCGTGCTCGCGAAGGAAGTCGAGCTGCGCGAACTGTTCAAGGATTGCGACGTGGGCGCGCTGCCGCCCGTATGCATGGCCTACGGGATGCAGACGTTCCTCGACGATAGCCTTGCGCAGCAGCCGGACGTGTATTTCGAGGCCGGCGATCACGAAGAGCTGGTCCACATGGATCGCGACGAGTTTCTTTCGCTGATGGACAAGGCGGAACGGGCGAGCTTCTCGCACAAGATTCAGGGGGTGGTTTCCTGACGGAAGTGAACGGCCGGGATGGATGCGGCTGGAGTTGGGGCTGAACGGCGGGCTGGGATGGGGAGTCTGTCGGCGCCTTTAATTTGACATAAGGTAAAAAGGGATCGCTAACTTTAGCTGGCGTTACACCTGCGGGACCAAGGCCCCGCAAGCGTTAGCGGGTAGCGCCAGCCACCGAAAACCCTTGGAAAATTTTTCCCAAGCCCCCATCCAGATATCGCGAACGTCAGGCGTTTTTGCGCGCTCATAAGCGGCCGCTGCGATCACTTCCATCGGATCGATATTGCACGCCTGCGCGATCTTGAGCGCGGTCAGCTCGTCGAAATGGCTGCGGCCGGCACGATAGCCGCTGATGGTGGATTGGCGAATGTCCAGTCGCTTAGACAGGGCATAGTCGGACTCGACACCAAGGCAACGCTTGGCTTCGTCGAGGTAATCGACGGTCGTCTTCATTGAAACCCCTTAAAAATCAATATCAACCCGACGGCAAGATTACTTCGATGTTCTCGAACATGCAACGTTCATGACCTCAATGCTTCGTGATCACAATGCTTCGAGGCTTGCATGCTTCGAGGGTGCGAAGTATTATCCGCCTGTCGACTCGGCAGCCGGTTCCCAACCCCGCCGGTGCTGGACTAGCTATCCAGCCGCCGGTCGACTTTCAAGCCGTAACCGTTCAAGGGGTTGAGAAAGGGGAAGTCAAATGCACGTTTCGCTGCAACAAACGCTTACACCTTCGGCGCTGGTGCGCCAGACGATCGAGCCGTATTTCCGTGCGTTCATGGACGCAATGATCGGATTAGTCCAAAAGTGGACGCGAACGCCGGTCGCGTTCCGCGGGGGATGGGCGGCATGAAGACGATCATGAACGAACTGCGCGACGAGTTGCGCGTCGCGCACATCATCATCCGCAGCGCACTTTCAGTTGCCACGTTCGACCAGAAGATGGAATGGGCGAACATGAACGAGCGTGACGCCGTGATCGGAGAGGGCATCACGCGTGCCAACGAACGGCAAGCGGCGATTGACGGTGGCAGCGTCGATGCGCTGTGTCGCGAGTTGACCTGCGCAGATCGGATCATCGAGAACGCCAAGGCGTTGCTGTCGGAGCACCAGTGCGAGCTATGGGATGTCGCGATTCGCCACGCGGGCGTGGTATCGCGGCGCCAGGCGTGGGACGAAGTGCGCGGTGAGGTGTTGGCCCGCGTGGCGAACGCACTTGCCGTTGCGAGGATTGGGTTAGATGTGGGTGATTGCGATGGCGGCCGAACCGTCGTCGTGATCAAGCCTATTCGCGAACTGTCGCCGGACGATGTGGCGGCGCTGCGACGCATGGTCGAAAGTCATGCCGGACAGTCGCGCGGCATGCTGATCAAGTCGGAGTTCGACATGCATGCGCTTCTGCGGCGGCAGCGCGCGTTCTCGGAGCACACGTTCGGGCCGGGGCGCCGCACAGCCGGCGTGTGCAATCACATTCGCAAGGAATTGGCGGAAGTCGAGGCTGCGCCGGACGATCTGCGTGAATGGGTCGATGTGATTCTGCTCGGGCTCGATGGTGCATGGCGTACCGATGCGACGCCCGAGCAGATCACGGCCGCGATTTCGGCGAAGCTGGCAGAGAACGAAGGCCGCGTGTGGCCGGATTGGCGCACGTCAGATCCAAATCGCGCGATCGAGCATATCGACCAAGCGACGGAAGGCGGTCAGGCATGACGACGAAAGACGTGATCGCAGTCTTCCACGGCAATGTGCGCCATGCCGATTTCGTCGGTAAAGCCGTTGTCGAGGAACCAGTTTCGAACGTCGCGAGCATCGTGAATGGTGTATGCGCCAATGCGGCGGTAAATCGCGCCTGCCTCATTTCTGACGCCAATCACGAAACGCGGTGCACATCTGCGGAATTCGCGCGGTGTGTCCGCATGAGCGATGCCGAGACATTCAACCAGTTCTGCATCGAATATGGGTGGCTCGAACTGCGCGTCGATAGTGGTAGTGATCGGGTCCCAAGCCCCTGCGCGATCAAGCTTTTTCATAGGCGATTTGGCGGAACGAACCGGCGCGATCCGATCGAAGAACTGTCCTATTTCCTGAAGTGGATTTCGAAAGGCGGATTCGATGGTGTGCCTGCTTCCGCTGAATGGTTGTCGAAAGTCAGTGAGTATATCGCGCAACTGAAGGCGAGCCGCGCGACGGCGGACGCCAGCTCCTGACGCGAATGAATTCAATCGAGGGATGATGAAATGGCTATTGTCTATAGCATTCCTAATCAACAAGAGGCGGAAGCGACTGCGATTCGGCGAGCGATTCGCGCGAGCAACGCGGAGCAGATGGCACGCCGTCGCGCGAGCGATGCGGCTGATGTCGATCGACCACGCGCGACGTTGAAGCGCATCGGGCGGGTGCATTCGATTGTGAGGCTCGCGTGACTGATTTCGATATCGCGCAAGCACAGCCGCGCGTCGTTGCGCCGGGGGTGGTCGAAGTCGGCCCTTTCTTTGAGCGGTATATGCGCGGCGGCTACTTCATCGTGAAAACGCCGTCGGGTTGCCGGGAATATCACTGGTGCGAGCAGCCGGACGCGAGCGACACAACGGTCATGATGACGCGCGATGAAGCGTTACAGCTTGCTTCGCATCGGTGGTAGGGCATGGAGCAATCGAATGAGCGCGGGGTCGCTGAACGGCGAGAAGCGCTGTTCGAAGACCTCGCGGAACTTGGGATAGGCGCGGGCGTTTGCGTGCCGACTTTTGTTGTGTACACCCCACCGCGTACGGCGCGTGGCGATCAAGCGGCGGCCAATGCGATGAACGAATTACGACCGCTGCTCGCGAAGCTCGCGCGGCGTCGGTCGACTCAGCGATAGGAGTGCGGATGAAAAGGAACGAGAAGACGTTGCCGCTTTGGGCGATCTGGTTGATTTCGCTCGTCGCGGTCATTGCCTGGTGCGGTGTACATGGCGAGCCGGAACAGCCGGTGCAGCAGGAGATTCGCCCGGTTTCGTGCGCTTAGCACGCGGCAGCCGGGCTGTCGTGTGGTCACTCGCCGTGCAAACTTTCGGCCTCGGATAGCACGGCGAGTTTTGGGCGGGGCGGCTTCCAAAGCGCCCCGTTTTTTTTCGAGTTCACAGGCTGGATGCGTTGCGGCGTCCACGCGTGAGGGGGTGACTATGATCCGAATCTCAAACACAAGTCCGTACAGCGACCGGGAGACGTTCACGTGGGCGGCGCTCGATGAGGGCAACCCGTTCCGCAGCGAAGACGCGGCGTGCTCGCTCGACGCACCGAATCGCTCGCCGGCTGGATCGACATTGCGCATCGATCCGGAGGGAGAGTCCGAATGGCTCGGGCCATTCGCCGCAGCGCGCTACACGTGGTTTCGCGGGTGATGACGATGGAAGACGCACCGAAGATGCGCCAGATTTTGGCGGGTAGGAAAAGTGGGCTCTATAGGTATTGGCGTAGAGCGTCAATTCCGGCGCATATCGCGATTGATCTGGCGCGTGCGGGGACGGAGACGCCAACCGGGAATCCGGTCGTTGACTACTTGATTCATTTGCATGAGGTGGCAGACGCATGAGCGCTTCGACCGCCTTCGCCGAGCCACCGGCCCCGTGCGCGTCTGCATCCGGGCTCTGCGAATGATCTACGGCTCCGTTTGTTCAGGCATCGAGGCGGCTACGGTTGCATGGCATTCGCTCGGCTGGCGGCCAGCATGGTTCAGCGAAATCGAGCGGTTTCCCTGCGCTGTCTTGCGCCACCACTACCCAACGGTTCCCAATCTCGGGGACATGAAGTGTTTCAAGGAATGGCCTGATGCAGCTATCGATCTTCTCGTCGGCGGAACTCCCTGCCAGTCATTCAGCGTCGCCGGACTCCGCAAGGGGCTGGATGATCCGCGTGGCAACCTCATGCTCACCTATCTTGCGATTGCTCGCCGCTACGCTCCCCGCTGGCTGGTCTGGGAAAACGTCCCCGGTGTCCTGTCGTCCAACGGCGGACGGGATTTTGGAACCTTCCTCGGGGGCTTGGCAGAACTCGGGTATGGGTTCGCATACCGGGTTCTTGACGCTCAGTACGTCCGAGTGGAATCACACCCTCGCGCCGTCCCTCAACGACGACGGCGTGTCTTCGTTGTCGGACATCTTGGAGACTGGCGACGTGCCGCAGCGGTTCTTTTTGAGCGCGAAGGCATGCTCGGGTATCCGGCGCCGCGCCGCAAAGCGCGGGAAGGTGTTGCCGCCTGCCTTAGCGCACGCCCTCAGAGCGGCGGCGGACCCGGAACCGACTTCGAGTACGACGGCGGACTGATCGCAAGCACGGGCGACGTATCGTATTGCCTGAATGCGGGCGGGATGAGCCGGCAGGACTTCGAGACGGAAACGCTCGTTGCACATACGTTGAAGGGAAGTGGCTATGACGCGAGCGAAGATGGCACGGGCCGCGGTGTACCGCTCGTCGCGCGTGCGTATGACCTTCAGCAGGTGACAAACCCTAGTAATCGGTCGAACCCACAATCGACCGATCCGTGCTTCACGCTTGCAGCTACCAGTGAGCCGGTGATCGCCTTCGATTGCAAGTCCGGCGGCGACACGTCATTCAGTATCGGCGAAATCGCGGGCACGTTGCGCGGAGAGGGGTTTGGCGGCGGACATGCGGCCGTCGCGTTGAGTTTGCGCGGACGTGACGGCGCCAATCTCCCGGAGTTGTCGGAGGGCGTCATGCCGGCGCTTCGGGCAAGCCAGGGCGGAAGCGACAAGGCGCACGCGATGATCGGGTCGACGGTGCGGCGGCTGACGCCACGCGAATGCGAGCGCCTGCAAGGCTTCCAGGACGACTACACGCGGATTCCCATTCGTGTAATGCGGGCGCGGCCGAGCGCCAAACGGTGCCGAAAATATCCGGACCTTTTTGCGCCCAATCTGGACGGCTCGTGGACAGCGTACGTGGAAGACGGCCCGCGCTACAAGGCACTCGGCAACAGCATGGCCGTACCTGTTATGCGCTGGATCGGTTCGCGAATCGAGCTCGTCCAATCACTGACTACCTGAGGACACCACCATGAACGACCAACAACAGAGCCGCGCTGATGCGATGACGGCTGACCAGCGGCAAACACTCGGCGAAGCGTTGACCGAATACTTCGTCACCCTTCATTCCGACGCAGGCATTTGCGCCCAAGACGGTCGTATTCTTCGCACCTTCGACTACTTCGACTCACGAAACATCGACGACCTAATCGACCGCGCCATCATGCCCGCGCTTGCCGAATCCCCTGTCAAGGAGCCCGCACCGCTCACGACGCAGGCTGAACAGCATGCAGATTGGCGCGGAGATTTCGAGCGACAAACAAGCGCGGCGGGTTTTGACCTATCCCGCGAGGAATTTGGAGGAGAGTATTGCCATCCCGATTCAGCGGACGCATTCCGTTGGTATTACACCGGTCGTCTCGACGAAGCGTGTTCGGGCACCCCATCTTCACAGCTCGCAGCAGCGCCGATCGGTTATTGCGAACGCGCTGGCGGTTGCGTGTGCGGCGGCGATCTGCCGCGAGTGCGTGAGGGTTGTTCGGAGTGGGTGAAGGTCGAATCACAAGCCGCCCGCGCCACCTCTGCCAATAAGACAGGTGCGGAAGGGGCGAACTGGATTCCGGTGTCTCGCAAGCTTCCGGCCCGAGGCGAAGGCGTGCTGGTGGCCGTCCAGTTCGATCACGCAGACGACTGGCGAATGAAGGTAGGCGGCCTGTCCGATGAAGGGACGTGGACCGTGTTTGGCGCGTCATGGACGCCGTCCCACTGGATGCCATTGCCACCGCCGCCTAGAGCTTCCACGCAGCCTGCTATGGCGGCAGTAGCGCCGGCCGACCATATTTCCCAAGCGGGAAAAATGGTGAGCGCGGAAGGGACAGCCGACGAGCGGGCGGCGTTCGAACGGTATGTGATCCTTTCTACGGATCAATCAATCGAGCGAGATTCGCGAGGCGAATACGTAAGCCAACTCACGCGCGAGTGGTGGCGAGTCTGGCAAGCCCGCGCGGCAGCATCGCCCGCTGCGGAGGCGGTAGCAACGGTTGAAGTTGGCGGCATGGAGCACGGCCCGTTCATCTTCCAGACAACGCCACACGGTGCTGACACGCTGCCGAAGGGCACCCACTCGCTCTACGCCGCCCCGCAACCCGCGCAGGCCGACGCACTGGAAGAAGAAGCATACGTCGCAAAGCGCATGGCCGAAACGCTGGCCACCGTCTACGCGACGATCATCGGAGATGATCCCGTTGACGCCGACGACAGCCTCAACGCTATCGAGCGTGTCATGCGGGCCGCTCAAGTGCTCCGGCTCGAAGTCGATCTGTATCGCGCGCAGGCCGACGCGCCTCTTCCGCGCGCAAGCGGTGCCGCAGAGCCGATGACAACAGAGCAGCGCAAGGCCCTCGCCGACGCCGAGCGCGTGTTGGCCGAGAACTGGGAACATGCGACGGCTGATCTCTTGCACGATGCCTTCGCCGCCTCGGTGGCTCCGGCCCATGCGGCGGAATGCCCGCATTGCGATGACGAAGGGGTGATCGAGGCCGACAGCGGAGCAAGTCCGTGTGCCTGCGCGCAGGATGCGCAGGAAGGTATGCCGACCTTTGGCGCACGGTGGACGCAGGCCGACGCACCTACCGGCCGAGTCGTAAGCGTCAGCGACCACGTATGGCACGGCTACTGCGCGATCTTGGCAATCCTCGGCATGGAGGATGCTGGCGATCCAGTCGCGGAAGTCGAACGCCTCAAGGCGCAGGCCGACGCACCGGCAGAGGCGCGCGAGCCGATGAGCGAGGAGTTGCGTGACACGCTCAGGCTCGCGATCGGATACATCGGGAGTTCCGACCGCAGCGACAGGCTTATCCATACGGCGAGGATCAACGCATTGATCGCGGCCGGCAGCGCACCGGCAGAGGCACGCGTGTAATGCGGGCGCGGCCGAGCGTCAAACGGTGCCGAAAATATCCGGACCTCTTTGCGCCCAATCTGGACGGTTCGTGGACAGCGCACGTGGAAGACGGCCCGCGCTACAAGGCGCTCGGCAACAGCATGGCGGTGTCCGTGATGCGTTGGATCGGTGAGCGAATCGAGCTCGTCGAACAGCTCGCGACGGCAGCGGCGAGGGCTCGATAATGTGGATCTACGCGTACGACGTAGCGGATTTCCTGCCCGGAATCCCCGAAGCGAAGGCCGCCGCGAAGCGCCTGCCGGCGCGTTGGTATCGGCGCGCGCTGAGCCACGCGGAAGCGGCCGGCCATGCGAGCGCCGTGAAGTTTGCACGGCCCGACCAGCAGGTCGCGGATCGTATGTTCGACGTGTCGGAAGCTGCGCGTGCAATTCGCGAGTTTCTCGACGAGCACGCCCCCGACAGTTTCCCTGTCCGGCCGGACGCCAACGATTTCGAAATCTGTCTGAAAGCCCGTCGAATCGCAAACGATGTCTCGCTGCGGTCGCACGGGCTGTCGATACTCGACGCGCACATTGTCGCGGAGAATGCGTGCGCGATGTATGGCGTCGACCTACCCGATTTCGAGCATCCGGCCGAACGCGTCGCACGCGTGCGCTGCGAGTTGTGGTGGCGGCGACAATTGCGCAAGAAGCACATCCGCGCGCTGGAACATAGCAATATCCGGTTGCATTACGTTCATCGCAAAGCCGAGCCATACGCCAGCGACGACGCGGTGCGGCGCCGTGTCGCGCAGAATCGCCGCAACGACCGGACGCTCAAATCCGTGACGGTCGAGAACGAGAATGGTCAGCAATTCACGCTTGCCGAACTGGCGGCCAAGGGCATTTCGAACAAGGCACTGAAGCGCGGCGAGCTGTTCACGCGTCTGCGCGGCCTGGAAGAACTCGCCGACGACGCGAAGCTGCGCGGTGTCATGTTCACGCTGACTTGCCCGAGCCGATTTCATTGCGTCCGAACGACAGGGGGCGTAGTCGAACCGAACCCGGTGTACGCCGATGCGTCGCCGCGGGAAGCGCAAGCCTATCTGCGCAAGGTGTGGCAGCGCATCCGCGCAGAGCTGAAGCGCGAAGGCATCGTGTTTTTCGGCATGCGCGTTGCGGAGCCCCACCACGACGGCTGCCCGCGTTGGCATGGGCTCGTGTTCAGCGACAAGGTGGAGCGGTTTTGCGCGGTGATGCGCAAACACGGGCTGCGGGATTCCGGCGACGAGCCGGGCGCGCAGCTCCACCGCGTTCGGTTTGAAGTGATCGACAAGGCGAAAGGGTCGGCTGTCGGCTACGTCGCGAAGTACATCTCGAAGAACATCGACGGCTACGCGGTCGGCGAGCACAAGACGAACGATGGCTACGTCATTCAGGCGGATATGTGGGACGGCGACGAAATCACGCCATCGCAGCGCGTTGAGGCGTGGGCGGCGTTGTGGGGCATTCGCCAGTTTCAGCAGTTTGGCGGGGCCCCGGTCGGCGTGTGGCGCGAACTGCGCCGCGTGAAGGAAGAGGACCTACCGAGCGAGGCAGAGTCTCCGCAAATCCGCGCTGCATGGGCGGCCGCGCAAAAGACAGACGAGCGGCCGGCGGATTGGGCGGCGTACTCGCGTGCAATGGGCGGCATCGCGGGCGAGGCGCGCATGGTCTATGTCCGACACACGATTGAGCAGCGCGAAGGGCGATACGGCATCGGCCCGGTGCGAGTGCCGCACGGCGTCGAAGCGCTCGGCGTTGCGCACGTCGTCGATGGGCTTTGCTCGTACGCGCGCGAAACGAAGATCTTCGTCCCGTCAACGCGGCACGAGTGGCGGGTCGTTCGGCGTGGTGGCGGAGCCGCCCGCCCTTGGACTCGGACTCGTGTCAATAACTGTACGCGGGACGATCGGCCAGGGGTGGCCGAGATAGCCGCGGAAGCTGTACGGATCGGTGCCGGCGGGGCAGGGAACGGCGCGAAACGGGGTCATCGGAACCTGTAGAGCGAGGAAAACCCTATGACGCATATGACGATCGAATGCCCGTGCTGCGGGGGCGAAATCGAGGCACGCCACACGGAGGGGATGTCGGCGACGCTGCGCCGCCTCTACTTCGTGTGCGACGACTGCGGCTTTCGAACGCCGGCCGGTCTCGAAATCCTGTTCTCGCTGTCGCCGCCGGCGCGGCCGCGGCCCGACGTCGCGCTCGAAGTGCGGCCATCCGATCGACTGCGCGGCTTCGTCGATTCGCGTACGACGCTCCGGCTGATGGAGGCGGCGAAGTGAGATTCACGATTGCTTGCCCTCACTGCGGCGCGCGCGGCATCGCCCGCGTGCTGGAACAGAAGTCCGCGCGGGCGTGGGAGATCGATTACCAGTGCGACGACGTAGTGTGCGGCCATACGTACCGCGCACGGCTCGAAATGACGCCGACGGCGCCCGTGCAGCGGCGCGAGCGCGTCGGCGAACAGATGCGGCTCGCTGTCTGAGCTGCTGCGAAGTGGAGCGGTATCGACATGGTGTCGAAACGGCATCGAGTCGATATCGATTCGATATCGAACAGAGATAGGGGTGATTGATGATTCTGGCAGTGGGGAACCCGAAGGGCGGCGTCGGAAAGTCGACGACTGCGGTACAGCTCGCGATTGGTCTGGCGCTCGACGGCGCGCGCGTCTGGCTCGTCGACGGTGACAGCCAGCGAACGAGCCTGTCGGCGATCACGGCTCGTGCGCACACGGGCCGGCCGTTGATCGCGGCGTCGGCCTATGCGGATGGCCCGTCGTTGCGGGCCCAAGTGCTGCAGCAGTGCGTGCAGTTCGATCAGGTCGTGATCGACGTTGGCGGGCGCGACTCCGGCGCGTTCCGGGCGGCCCTGACCGTCGCCGACGCGGTGTTGATTCCGGTTCTCCCGCGATCCTTCGACGTGTGGGCGCTCGATGACATGGCGAAATTGCTCGATGAGGCTCGCGCAGTGCGCGAGCTGCGCGCATTCGCTTTTCTGAACGCCGCGGATGTGCAAGGGGCGGACAATCGCGATGCCGAGTCGATCATCGCAGGCTACGCGGGCATCGAATTGCTGCCGTGCCGTCTGCATCGTCGCAAAGCGTTCTCGAACGCGAGCGCGGCCGGGTTGCACGTCGAAGAAATGCCGCGCCGCGACACCGTAGCGTGTGCAGAAATCGAGCGTGTGCAGGATGCCGTGCTGCGAGCAAGCGGGGCGCTCGCGAGCTAGTGAAAAGACATCATGTCGATATCGAAAGGATATCGACATGGTATCGAGAGGATAGTTAATAGATAGGGGTTGACATGTCGATTACGAAAAGACCGACGCTTTCTCAAGGCGAGGCGGCGATTGCCGCATTCATTTCGGGTGCACCTGACGCGCGGCCGGCGGCACCGCCTGTTGTAACAGTCGAGCCGCAGAGCCCGACGACACCGCGCCGGCCGAGAAAGAAAAAAATCAGCATGGATATCGATGCCGAACTGCTCGAGCGCGTCGACCGTGCGGCGCATGCAATGGGTATATCGCGAAACGCCGTGCTCGCCTTGGGCGCGTCGCGCTTCGTTGACGGGACGATGCGCGATTGACGACGCTCGCATCATGAGCGCAGCAGCCCTGACAAAACTGACAGGATTGGTGCTCTGGAGTACATGCTACATTCCCTGCGAAATACTCCGGGGGTTGTCAACATGGGATTTGCATTCATCTGCGAAGGCGACACGACGACGCACGGCGGCCGCGTCGTCGGCTGTAACACGGCCAATACCGCTTACGGCAAGGCAATCGCGCTGCTCGGGGATATGGTGACGTGCCCGCGCTGCGGCGGAATCTTTCCGATCGTGAGCGTGAAAAGCGGACTCAACATGACGTTCGGCGACCGGCCGGTCGCGACCGATGGCGACAAGACGGCATGCGGTGCGACGCTGATCGCTTCGCAAGGCACCGCAACGGTTGCGCCCACCGCGGGCCAGGGTTCACCGATTGGCGGCGGAAAGAGTGTCATCGCGCAGGCGCGCTCGGCGCCGAATGAACCGTATCGCGGCCGCTTCCAGTTGCTCGATGACCATACACGCGAGCCACTCGCGAATCACGCATATACGATCACGTCCGCGGACGGTCGGACCGTCCACGGCCAAACCGACGCGAACGGATTCACAAGCTGGCTCGACAGTGACGAAGTTTCGTCGCTGACGTTCACCAACTCGGGCGCGAGCCCCGCATGAGCGACTACGGAACAAGCAACGCCGTCGGCGGCATGTCGACGGGCGAAGGCCAAACCACGCGAGTTGGGTTGAGCCGCGGGCAATTGTCGCCGCAGGATCATGCTGTGTTATGTGATGCGATTTGCCGTTGCAGCCGTGTCGGCGTCGCGACGACGGACGGCAAGATTTTGCGCCAGGCATGCGTATCGCAACGGCTGAAGGCGAAAAACTTGGTCGCCAAAGGGCTGACCGGCGCGCCGACGCAGTACCTTCCGGAAGTCACTTACGACATGCGGCAATCTCCCCCCGCGCCCGTGATGAGTAGTGCCGACTCGCTCACGCCGCATAGCTGGTTGCCCGCATGGATTCAGAAGTATTTTCCGGGCGGCATGGACTCATACAAGCAAGCGAAGAAGACGTACTTCCGCCGGCCTGATGTCGTGATCGTGAACGATCCAAGCCAGCCGCCGATCCAGTCCAACATTAAGCAGGTCGTCGAGATGAAGTTTCCGCCCGACGACTTTTCGAAGGGCCAGCGCGAGGCGTATCTGGATATCGCCGGCGATGACCGAAAGCTTGCGGCGATTGGGCCGGAAGATTGCCGGTGCGGCGATGCGGATCGTCAATCGCAGCCATCGACCTCCGCTCAAAAGCAACCCAGTCTGGAAGACATGTTCGGCGACAAGCTGCCGTCGTCGGGCGGTATCATGCCGCTGATGCCGCCGATCCCCCCGTACCGTTACCGCTTCCCTGATTCGAACTATGGCAATGACGCAAGATGAACTGGCCGCATGGGCGAATGATCCGGGCCGGGCCGGATCACTCCCTTATGGGCTGTTTGAACCAAACCATCAACGCAAGATCGTGGGCGCGATTTTGGCCGTCCGCGGCGTACTGTACTTCCGAGACGGGCACACGCCGCAGAGGCGCGAGGCGCTAACTCGCTGCTTCGAACGCTACGACGCTGCGCTTCGCACATATCAGCGCGCACTTGAGCAATCGCAAGGACGCGAACCATCGAAGGGCACGCCACTCCGCTGGCTGTATCAGGAGGGGAAGCAACCGACGGCGATTGAAAAAGCTCCGTCGTTTTCCTCGCTCGCGAAGGACATTCCGTCTGATGATCTACTCGTCGTCGGGTTGTCAGATGCGGAAGAGAAAGAAGGCGCGGGGGCGATGGAGTTTGTGACGTTCTGTCTCGAAGACTGGCAAGCAGCGCTGAATCGCGGGCTCGATGTGCTGTCGTTCTCAGTCCCGCCGGCGTTCCTGACGTTGTGCCCGAATGTTTTTCAGCCACTTTTCGCACAAGCGGCCGACGATCTGGACGCCGTACACGGGCACGCCGGGTATGCGGTGAATCTGTCACTGCTGCGGCGCGATCCAAACGAGGCGTCGGAGTATTTTCTGGCCCGTCGCTATGGTCCGGGGCTCGATGTAGGCGACCCAGTTCGAAGAGGCGTGCGCCGACTCACGAACCGTATCAAAACGGTCGACTGGCTCACGGCAATCAATGCCGATATGGTACGCGAGCTCGGCGGCCGGCAGAGTCTGGCTCTCCCTCCCGATTGGTTCGGGCTGCGGTCCTACGGTAACGACGGCTTGCTCATTCAAGCAGGAGTGGCACCGCAAACGGGAATCGCAGGGGAGAAGGGGCAAGCGCCCGAACCGCCGCCAGCATATGTACTCGTGAATCAGGCGCTGCGTCCACTCATTGCCGATGCCGTTGGCACGCTTCAGAGCGGCACGCCGAGTAGCACCGCGCCGCTTTTAAACACCGAAGTCTCGACAGAGGCTTGGCTGCACCGATTCGATATCGATCCCGATCGCATCTACGGCTATTGGGAAGCGCTGCACAAGACGCCGAAGCTACCGCCGTCCCCCTGACGCATTTGGCATCGTTGCGCAAGGCGCAGTAGTGGTGCCAAATTCCGCATGAAAGTGCATGAAAACGCACGAATTTGCCACGATGCGAAATCGCCGGAAGCCCGCGCCAGTAGGCGCTCGCGCGGTGGGCGGCTGGTGCATGAAAAGTGCCCCATCAAGAAAGACCGCGGGCGAGGAGGGGGACCGCGCAAAGGCCGCCGCGGCGATCGCCGGCGCGTGGGCGGGCCGGACCCTCAAATGCCCCCGTGCGACCGCGTCACGGCCTCGTGGAGCCGCTCATGGCGCGCGGCCGGAACGCGGCCACCCCGCCAGCGCCAAGCCGCTGTAGGCCATCTAATCGCGCCGTCGAAATCGCCCCTACCGTTTTCGCAGCCTCCCGGCAACAGCGATCGGGACAATGGGACGCTAGTCGGGACAACGGGACGCTAGTCGGGACAACGGGACGCTAGTCGGGACACGAATGGGACAGCGACGGGATGCCCTATGCGCCGTCGCGCCGAGCGACTCCGCAGCTCGCGCTCGCCAGACGCAAAAAGGGCCGCGCCCGGTTGCCCGGTGCGCGGCCCTTCGCGCGGCGAATGCGCTTCGTTACACCGGCTTGTGCGACTTGAGCCACTCCTTCACAGCCGTAGCTGAATTGTCCCTTATGGGTTACAATTCTCGCATGTTCAAAGTTCTGACGACCCCCCAGTTTGACAAATGGCTCGACGGGCTTCGCGACCCGGTCGGTAGCGCGGCGATCAACCTGCGCATCGAGCGGGCAAAGCTTGGCAATCTCGGCCAATGGCGCGCAGTCGGCGACGGCGTCAACGAAATGAAGATTGATGTGGGGCCGGGATATCGGGCCTACTTCGTGCGACGCGGAAAAATTATCGTCGTGGTGTTGTGCGGCGGGGACAAGTCGACGCAGAAGAAGGACATCAAGCTAGCGAAGCAAATCGCCGGCGAACTGGAGGATTGAGTATGAAAATCAGTGAACTGGCCGAGTTCGACGGCTCGAAGTACCTGAAGGACGAAGAAACAATTCGTCACTACCTGGCGCAAGCGTTCGAGGATGGAAATCCGCGCCTGATTCAAGCCGCGCTTGGGAACGTTGCGAAGGCGCGCGGCATGACGGCGCTCGCGCGCGAGTCCGGCGTGAAGCGTGAAGCGCTCTACCGCGCGCTGTCGGAAGGTGGGAACGCGGAATTCGCGACGATCATGAAAGTTGTGGGCGCGTTGGGGCTGCACCTGACCGTTGCGCCGGCCGAACCTGCGCCGGTGCCCGCGCCGGCAACAACGCGTGCACGCTCGCGCGTTCGCACGGCTGCGCACGCGTAACGCCATCGACGGCCGGATGCGCGGCGTTGCACGGGCCTGCGCGCTACGCCGCGACCGGCGCCGGCGGAATCTCGTAATCGTCGAACGTCACAACCTCGTCGCCCAGCCAGTCGTTCAGCTCGGCGAAGCGGGCTTGTAGCGGCCTGATTTCGTTGCGCCCGAACACGCGCGCGGCGGTGTCCGGCGTGCCGAACCCGCCCGAATTGCTCGGCACGATACCGAGCAGTTGCGGCGGCACGCGATGCGCGGCGAGCAGATCGTCGCGCGTCACGTTCTTGATGTTGAAGAACTCGTCTTTCGCGGCGACCTCGGACACGGGGATGAGCTGGATGCCGTCCTTCTTCCCGCCCGGCGCGTACATGAACACGTTGCGGAAGTTGCCCGGCCCCTTCGCGTTCTTCAACGCGTCACGCATGTTGTCCACATCGTCCTGCTTCTGCGCGGCGTCGGTCATGTACAGGATGAAGCCGGCGTGGCTGCCGTTCTCGTAATACTTGCGCCGGAACAGCGTCGACGATTCGTTCAGCCAGGCCGAGTGCAGCGAGCTCAGATACTCGGGCAGGCCGTAGACCTCCTGATTGATATCCGGCCGCACGAGCTGGAACACGCTGTCGGGCGCGAACTCGTGCCGGTCCTGCCAACCGTTCACGTACACGAAGCCGCTGAAATCCGCCTTGCGCCGCGTGTACTTCGCCAGCGCGGGCTCGAGGCGCAACGTGCCACCGAGCCGGTTTTGTCTGCGCTCCAGGTAGCCGTTGCCGAACGTCAGGAAATCGAGCGCCCATCGCTCGAACGCGTGCCGCGACAGCCAGCGGTGCGGGCGAAACGTTGACGCGAGCACGTTCGCCTTGAAGAACAGCGCCGAGCTATGGTGCGTGCTCGCGCGAAACGATTTCGCCAGGCCGGCGAAGCTGACCGGCGGCTCGAACCATTCGCCGTTCGACCAGCACTCGACGTAATCGAGAATCTCGGCCCGGTTCATGACGGGCGTCGGATCGTCGAACGTGAAGACCTCGGCGCGCGCCGGCGCGGCGCTGCCGGCGCTCGGATTTGGCGCGGCCGCGAACGTGCGCGGCGCGCGCGATCGGCGCTTGCTCATGCGTAAAACTCCGTGAATGAAGATGAATGAATGCCGCCGCCGGCGAGCGGCTCGCGGTCGATCGCGTGCAGGCAGGCCCACGCCAGGTCGGCGTGGCCCGTCTCGTCGGTGCGGCCGGCGGTGTAGGTCGCCTGACGGCCGCTCGCCGTCATCGTCTGTTTGATCGCCATGAACGCCGCCGCCAGATCGGTCCAGCCCGCGTCGAATTGCAGGCGGCCGTTACGGACGACGGATTGGCCCTTGAGCACGAGGCGGGTTTTCACCTCGGGCGAGTAGTTCAGCGCGACGGCGGCCGGAAAGAACTTGCACACGAGCTGGTAGACGCCTTGCCCCATGCCCGTGGTGTCGATCGCGATATAGCCGACGTTGTAGCGCCGCGTGATCGCCTCGATCGCCGCGGCCTGTTCCTCGAAATCGTTGCCGCGGAACTGGTGGCGTTCGAGCACGCGGAAGGCGCCGCCGTCGACGCGCGGCGGCGCCACGACGACGAGCCCCGCCGAGTCGCCCGTGAGCGCCGGATCGTAGCCGACCCACACCTCGCGATGACCGAACGGCCGCAGCAGCAGCGGCGAGAAGTCGTCCGCCCATTCCTCCCACGAGTCGACCATACAGCGTTGCAGGTCCGACAGCTTGAACACCGACAGCGAATCGTCGATGAAGTGGCACATCAGCAGGTTCGCGAATTCCTCGGCGCTGTATTCGCGGCGCAGCTCGTCGATGTCGAACAGGTCGCAGCCGCCCGCCATCGCGTCGAGCACGGTCACGATCTGCCGCCACTGCGCGTCCTCGCACAACATGCCGCGCACGAGCGCTTCGTGGCTCGTGTCGATCTGGATGCGCTCGCCCGCGGCGCGGCCGCGGTTCGCATGCGAGCCGCTCCAAAATGCGTACGCCTCGTGCGTGATGCTCGACGGCGTGCTGAAGTACGTCTTGCGCCAGCGCTTGTGCATCGCCATGCCGGACGCAACCTTGTTCAGCTCGCGGAACTTCGGAACCCAGAAGTATTCGTCGAAATAGAAATTGCCGTGGTACGACTGCGCGGTACGCGCGTTCGTCCCCAGGAAGTACAGCGTCGCTCCGCTCGGCAGGATGATCGGATCGCCCGTGAACTCGATATCGGCCGCCTCGCGCGCGAACTGCGTGATGTACTGCTTGAAGACGTGCGCCTGAGCCTTGCTCGCCGACAGGAAGATCTGGTTGCGGTCGGTTTCGAGCGCGTCGACCAGCGCCTCCCGCGCGAAGTACCACGTTGCGCCGATCTGCCGCGATTTCAGGATGTTGCGCGTGCGCTGATCGCCGTTCCGATACCAGACCTTCTGATAGTCGAACAGTGAATCGCGGAACGCTTCGATGATGCGCCTGTGCTGTTCCTCGCTGATTTCGTTGCGCGGCGCGCGGCGCTTCGGGCCGGCGTTGCGCGACGCAATCTTCGGATTCAGGTCCGATTCCTTCCCCGTCTCGTCGTACTTGCGCACGCGCGCGAGCCGCTCGACCTGGCGGCCGAGCAGGTCGATTTCCTTGTAGTCCGCGCCGTCCTTCTTCTCCTTCGCGATCAACACCATCATGCGCACTTCGAGCGATGCCTCGATGCGTTCGATGGGCGTTGCGTTCTTCCACTTCTCGCGGCGGCACCACGAGGCGACGGTCGCGGGCTTGATATCGAGATGGCGGGCGATCGACGCAATGCGCCAACCTTGCCAATAGAGCGTGCGCGCGACCTTGCGCACGTCGTTTTCGAGCTGATGAGGGTCCGTAGTTTCGAGCATGCGGCCAAGCGTAGGCCGCCGCGCACGCGCGAGCACGCGCAGCGCGCTGTACCCGCGTGACCCACAAACGCCGCTCGTTGAGCCGTAGCGCATGAACGCCGAACATGAGAACCACGCTCACTCAACCACGTTCGACCCTCTCTATGGCAAGCAAAACCAAATTCTTCCGCGTCGCAGTGGAAGGCGCGACCGTCGACGGTCGCGAGATCAAGCGTGAATGGCTCACGCAGATGGCGAAGCACTATGACCCGAAGCTGTACGGCGCGCGCGTCAACCTCGAACACCTGAAGGGCTGGGCGCCGCTCTCGGCGAACAACCCGTTCGGTGCATACGGCGACGTGATCGCGTTGAAGGCGGCCGAAATCGAGGACGGCCCGCTGAAAGGGAAGATGGCGCTGTTTGCGCAGATCGATCCGACCGACGAGCTCGTCGCGCTGTCGAAGAAGCGCCAGAAGATTTTCACGTCGATCGAAATCAACCCCGACTTCGCCGACATCGGCGAGGCGTATCTCGTCGGGCTCGCAGCGACCGACGATCCCGCGAGCCTCGGCACCGAAGCGCTGCAATTCGCCGCGAAGCGCACGAACAACCTCTATTCGCCGGCGTGCGAGACGGCGATCGAATTCGAAGGCGCGACCGAAACGGCCGGCCTCAAGGAATGGGTGAAGGGCCTGTTCGCCCGCAATCGCGAGAACGACGACGAGCGCTTCGCCGACGTGCGCGAAGCGGTCGAACGGGTCGCCACCCATGCGCACCACACGGGCCGCGAAGTCGCGACGCTGAGCGCGGCTGTCACGAGCGCCACGAGCGCGGCCGCCGACGCGAAGAAGCGCGCTGACGAAGCGTTCGCCGCCGTCGAAGCGCTCACCGAGAAGCTGTCGAACACCGGCAACGGCGCGCCGCAGCGCCCGCCGTCGACCGGCTCGACGGGCGAGCTCGTGACCGACTGCTGACCGACTGCTGACCCATCCCGCACACCACACAGGAGAATTTCCCGATGAGGAAGGAAACGCGCCAGGCGTATGAAAAGTTCGCCGCGCAAATCGCCAAGCTGAACGACACGGCCGACGTGTCGGCGAAGTTCGCGGTCGAGCCGACCGTGCAACAGCGGCTCGAAACGAAGATGCAGGAATCGAGCGAGTTTCTCAAGCGCATCAACGTGCTGCCCGTGACCGAGCTCGAAGGCGAAAAGCTCGGCCTGTCCGTGTCCGGCCCGATCGCGAGCCGCACCGACACGACGAAGGCGGACCGCCAGCCGGTCGACCCGACAAGCCTCGACAGCAACCGCTACCGCTGCGAGAAGACCGACTACGACACGGCGATTCCGTATCGCAAGCTCGACGCATGGGCGAAGTTCCCCGACTTCCAGCAGCGCATCCGCGACGTGATCCTCAACCAGGGGGCGGTCGATCGCATCATGATCGGCTGGCACGGCGTGAAGGCGGCCGCGACGACTGACCGCCAGGCGAACCCGCTGTTGCAGGACGTGAACATCGGCTGGCTGCAACAGTACCGCGAGCGCGCGGCGCAGCGTGTACTGCACGAGGGAAAACAGGCCGGCAAGGTGCTCGTCGGCAAGGCGGGGGACTACGAGAACCTCGACGCGCTCGTGATGGACATCGTCTCGTCGATGATCGACCCGTGGTTCCAGGAAGACACGGGGCTCGTCGTGATCTGCGGCCGCGAGCTGCTGCACGACAAGTATTTCCCGATCGTCAACGCGACGCAGGCGCCGACCGAGCAGCTCGCGGCCGATCTGATCGTGAGCCAGAAGCGCATCGGCAATCTGCCGGCCGTGCGCGTGCCGCACTTCCCGAGACGCGCGCTGATGGTGACGAAGCTCGATAACCTGTCGATCTACTTCCAGGAAGGCGCGCGCCGGCGTGCACTGATCGACAACCCGAAGCGAGACCGCATCGAGAACTACGAATCGTCGAACGACGCCTACGTGGTCGAAGACTTCGGTTGCGGCTGCGTCGCGGAGAACATCGAGCTGGTGGCGGCATGACGATCAACACGCCCGCTCGCGCACACTTCAATCGCGTCTCGGCCGCGCGCGCGGCGGCCGCCGTGTCGCCCAGCGAGACGATGAAGGGCGCGACCGCCTATGAGCTGATGCTCGCGAAGCTCGCGGCCGACCGCCGCGCGCTCAAGGGCATTCAGTCGATCGAGCGGAAGATCGAGCTGAAACGCAAGCTGCTGCCGGACTACGCCGACTACGTGGCGGGCGTGTTGAGCGGCGGCCGCGGCGCGCAGGACGACGTGCTCGTGACGGTGATGGTCTGGCGCATCGACGCCGGCGACTTCGACGGCGCGCTCGCGATCGTGGCCTACGCGCTCGCGCACGGCCTGACGCTGCCCGACCAGTTCGAGCGCTCGCTCGCGTCGCTCGTCGCCGAGCAGTTCGCCGACGCCGCGTTGTCGTCGTTCCTCGACGGCGAGACGTTCGACTCGGCGAGCCTCGAGCTCGTCGACGATCTGACGCGCGACGCGGACATGCACGACCAGGTGCGCGCGAAGCTGTACAAGGCGCTCGGCTACGCGACGCAGGCCGCCGCGCCGGCGCGCGCGCTCGACTATCTGCGCCGCGCGGTCGCGCTGAACGATCGCGTCGGCGTGAAAAAGGACATCGACCGGCTGACGAAGCAGGTCGAAGCCGCGGGCCGTCGGGGCGACGGCGCCGACGGCACGTAAAGAGCCCACCTCGGCATGGCGGCACCGGCGCCCAGGCCCTACGCCTGACGGTTACGGGCCTGGTGCGCCGGTCCACCGCCACCTCATTGCGAACCGACCATGAACAGCTTTGTTGCCACCGCCGCGCCCGCCGTCGCGGCGACGCCGATCGAAGGCACGTTGACGAACGACGGCTTCTTCCCGGACATCGATCTGTCCGCGCTGCGCGACACGATGCGCCTGGACGGCACCGTGACGGCCGAGCGGCTGCGGCACGCCGCGCGTGACGCGATGCTGACCGTGAACGACGAGCTCGCCGCGTGGTGCGCACGGCAGCGTGCGGCGGGCGCGGCGACGCTCGCCGACGTGCCGGCGCCGCGCATCGATGGCGAATCGGCACACGTGGCCCGCTACCGGCGCGCGGTGTACCACCTGACGCTCGCGGACGTGACCGAGAAGTACCGCGGCTACGACACGACGAAGAGCGGCGGCCAGGTCGCGGCCGATCTGGCTGCGACGGTCGACGACGCACGCCGCGCTGCGCGATGGGCGATCAGCGACATTCTCGGCATCGCGCGCTCGACGGTGGAGCTGATCTGATGGCCCGTCCCCTGTACCGCATTCGTCAGTTCGCGCAGTCCCGCGTGCGCGGCGGGAAGCTGTTCTGCGCCGGCGCGTGCCAGGTGCAGCAGCGCGTCGCTGGCCTGTTCTGGCTTGAGATTGCCTATTGCTCGGATCGCACCGGCGCGGAGGCGGCCATACGAGCCGCCGTGCTCGCGCGCCGGCGAGCCCGAATCAAGCCGCGCGTGCTCGGCCTGTTCGATCGCGACGGGCAGGCGCTCGGCGAATGAAGATTGCGGCGCTGCAAGGCGAGACGCTCGACGCGCTGTGCTGGCGGCACTACGGCAGCACGGCGGGCACGGTCGAAGCCGTGCTCGAAGCGAATCCCGGCCTCGCCGAGCTCGGCGTGGTGCTGCCGATGGGAACCGTCGTGGAGATGCCCGAGCGCCGCGCGATCGAGACGACCACGCCGCTATTGCAACTGTTTGACTGACCGGAGCCGAATGAATGGCTGAACCGAACACCACCTCGGCTGCGGCGCTGTTCGCCGCGGTCGGCCTCGCCGGCATCGCGCCGGGCGTCGACGGCGACGCGCTGATTGGCGCGTTCGCGGGCGCGGCGCTCGTCGTCGTCACGTCGAAAGACCTCGGCCTCGCGAAGCGCGCCGCGTACATGCTCATCTCGCTCGTGATGGGCTACCTTGCCGCGCCCGAAATCATCCATGCCGTGCCGATCCGCTCGACGGGCGTCGCCGCGTTCTTCGCGGCCGCGCTCGTGATCGCGGTCACGCTGACGCTGATCGAGCGCGTGAAGGGCATGGACCTGTTCGCGCTGTTTCGCAAGGGAGACTGACGTGCATGTCTCATCCGCACTCGTCGCGCTCGCCGCGCACCTGGCCGTCATCGTGCGCGTGCTGACCTACCGCAAGAACGGCGCGCGGCATCGCTTCCACGTCGCGTGGGCAGCCTGGGTGATCGTCGCGATTTCCGGCGGCTCGGCGATCGAGCTGCTGTTTCATCCGAAGCCGACCGGCTTCTTTCACGCGGCGCTCGCGGTTCTGCTCGCCGTGTTGGTGTACCTCGCGCGCGGCAACGTCGCGCGCCTTCTACGGAGTGACGAAGCGTGAACATCCTTCGATTCAACGATCACGGCGCGGAAGTCGGGCTGCTGCAGCAGCGCCTCGTGCGCGCCGGCTACCCGGTCGACGTGTCGCACCTTTACGACGAACAGACCGAGCGGGCCGTCCAGACGTTGCAGGCGGCCGCGGGCCTCGTCGTCGACGGCATCGCCGGCCCGAAGACGTACCGGGTGCTCGCCAGCGGGCAGCGCGACCCCAAGCACCTGACGGACGCCGACCTCGCGCGCGCGGCCGCGACGCTCGGCGTATCGCTCGCGTGCGTGCGGGCTGTCAACGAAGTTGAGTCCCGCGGCGTGGGCTTTCTGGACGACGGCCGGCCGAAGATCCTGTTCGAGCGGCACGTCATGTATCAGCGGCTCGTCGTGAATGTCGGCAAGGAAGCGGCGGATACGGCCGCCGCGCGTTGGCCGGGAGTCGTCAATCCGAAGCGCGGCGGCTATCAGGGCGGCGCCGCCGAATACGTGCGGCTCGACACCGCGGCGCGGATCGACGCGGCATCCGCCTACGAGTCGGCGAGCTGGGGCGCATTCCAGGTGATGGCGTACCACTGGAAGCGCCTGAACTACGCGAGCGTCGACGAATTCGTGTCCCGTATGGAGCTGGGCGAAGCCGAGCACCTCGACGCGTTCGTGCGGTACGTCGCGGCCGACAAGAAACTGCTGGTCGCGCTTCGTGCCCGGAAGTGGGCGGCGTTCGCGGAAGGCTACAACGGTCCGGAATTCGCGATCAACCTGTATGACGTGAAGCTCGACCGCGCGTATGCGAAGTACGCCGGCACGGGCAAGGCGGCCGCATGAACCTCTCGCGCCTCATGCCGTGGCTGGCGCTGCTCGCGTTGATCGCGCTCGTCGCAAGCTGTCAGCACGGCCGCGCGCTGCGCGCGCAGCTCGACCGGGCGACCGACGACGCGCGCCGCGCGAAACACGAGGCGCAGGCGAGCGCCGCCGTCATCGAGCGTCTGTTGGCCGATGCCAAGGCGAAAGATGCGCAGCGCGCGCAGCTCGATCGCGCGCGCGCCGGCGTCGACGCGACGCTCGCGACCTATCGAAACGAACTGCGGAGACTGATCGATGAAAGCGCCGCCGTGCGCGCCTGGGCTGCTGGCGCTCTGCCTGACGATGTTGTGCGCCTGCACGCAAGCCCCGCCCTCAATGGCGCCGACGATTACGCTCAACGAATGCGCGGCGGTGACGCCGTGCACGATGCCGGCGATGGCGCCGCGAACCAACGGTGAACTCAGCGACGCGCTGCACGTCGCGCGCGCGGCGTGGGCGCGCTGCGCGTCCGAAGTCGACATGATCGCGACGTGTCAGGCACGTGTGCGGCGGACGGACAGCCATGAATAAGCCGAGCAGCCTGCGCGCGGCGCTCGTCGCCGCATTGCCGCAGCTCAACGCCTCGCCGGACCAGTTGCTCGTGTTCGTCAACGAGGGCCGGATCGAGGCGACGGGCACGCGCACGGCGTCGTTCGACTACGAATACGAGTGCGAGATCATCATTCGCGACTTCATCGGCAACCCGGACGACGTGATGATCGCCGTTGTCGAATGGGCGCGCGCGAATCAGCCTGACCTCGTGACGAATCGGGACGAGCGCCGCAACGGCATGACGTTCGTCGCGGACATCCTGTCGAACAACGCCGTCGACCTCGGGCTCAAAGTGAAGCTGTCGGAAAGCGTCGTGGTCGGAACCGACGCAGCCGGCAACCGGACGGTCGAGCACATCGACGACGCAGCCGACGAGTGGCTTTCATGACGGACGATCTTCAGGCGCTCGAACGCTGGGCGGGCGGGTTGCTCGCGAAGCTGTCGCCGGCGGCCCGCCGTCAACTGCTGCGCGAGCTCGGCCGCGATCTGCGGCGCGCGCAGCAATCGCGCGTGGCCGCACAGCGGAATCCGGACGGGTCCGCGTATGCGCCGCGGAAGGTGAAGGCAGGCGGCAAGCGCTTGCGCGAGAAGGCCGGCCGCGTCAAGCGCGAGGCGATGTTCCGGAAGCTGCGCACCGCGCGCTATCTGCGCATCGATGTCGACAACACGGGCCTGGCGATCGGCTTCGACGAACGACTGTCGCGCATCGCACGTGTCCACCAGGAGGGCCAGAAGGCGCCCGTCGAGCCGGGTGGGCCGCTCGCGCAGTATCCGGTTCGTGTCGTGCTTGGTTTCTCGGATGCCGATCGCGAGCTCGTGCGCGATCGGCTGCTACGCTACCTGAATCGTTGAACCGCTCGGATTGATCGCCACGCCCACGGTGTGCCTGCGCTAGACGGACCGTGGAACGAATCCGAACGATTGTACGATTAGCGTCGCTGATATGTGCCGAGCGATTTCCAGTTCACCCAACAACCAGTATAGTCTGACACTGAATGACGCAGGTCGAATAGGTACCTCTCATGCGGCGACGGGAGGTACTTGCTCTCGAACGAAGTGCGAGCCAGGGGAGAGTCATATGCTGAAGCGAGCTTGGCGCGGTGAAGAGCGCTTGTGGAAAGTGTGGTGGCTGCTCGGGATGCCTTTGAATCTCATAGGAGTCGCGGCAGCCGAATGGTTCCAATCTGGCGGTCTGTCGCCTGCTTTAATACTCGGTCTCTTCACAATCTATTCCGCTCTCTATTTTGCATGGTGTAACGCCGCATGGGGTTGCTCCAAGAATGTCGACAATCGACTCTGGATGTACGTCGCACGGGTATTAGTCGTGCTTGGCCTTATACGGTACTTCCAAGAGGTAGCGCAGAGCCTTAAGGCGTAAGCAAAACCGTTCGCCTATTTGTAGTTATTTCGCGTATGAGACCTCGTCGATTGCAACTATCACGGGCTTCAAATGCAATTGGTTATGGCCAAGCGCTGTTCTGCGATCGCGTGATACGCCTGGTTCGTCTCACATCCGATCCAATGTAGGCCGGCCTCACGCGCCGCGGCGAGAAACGTGCCGGAACCGGCAAACAGATCGCACACGACACCGCCGGCCGGCACGAGCCGCACGACTTCGCGCGCTATATCGAGCGGCTTCTCGGTGACGTGCCGCTTCGGCACCGGCAAACGGCACGGGAACACGCCCGGCAGATACACATCGCAATCGCGCATTGCGCCGCGGCTCGCCCATACGACGAATTCGGCCTGTTGCGCGAAGCCGCCGCGCCGCGGCCGCGTGCGGCCGGGCGTCTTGTCCCATACCGCGACGCCGCGCAGGATCAAGCCGGCCGCCTGCACGACATCGGTCAGCGTCGGGAGCTGGCGCCAGTCGATGAAGCTCACGAGCAGCCCGCCCGGCTTCAACGCGCGGCGGCATTCGCTCAACCAGGCGTGACACCAGAACGCCCACGCACGCTGGTCCATGTTGTCGCTCTCGAAGTCGGTATAGACGGTCTTCGTGTCGCTGTTGATGCACTTCGCGCTCGGCGGCCGCGAGCGCGCCGACGTGTGCAGCCCGCCCGACGAATACGGCGGATCGGTGAACACCATATCGATTGACGCGTCGGGCAGCATGCGCGCGAGCGTGAGTGCATCCATTGCGTGAAGTCGGTCGAGTAGCGGGGAAAGATCGGCCACGGGCGCGGCGTCGGTAGCGTGAATCGTCATCGTGTTGCGAGAGTGGAAATGCGCGCGCAGCACGTGCCGCACGCGCCGTTGCGTGTGTCGAGCGGCCATTGTCGACGCCCGATTCGCCGCGCGGATCACGAGCGCGCTGTACCCGGCGGCATGACAAAGGCGAGTGCTCGCGCCCCGCGCGGGCGACCGGCACCATTGCCGGTATGGATGCGAACGAAATTCAACGGCAAGCACGCAACGCCGTGCGCAAAGGCTCGATTCTCGATGTCGACCACAAGGCGGCGCTTTGCCGCGTGGCGATCGGCGAATCGGACGACGACGGCCTGCAAACGAACTGGATTCCGTGGCTCACGCCCGCGGCCGGCAACACGCGCGAATGGTTGCCGCCGACGAAGGGCGAGCAAGTCGTCGTGCTCGGCGCGATGGGCGACCTTGCGCAAGGCGTCGCGCTGCGCGGCGTGTTCTCCGACGCGTTCCCCGCACCGGACAACGTGCCGAACACCCACACCCGCGTCTACGCGGACGGCGCGCGCGTGAGCTACGACCACGACGCGCATGCGCTCACGGCCGAACTGCCCGCCGGCGCGACGGTACGCCTCGTTGCGCCCGTGTCGGTCACGGTCGAGACGGAATCGGCGACCGTGAAGGCCGTGTCGGTCACGCTCGACGCCGGACAGACGACCTGCACGGGCGCCTTGCTCGTGAAAGGGCCGCTCGTGTTCGAGTCTGGCATGACGGGCTCGGGTAGCACCGGCGGCGGCAACGTCATGCGCATCGACGGCGCGGCCGATTTCACGGGCGAAGTGCGCTCGATGGGCAAGAGCTTGCCCTTCCATACCCACCAGGCACGCGGCGAATCGGCCGAAGTGAGCCCGCCGCTATGAGGGGCATGAACGCAGAGACGGGCCGCTCGATGTCCGGGCTCGATCACCTCGCGCAGTCCATCGGCCGCATCGTCTCGACGCCGCTTGGCTCGTGCATCCAGCGCCGCACGTTCGGCTCGGAACTGCCCGATCTGATCGACGCGCCCGCCAACGGCGCAACCCGGATTCGCCTGTACGCGGCGATCGCGACTGCGCTCATGCGGTGGGAGCCGCGCTTGACCGTCACGCGCGTTCAGATTTCGGCGTCGGCCGCCGACGCTTTCGCCGGCCGGCAGTTCGTCGACATCGAAGGCTGGACCGACGAGCGCGACGAGCTCGTGTCGCTACGCGTGCCGCTGTCGAACGGGGGCGCATCGTGAGAAGCACGCCCATCGACCTCTCGCAGCTCCCGGCGCCGGATATCGTCGACCCGCTCGACTTCGAGACGCTGTTCGCCGAACGCAAGGCGCGTCTCGTGTCGCTGTATCCGGTCGAGCACCAGGCGGAAATCGCCGCGACGCTCGCGCTCGAATCCGAGCCCGTGACGCGCGTCCTTCAGGAGAACGCGTATCGCGAAGTCCTGCTGCGGCAGCTCATCAACGACAAATCGCGCGGCGTGCTGCTCGCCTATGCACGCGGCACGACGCTCGACCACATCGCCGCGCTGTTCGATGTCGAGCGGCTCGTGATCACGGCGGCTGATCCGCAGAACGGTATCGATGCGGTCTATGAGGACGACGACAATCTGCGCGAGCGCGTGCAGCTCGCGCCGCGCGGCTTCTCCGTCGCCGGCCCCGAAGAAGCGTACGTGTTCCATGCGCGCGGCGGACGGCCGCGTGCTGTCCGCGTCCGCGCGCAGCCCCGAGCCGTGCGTGATGGTCGTCACGGTCCTGTCGCGCGAAGGCGACGGCACGGCGAGCGATGCGCTCATCGACATCGTAAGCGCGGCGCTCGAAGGCGTGCGCCCGCAAACCGACCAGGTGATCGTGCAGAGCGCGAAAGTCGTGCCGTATGCGATCCGCGCGACGCTGCGCTTCTTCTCCGGCCCGGATCGCGGCGTGGCGCTCGCGGAAGCCCGCAAGCGCACCGACAGGTTCGCGGCGGACATGCGGCGCATCGGCATGGAAATCACGGTCGACGGCCTGCACGCGGCGATGCGCGTCGCCGGCGTGCAAAAGGTGTTGCTCGACTCGCCCGCCGGCGGCGTTCCCGTGACGCACGAGCAGGCGCCGTACTGCACCGGAATCGAGCTGATCGACGGCGGTGTCGCGGATGACTAAGTTGGCAACCTCGCTGCTGCCCCCGAACGCGACCGCGCTCGAACGCCGGATCGCGGAGACGAACGCGCGCATCAGCGCGATTCCGGTCGACATCGGCACGCTGATGAACCCGGACACGATCCCGCTGCGGTTCCTGCCGTGGCTCGCGTGGCACCTCGGCGTCGAGACGTGGAAGGACTACTGGCCCGAACAGGTGAAGCGCGCGCGCGTGAAAGCGGCGATCCGGATCGCGCGCAAGAAAGGCACGGCCGCGGCCGTGCGCGAAGTGTGCGCGTCGTTCGGCGCGAACGTCGCGATGCGCGAGTGGTTCGAGAAGACGCCGAAGGGCCGGCCGGGCACGTTCGAAATCCTGATGACGGTCGGCGCGCGCGACGGCATCCCGGCGACCGCCGAATACGTCGCCGACATCATCGCCGAAGTCGACCGGGCCAAGCGCGGCACCGCGCACTACACGTTCACGCAGGGTTTCAGCGCGACAGGCACGCAGCGCATCGGCGCGGGCGCACGCGCGGCGGTGTATCGCCGCCTGTCCCTCACGGATATCTGACATGGCTGGAATGCTCATCAACATCACCGACGCCGGCCGCGCGGCCCTGGTCGCCGACGGCAATACCGGCACGGCCGCGCGCCGCGTCGTCGAAATCGGGCTCGGCACCGCGCCGTTCGCGTTCGACCGCGGCATGAAGACGTTGCCGAACGAGCGCAAGCGCGTGTCCACGTTCGGCGGCGAAAACGTCGCGCCGGACACGGTGCATGTCGTGATCCAGGACGACACAGGCGATCAATACTCGCTGTACGCGTTCGGCCTGTATCTCGACAACGGCGTGCTGTTCGCCGTGTACGTGCAGGACACGCCGATTCTCGAAAAATCGCCCGCGGCAATGATGCTGCTCGCGACCGATGTCGTTTTCGCGACGATCGACGCGGCCAAGCTCGAGTTCGGGCCGGCGACGTTCCTGAATCCGCCGGCGACGACCGAGCGCCAGGGCGTGGTCGAGCTCGCCACGCAGGCCGAAGTGGACGCCGGCGACGACGACACGCGCGCGATCACGCCGAAGACGGCGAGGCGGCGCTACGCGGCGCTCTCGGGCGCGACGTTCGACGGGCGCGTGCGCGTCGTCGCCGACGCTGACGAGCGCGCCGCGCAGCTCGACGTGTCGCCGAAGACGGCCGGCGTCGGCAAGGCCGGCAAGGCGCGCCTGTTCGGCACGTTCGGCGACGCGACGCTGCCCGATCTGAGCCCGCGCCTGGTCGCGACGCTGCGCGCAGGATTCGACGCCGGCGCATGGGGCCGCGAGTACGTCGACGTGTGCGTCAACGACGGCACGAACAACGACGCGGCGAGCGACGCGAAGCAGAAGCGCGTCGCGCGCTTCACGTCGGGCGGCCGCGTGCTGATCGGCGATCGCGCCGACGACGGCAAGACCGCGCTGCAGGTGCGCGGCGGCGTCGACGCGTCGGAAGGCGTCACGGCGCGCGCGATCGACGCCGGCGGCGCCGGCGGCCAGTTCCGCGCGGTCTGCGAAGGCTACGGCGCGCTCATCCGCAACGACGGCTGGAGCGTCTATTTCCTGTCGACACCGAAGGGCGCGCCGGACGGCACCTACAACGACTATCGGCCGTTCTCGTGGTCGCTGACGACGGGACAGGTGATCGTCGACGGCAGCGGTGCGGGCGCTGTCTTCGGCGGCAACGTCAAGATCGGTCGCGACCTGATTGTCGGGCAAGGCGCCGGGGAGGCGCATATCAGCCTCGGCCCGCTCGACGGCTACCACTACGCGAGCAAGAGCGCGGTCGGCTGGTGGTCGCCCACCCTCGGCTCGTTCCATTACGAGTTCGCGAATCGCACCTTTCGCGTCGACGGGCGGATCGTGTGGCACGAAGGCAACCTCGACCCGCTCGACAAGAGCAAGGGCGGCACGCTGGCCGGCGATGTGTCGTTCGCGCCCGGCAAGCGGCTCGTGCTCGCCGAAGGCAGCCCGGCCGCGCCGTCGCTCACGTTCGCCAACGACGGCGCACCGGATACCGGCCTCTATCACGCGGCCGATGGCGAGTTCGGCGTGACCTGCAACGCGCGCGCCGTCGTGCGGTTCTCGCCGTCGCTCGTGGCCTTCGAAGAAGCTGTCACCGTGCCGACGCCGCCGGCGGCGGATCGATCGACGCGCGTCGCGACGACGGAATGGGTGCGCTCGGTCCTGTCGGCCGCGACGATCGGCCAGATTGTCTTCGAGCCGCGCACGACCGTGCGGCCGGGCTTCCTCAAGGCGAACGGCGTGCTCGTGAACCGTGCCGACTATCCCGAGCTGTGGGCGTATGCGCAGGCGAGCGGCGCGCTCGTCTCCGATGCGGACTGGATGAAGGATCGGTGGGGCTGCTTCTCGACCGGCGACGGCGCGACGACGTTTCGCCTGCCCGAGCTGCGCGGCGAGTTCATTCGATGCTGGTCCGACGCGCGCGGCAGCGTCGACGCGAGTCGCCAGATTGGCGCGTTCCAGGGCGACCAGAACCACGCGCACGCACACGGGGCAGGGTCGAGCGAAGCGCCGGACCACGTGCATTCGGCCTGGACCGACGTACAGGGCTGGCACGACCACCACGGTTGGACGGCCGCAGCGCCAGACCACCAACACATTTCGCCGTGGGGCGAGAACCCGCAGATGTACAACCCGCCGTGGGGAACGTGGGGCTCGCCCAACAACCGCGGCGCGCAAGGCAGCGACAACGACAACGTGTACGGGATGACGAGCCCGGCCGGCAACCACGGGCACGAGTTCAACACCGAAGGCGCCGGAAATCACCAGCACGGCGTCGGCGTCGGCGGCGGTGGCCGCCACGCGCACGCGATCACGGTTCAACCCGACGGCGGCGACGAATCCCGCCCGCGCAACGTCGCGCTGCTCGCGCTGATTCGCGCCTACTAACCCTGAGAGACACGACATGCTGATTCACCACTACGACCCGGCAACGGGCGAATACCTGAGCAGCGGCCAGCCGGACGCCGATCCGCGCAACGACGGCCGCTGGCTGATTCCGGCGTCCGCGACGCTCGATGCGCCGCCGGCGCGCACACCGACCACGTGGCCGTTCTACCGCGACGGCGCGTGGTTCCTGTTGCCGGACTACCGCGGCCGCGTCTGCTATCGGACCGACACGGGCGAGCCGGTCGAGATCGCGATCGCGGGCAAGACGCCGGCCGACCTCGGCCTGACGACCGAGCCGCGCCCGTCCGAGCGGCACGCGTGGATCGACGGCGCGTGGACCGTGCCGCCCGAGCTGATCGCGCGCGAGAAGCGCGACGCGGCGATGGCCGAGTTCGAGCGGCTGTTGGCGATCGCGCGCCGGGAGAACCTCGGCAAAGCCGACGCCTACGCAGCGGGCCAGCTCGACGACGAGCAGACGTACTACTTCAAAGCCTGGTCGGCCTACCAGATGGCGCTCGTTGCCGCGATCCAGAAAGACACGTTCCCGGACGCGATCGCGTGGCCCGACATGCCCGCGCCCTACGTGCCGCCGCCGCCCGAGCCCGTCGCGCCCGAAGGCATGCCGCCCGCCGAGCCGGCCGCCGCCGTCGATGCCGCGCGGCCGGACGCCGAACACGCCCCGGCCTGACGCCGGCCCGATCACCGGGAATCCTCCCGATTTTACGTAACAGGAGCTGCACACCATGCCGCAGGATTACCACCACGGCGTTCGCGTCATCGAAATCAACGAAGGCGGCCGGCCGATTCGCTCGGTGTCGACGGCCGTGCTCGGCGTCGTCTGCACGGCGGCCGACGCCGACGCGAGCGCGTTTCCGCTGAACACGCCCGTGCTGCTGACGAACGTCGTCGCCGCGCTCGGCAAGGCCGGCAAGAAAGGCACGCTGCGCCGCACGCTCGACGCGATCGGCCAGCAGACGAAGCCGCTGACCGTCGTCGTGCGCGTCGCCGAAGGCAAGGACGAAGCGGAGACGACCTCGAACGTCATCGGCACCGTGACGCCGGAAGGCAAATACACGGGCATCAAGGCGCTGCTCGCCGCGCAGGCCGCGCTCGGCGTGAAGCCGCGCATTCTCGCCGCGCCCGGCCTCGACACGCAGCCGGTCGCGGCCGCGCTCGTGGCGACCGCGCAATCGCTGCGCGCGATGGCCTATGTGTCGGCGTCCGGCTGCAAGACGAAGGAAGAAGCCGCCGCGTACCGCAAGCAGTTCGGCCAACGCGAAATCATGGTGATCTGGCCGGACTGGCTCGGCTGGGACGACACGACGAATTCGACGGCCGTCATTCCGGCGCCGGCGATCGCCGCCGGCTTGCGCGCGAAGATCGACAACGACATCGGCTGGCACAAGACGATTTCGAATGTCGTCGTGAACGGCGTGTCCGGCATCAGCGCCGACGTGTCGTGGGATTTGCAGGACCCGGCGACCGATGCGGGCTACCTGAACGAGCATGAAGTGACGACGCTCGTGAACCGCAACGGGTTCCGGTTCTGGGGCGAGCGCACGTGCTCGGACGATCCGAAGTTCGCGTTCGAGAACTACACGCGCACGGCGCAGGTCGCCGCCGACTCGATCGCCGAAGCGCAGATGCCCGTCGTCGACGGCCCGCTGAATCCGTCGCTCGCGCGCGACATCGTGGAAAGCATCAACGGCTGGTTCCGGCAGCAGGTCGCGAACGGCTACCTGATCGGCGGTAGCGCGTGGATCGATCCGGAGCCGAACACGGCCGACATTCTCGCGTCCGGCAAGGCGTACATCGATTACGACTACACGCCGGTTCCGCCTCTCGAAAATCTGGTGCTGCGCCAGCGCATCACCGACCGCTTCCTCGCCGATTTCCCGGCGCGCGTGGCGGGCTAACAGGAGTCAAACGCAATGGGTATGCCTCGAAAACTGAAGGGCTTCAACGTCTTTCACAACGGCGCGAACTTCGTCGGCGAAGTCGAAGAGCTCAACCTTCCGAAGCTCAAGCGCAAGATGGAAGCGTGGCAGGGCAGCGGCATGACTGGCCCCGTGAAGATCGATTTCGGCAACGAAGAGCTTCAGCTCGAATGGACGTGCGGCGGCTTCATGGTCGAAGTGCTCGAACAGTACGGCGCCGTGCAGCACGACGGCGTGCTGCTGCGCTTCGCCGGCGGCTATCGGCGCGAGGACAGCAAGAAGCACGACCAGATCGAAGTGGTCGTGAAGGGCCGCCATGAGGAAATCGACATGGGCACCGCGAAGGCGAAGGAAGACACGAAATTCAAGATCACGACCAACGCCAGCTACTACAAGCTGACCGTGAACGGGCGCGACCTCATCGAGCTCGACTTCGTGAACGCGGTCGAGAAGATCAACGGCATGGACCTCGCGTCGGACCTTCGCCGCGCGATGGGCCTGTAATCGACGCCCGCGTCGAGCGCGGGCCATTCCAATTTCACATCCAACCCAGGAAACACCATGACGACCATCGACACCGCTCACATCGAAACGACGGGCCACGCCGCGCCCGACGAGAACACGCACACGCTCGACACACCGATCGAGCGCGAAGGGCAGACCATTACGCAGGTGACGTTGCGCAAGCCAGCCGCGGGCGCGCTGCGCGGCACGTCGCTCGCCGCGCTCGTGAATCTCGATGTCGACGCGCTGCGCAAGGTGTTGCCGCGCATCAGCACGCCGACGCTGACCGAGTTCGACGTGGCCGGCATGGACCCGGCCGACCTCGTGGCGTTGGGGGGTATCTTCGCCGGTTTTTTGATGCCGAAGGCGCTGAAAGCGAGCATGGAATCCCGGCCCGCGTAGAAGACGCGATGGCCGATATCGCGACGGTGTTTGGCGGATGGACGCCGGCCGTGATGGACGGCTTCTCCCTGGCCGAATTGATGGACTGGCGCGAGCGCGCCCGGATACGTAGCGGAAACGAGTGACGATGGACAACGCCCTGAAACTGCGCGTGATGTTCGACATGATCGACAACTTCACGAAACCCCTGAAGAACGTGCTGAACAGCAACAAGGGGCTCGCGCAGGCGCTCAAGCAAACGCGCGGCGAGCTCGCCGAGCTCGGCAAGCAGCAGAAGGCCGTCGCGTCGTTTCGCGAGATGCGAACCGGGCTCGCCGGGACCGCGGAGAAGCTCGACCGGGCGCAGGCGCGCGTGAAGCGCCTGGCGGATTCGCTGCGTGCGTTCGGTCCGCCGTCGCGCGACATGATCGACAAATTCGAGAAGGCGAAGCAGTCCGCGGCGCGGCTGTCGATCGAGCACGAGAAGCAGTCCGCCCGCGTGCGTGAGTTGCGCGCGCAGCTCGCGAGCGCGGGCATCAACACGCGCCAGCTCGCCGAGCACGAGCGCACGCTGCGCTCGAACATCGCGCAGACGACGGCGGCAATGCAGACGCAGACGCGCCAGCTCGAAGCCATGGCCGAGCGCGAGAAGAAGCTCGGCGCGGCGCGCGGCAAGATGCAGGCGCTACAGGGCGTCGCCGGCGGCATGGCGATCGGCGGTTACGCGGCGCGCTCGACCGGCACGCACGCGCTCGGCGATCTGCGCGAGGCACTCGACGAAACGAAGAAGATCCAGAACGAGCGTGCGCGCATCACGGCGCTTGGCCTCGGCGACCAGGCGACGAAGGACGCCGAGAAGTACGTGCGCTCGATGAAGATGATGGGCGTGAGCACGTCGGACAACATGACGCTGATGCGCGACGCGCTGTCGATCTTCGCAGACGAGCACCACGCGCAGATGGTGATGCCGACGCTGGCGAAAATGAAGTTCGCGAACGAGGCGATGTTCGGTGCGGAAGACGCGCACGCGAACGAAGAGAAGTTCATGAACATGCTGAAGGTCATCGAGCTGCGCGGCGGCACGAGGGACGAAGCGACGTTCAGGAACGAAGCGAACATGGTGCAGAAGGTGCTGTCGGCAACGGGCGGCCGCGTCGGCGGCGACGAGTGGCGCAACTTCATCCAGACGGGCGGCGTCGCAGCAAAGCAGATGCGCCAGGACGCGTTCTATTACCAGATGGAGCCGCTGATTCAGGAAATGGGCGGGCACCAGGTCGGCACCGGGCTCATGTCCGCATACAGCAACGTCTACCAGGGCAAGACGACCGTGCGGGCCGCGCAGGAGATGATGAAGCTCGGCCTGCTGGACAAGAAGAACGTCGAGTACAACAAAATCGGCATGATCAAGCGGATCAAGCCGGGCGCGCTGCTCGGCGGCGATCTGTTCAAGGCGTCGCCGCTCGAATGGCTCGAAAAGGTGCTGCTGCCGCAGATGGCGAAGAAGGGCATCACGGACCCCGACAAAGTGAAGGACATGATTTCGACGATCTTCACGAATCGGACGGCCGCGAATCTGTTCTCGACGATGTACATGCAGAGCCAGCAAATCCACAAGAACGAGAAGCTGAACAAGGGCGCGTATGGCATCGACGCAATGCACGACCTCGCGTCGAAACAGACGCCCGGCAAGGAGCTCGACGCGCGCGCGAAGCTGCGCGACCTGCTGAACGAAATCGGCGAGCGCATCGCGCCGATGTACAACGCAGCGCTCGACAAGACGCGCGAGCTCGCCGACAGGCTGCTGAAGACGATTCAGGCGCATCCGCAAGCGACGAAGGTCATCATCGCGCTCGCTGCCGGCTTCGCGGCGCTGCTCGTGGTGCTCGGCACGTTCACGATCGTTCTCGCCGGCGTGCTCGGCCCGCTCGCCGTCGTGCGTTTCAGCATGACGACGCTCGGCATGAAGGGCGGGCTGTTGCGTACCGTATTCGGCGGGCTAGCATCGCTACTGCGCGGCAGCGTCGTTCGAAGTTTCTCGCTCGCATCTCGCGGCGCGCGGATGCTCTGGCGTGGGCTGCACGTCATGTCCGGATTCATGCGCGGCGCAGCCGTGCGCAGCGTCATAGCCGTCGCGCGTGCAGGGCTTTTCCTCGGACGCGGGCTCTCGATCCTCGCTGCGCTGCTGCGCGTCGGTCTCGTCCAAGGTGTCGCGATGGCCGGCCGCGCGCTCGCGATGCTCGGTCGGGCCATCATGGTGCTCGGCCGCCTCGCGCTCGCCAATCCGCTGCTCGCCTTCATCGCGCTCCTTGCCATCGCGGCTGTCTACGTTTGGCAGAACTGGGATACGCTCGGACCGAAGTTCGCCGCCCTGTGGGAGACGATCAAGGGCGCGTTCGGCACGGCCGGCGACTGGATCAAGTCGAAATGGGACGCGACGGTCGAGGGCGTGAAATCGAAGCTCGTGAGCATCGGCGACTGGTTCGGCGACATCGGCGCGCGCTTTACCGAAATCGGGGGCCACCTGATCGACGGGCTCGTCAACGGCATCAAGAACGGCCTTGGCACCGTGAAAGACACGATTTCGAGCGTCGCCGATTCGACCGTCGTGTGGTTCAAGGAAAAGCTCGGCATCCACAGCCCGAGTCGCGTGTTTGCCACGCTCGGCGGGTTCGTGGGCGAGGGCGCTGCGGTGGGCATTGAGAGCGAGCAGCGGCGCGTCGCGAACGCGGCACTCGGCCTTGCGATGGCTGCCGTTGCATCGTTCGGCTCGCCCGTGCTCGCGGCCGGCGCAGTGCTTGCCAAACCAACCGCGCCGCTCGTGCAGTCGACCGTGCCGATCGATCGCCGCGCGCCGCTCGCGGCGCCGTCCGCGGCTTCATCGCCTGCCGCGCCGGCGTCGCCGATCGTCATCAACATTTACCCGCAGGCCGGGCAGGACCCGCACGCGATCGCGCGCGCCGTCGAAGCCGCGCTCGATCGCCGCGAGCGCGCGAAGCAGTCGCGCATCGGCTCGCGCCTGTCCGACTGACGCAACCGGAGCTACGCATGCTCATGTCCCTCGACCAGTTCGTTTTCAGCCTGACGAGCGCGCCGTTTCGCGAATTGCAGCGCCGGCGCACGTGGAAGCATCCGACGAGCTCGCGCGTCGGCGCGCGCGACGGTCGCCAGTTCGCCGGCGTCGGCGATGACACGATCACGCTGAACGGCCTCGTCGCGCCCGAGACGTTCGGCTCGATCGCGTCGATTCGCGAGCTCGCCGCGATGGCGGACACCGGCGAAGCGTACGTGCTCGTCGACGGCGCCGGCAACGTCTACGGCGCGTACGTGATCGCCGAGCTGAACGAGACGCAGAGCTACCACACGGCGGACGGCACGCCGAGGCGCATCGAGTTCCAGCTCACGATCGAGCGCGTCGACGACGACGTGCTGCGCACGACGCGCGAGAAGAACACGCGAAAGGACAAGCGCTGATGGCTACGTCGACGAACGAACGCACCACGAGGGCGGAATTGCAGGACGCGCCGCGCGTCGCGCGCCTGCATCCGCAGCCGGACTACCGCATTTCAGTCGGCGGCCGCGATCTGTCGCGCCTGTTCGCGCCGCGGCTCGTGTCTCTGTCGATTTCGGAGTCGCGCTCCGATGAGGCGGATACGATCGATATCGTGCTCGACGACTCGAAAAACGATCTGGACATCCCGAAGCGCGGCGCGACGATCAAGGCGTCGATCGGATGGGCCGGCGAGCCGCTCGTCGACAAGGGTAGCTTCGTTGTGAACGAAGTCGAGCACAGCGGCGCGCCGGACATCATCACGATCCGCGCGCGCTCGGCCGCGATGACGAGCGGCATGCAGGAGCGCCGCGAAAAGAGCTGGCATCGGCAGACTATCGGCTCGATCGTGCATGCGATCGCCGGGCGCTACTCGCTGGCGCCGACCGTCGGCGACGCGCTCGCGAAAATCCTGATTGCGCACATCGACCAGACGCACGAATCGGACATGTCGTTTCTGACGCGCCTGGCGAAGCGCTATGACGCGGTGATGAACGTGAAAGACCTACGCCTGCTGTTCATGCCGATCGGCACCGGCCAGACGGCAAGCGGGAAGAAGCTCGACGTGCTTGAACTGACGCGCGCGAGCGGCGACAGCCATCGCTACCACGTGTCCGAACGCGAGAACTACGCAGCCGTGCGCGCGCACTACCATTCGACCGGCCGCGCGAAGCGGAAGTCGGTTATCGTCGGGGGCGAGAACAACAAGAACGTGAAGGTGCTGCCGGAAGATTACGCAACGGAGGCGGAAGCGCGTGCGGCCGCGCAGGCCGAGTTCAAGCGGATGCAGCGCAGCCAGGCGACGATGAGCTACACGCTCGCGCGCGGCTGCGCCGAGCTGTTCCCGGAGATGCCCGTTACCGTGGCAGGCTTTAAGCCGGAAATCGACGAGACGGCGTGGCTCGTGAAGAAGGCAACGCACACGATCGGCGACGTTGGATTCACGACCGCGCTCGAGCTCGAAATGCGCGATGACCCCACGACGGACCGGCACCGGTCGCACTTCAGGAAGGTAGGGAAGTAATCTGTTGCGCGGTGGATGGCGCATGAAAAACCCCGCATGAGGCGGGGCTTCCGGGGCAGTCTCGGGGCTGCGTCAATGAATCAATTTGGCGGCTGCGAATGCGAGACCGGCAAGGGCAATAGCTGTGCCGATGAACCACTTGAGCAGCGTTCCTTCCATCGACATAACGTCAGTCTTTACCGACATGACGTCGGCCTTTGTGGCGACGTGTGCAAGCCCAGACTCCATGCGTGCGAGACGCTCACGGATGTCTGCGGTGGCCTTTTCAAGTTCTTGAATGCGCGTTTCCATGCCGCCATCATCGCCGCCTGAGCCTGATGAGTCAACAGGTCTGCCGGGCTTGCTGTTGGGAAACGGGCGAACGTTGGTGCTCATTTCGTTTGATCCTGCTCATCATTGACGTGCAGCCGCTTGTGCTCAGCAATCGCGACGCGTTCCGTGAACCGCTCGCGGTTGAACATCAATAAGTAACCGCATGTCGTGCATTCCAGCACGAGAACCTCCATCCCGTTCATCTTTAGTGCTCCGTTCTGTGCTCGAGCCAAGGCGAAAGACTCGTCTCCCGTTTCGTGGAACAGATACCCGGGGGTCTTCGTTTGGCACGCGGGGCAGTGATCCAGGCCGACGCCGATTGCGTCCGCGCCGTCCGTGAAGATGGTGGTATCAATGATGGGCGTTCGGTATTCATCCATGTGCAATGCTCTCCTGTCCCCAGTAGGTTGCTATCGGGGTCGCATCATTGGCAGGCGGAGGATTCTAGCGTATTTGGCGGATTCGCCTGCCGGGCGTCGCCTTCGAGCTCGAAATGCGCGAGGCGATCCGACGACAGATCGACACCGTTCACACTTCAGGCGCACGAGCAAATAAAAGAGGGTGGTCATGGATCGTTGGCGCGCCAGCGGTACGCGGGCGAGTCCGTGTCGGCGAAGACGCCGCCCGATCGCCATGACTTCCACGAGCGCGGCAGATCGACGACGAGCACGCGCCATTTCGCCAGCACGGCGGCGAACGCGCCTTTCGCTTTTGAGTTTCGGATCTTGTCTACAACGTTCCAACCACGAACGTACTGGCGAAACCTTCTCTGGCTGGACAGGCAGTGCGGAGCATGAACGCCGACCCAAGCGAGAATTTCGGTGGGCGTCACGTCGGGAGCGGATACGTCCGGCTCGATCGTCGACTCCACGGGAATTTCGCTGATAAGTTGTTGTGCGGCCGCTTGGGCTGCGTCTATCTCGACTTGGCGCAGGCGTAGTATTTCGACGCGATGCCACGGGATCGGCGAGCGGCCGGCCAAGTAGTTCCGGACGCTACGCGTACAGCAACGAAGCGCTTCGGCAATTTGGCGGATGGAGAGGCCGTCTGTAAGCGCGAGAAAGTCGGAGACCGTCCCATGACGGGGCGCGGTGGGATTCATTATGTGGACTGCGTGGGATTCTGTAACGATTTGTAAATATGTTTACAAATTCGTGAATCAACCTGACAGGTCCGACAGGTTCAGCTAGCCATCCAATTTGACATAAGGTAAATTATCGAATTTTCTCATTGATATGGCCCCGTTTTAAGACGACGCTTCGGACAATCAAGACAGCTTTCCTCCCTGCACAAGCTTGCCCGGCAACAGCGTAGCAACCGCAAGATTTCTTCCTTCGACACGCCTGCCATGAGCAGGCGTTTTTTATGGGTCTCGATCTGCCGATAGACCCGTCGCCGTTGAGCATCCTGGACTCCGCGTCGCGTATTTCTGATCATCCAGTAAAGATTTCGGATGTCCCGCACGACGCTCGTCAACTCGCGTTCAGTAAGCCGCGGTCGCTCCAAAAGCTCAATCTGTTCCATCTAGCCCTCATAAGGTATTTGTCCGATTTATCGGCAAATGCCCCATGAGTTAAGCGGTCGACGGCTAATTAGTCGGCCCTGAACAATTCGTTTTGCTCAGCGAGGCGTTATGCCGTCGCTAGCGCGACCATCCCGCGATTGAGCAGCGCGGCAAGAATCGGGGCGTAAAAGCGCCGCAGTTTCCGGAGGATCATCCGCAGGTTATGCCCGGCGCCGCACAGCACTGCGTGGATGGCATCGCCCAGCGCACCCTTGAGCCAGTTGCGATCCAGTTTGCCGTCCGCCTTCATGTGACCGATGGCCGGCTCGATTGCGCTGCGGCGCCGGATCATCGCGCGCAGTCCTCGCGTGATGCCGCGTCGCAACCCTGGGTGATAGACCTTTACGCCGTCGATGGCGACACCCTTGTAGCCGCGATCGACGACGGCTATCTCTGGTTGAACGTCGCTCAGGATCGCCGCCTGCTCCAACGCTTCGGCCAACGTGTGACCGTCGTACGGGCTGCCCGGCATCGAGCGCGCACCCACCACCAGGCCTTCCTTGTGCGTCGTCGTAATCGACACCTTCACTCCCAACTCGTACGGCTTGCGCGCCTTGCCCTTGGCCAGGCATTCGACTTCCGGCGCGTGCAGTGCGTACAGCTTGTTCTTGTCCTTTTGCTTCTGCGACAGAATTCGTTTCGTGCGGCCAATCAGGTCTTCCAACGCCACGCGACTTTGCTGAGCGACGCCGTCAAGCTGCCGCTCGACGTCACGCATCACGCGACCTACGCGCGAACGCAAGGTCCGCAACGCCTTCCTCATCCGCTTGTATTGCTTTGCATGCGCGTAACGACCGATCTGATTCGCCAGCCTCGGCGCTTCGCGGTTGTAGTTCTGCCGCAGCTTCAGGCCGTGCCGGGCCGCCGCCTTCACCAGATGCTCCCGACAGCGTTCGAGCAGGCGCGAATCGGTGGGATGCGCAATTGCCTTTTCCATCACCGTCGTATCGACGATCACCCGCTTCAGGCTCGCGCGCTTGATGACGTTGGCACGCTTGGCCGCTTCGATCGTCTCGGCCAGCAGTTCTTCAACGCCGGCTTCGCCCAGCCGCTTGCGCCAACGCGTCAGGCTCGACGGATCGATCGGCGGCTCCGTCTGCAAGTACGTCTCGCCGGTGAAGACCTGCCAGTACGGATTCTCGAGCCATTGCCAGACCACGTCTTCGTCCGACAGGTCGAAGGCGTGCTGCAAGTACAGCAGCCCCGCGATCAGCCGCGGCGAGGTCGCCGGCCGGCCTCTGTTCGGCACGAAGCTCGCGCTCATCGCCGCGTCCAACCGATCCCAGTCGATCAGATCGGCCAACCGCACCAGTGGATGCTTCAAGTTGATCTGCTCACGCAGCGGTTGGCGGAAGAAATCTCCCTCTGGCGCCGGTGTCTTCGGTCCCATCCAGACCTCATCGAAATTTGCAGGAAACTCGCACCAATATGCCTGTGCCTTGCAAATCCCACAACACCATTTCGGCCTCACAGCCTTGCTGCACAAGCTACTCCGGATTGTTCAGGGCCGACTAATTATGTGAAATCCGCCCACCGCAGCATCTCTTTCAAAATCCCTACATTTTTCGGTGGCGAACGTAAGCTAGCAGCCCGCCACCGCCCCATACAATCAGGCCAGCAATCAGGAAGCTAACAGCAAGTAGCAAAGTTACGATAACGTTGGCGTCGCCCTCAACCCCATACGACCCGAACAAGTCGAATACCGGTCGCAGCGCGTGCCAAACGGGCTCACTTCCTACCCATCGCGCGAGCGAATCGATACGCGACAGCGCCAAGCACACAGGCACCGTCAGAACGACAGCAAGCAGTATCCGTAGCAAATATCGCTTCATCGCACGTCCACCGTTCCGTAATACTTGATTGACGTACCCGGTATGAGCTGAGTCGACTGTTTCAACAGAAACTTTCGCAGGCGATCGAACTGAAGCTGCGTTGTGACGGTTATGCACCCCTCACTTTCGCCCCACCTGCCAGTCGGATGCAGCCGGAAATTCCCGCGCTTCACACCATTCACAAATGTCCAATCGTCAATAACGCCGTCATTCCTATACAACCCGAACCACGTAGAGCGATTGCTGTTGGACCACTGATCCTTGATGAAGTCATACAGCCAGCCGAGATGTCCGCCGCTTTCGCGTGTAACGATGTAATACCGCCCCTTCGGTATCGGCCCCGCCTTAGCAATCGCCGTCGCATCCGGCTTATTAATGAATGAAGGCTCCCCAGAGAACGCGGGCACGCCGCCGAATCCCGCACACGTAAAAGTCGACAAGCGCTGATTGTTAAGCGTGTAAAAGCACTGAGCAGGCATAAAAATCCCTCGGAACTTTTGTTTTGTAATGGCTGCAAACTACCACAGTGCTACACTGCGTGCCAGCCCACCTCAAGCGTCGACATTACCTGTCGCCATCCAAAACACCCCCACTCCCTGATTCCAATAGAACTGCGCCCCGTCTCCGATGCCGCATCGCCCGCCCCTTGCCGCCGATCCACCGAAAGAAGCCGTTTTTGCCGAAGCCACGTGTGCTGTCGTTCACCGCACCATCGGTTTCCGCCTTGCCGATCACCGAGAGCTAGATCGAGCGCAACAGTTTCCAGTTCTGACGACCACTCACGGCCACGTGGATATGCCATGCGCCGCGCGTTGAGAGCGTCAGCATGGATCGGCACGGATCGCCTCGCAGCGCTTCCGAATCATCCGCTTCGATCGCTCGATCGACGTGCGAAGCGACTTGTCGGACTTCGTTGCTACATCGTCTTCTGTCTCGCCCGCCAGAGCCACACGCTTTCCCCGAAGAGCACTCGGCCGCAAGCGCAGCTCGTGAAAGTGACGCTACACAGCCACGCTGAACGCCACGACCTCTTGCTGTCCATCTTCGAAACGTTGTGTGCGCACGATGTACTCGTCACTGAACGGCGAATAGGCCGAGAACTGGAGTAGTAGCTTTATAGAAATGTCGTGTTCTAGCCATTTAGCACCGAAGGTTTACCAGCCGCGAGCGCGGCGCGCATGCCTAGGTGAACTGGTGCAGATCGACGGCAGCGAGCATCGGTGGTTCGAGGAACGCGCGCCGCAATGCACGTTGCTGGTGTACGTCGACGACGCGACGAGCCGGCTGATGATGCTGCACTTCACGGCGACTGAATCGACGTTCAGCTATTTCGAAGGCAATGCGGGGGCATCGGAAGCGCTACCGACGGCAACGGTTGGCGTTCCATATTGACAAGAATCAATACGTTCACGCTGTCGCGCGAACGCCGCCCGCGTATGCGCGCCGCAGGACGGGCGAGCCAACGACATTCCCCGGCAACAAACAAAACCGTGGTTGGTCGATGATGCGAGGACTTTCACAAGCATGCCGGAGCTGAGACAACGGAATCACGTCCCGCCGCCCCGCCCGCGCCCGCCACGCTACGCAGTCTCCCCCGGCCACCATGGCTCCGGCGCGGGCCGGATCAGGTAGTCGTCGAGGTTCTTGCCGATCAGCCATTTCGGGCACGCGCCGCGGCCCGTCCACGATTTGCCTGTCGACGGATCGTAATATTTTGCCGGCAGTTTCTTCGGCTTGTCCTTCACGAAGCCCGCCGCCCTCAGCAATTCGACTTCCGTAATGTCGAACTGCTTCACCTGTTCGCGAATGGTGGCCAGCGCCTCGGCCTTTTCCTTTTTCTTCGCCTCCTCAAGGAGCAGATTGAGGTGGCCGAGCTGCTTCTGCAGCGTATGAATTTTGCTGGTTGTCACGTGATATATGTCTTCAATCGGTGCGTTGCCCGCTCTCCGGCGGGCACGCGGATGTCTGTCGCTGTTGCTGAGCCTGCTCGGGCTTGGACGGTTGCGCGCGCGGCTTCGCCGGGCGACGTCCTTTCAGCATTCGCGCGCGCTTCGCGTCGGCGGCCGATACCCGCCCTGCTTCGCCGCCCGCCAGATCGACTCGCACGGCGCCTTCGGCGAGGCACGTCCAGTACCGGTTCCCCTGGCACCAGGTCCGCAGCGCGTCCCGCAATTCGGCTTCTGTTAGCCGAAGCGCGTTCGCCTGCCCGACCAGATCCTCGAGAATGCCGACCTTGAGCGGCACCTTCGGCGCGGGATTGCGCGGGAACGCCTGCGGAAACCGCTTCTGGAGTTTCGCGATCGTCAATATCACAGGATCCGTCGAGCTCGGCGAAGCCGCCGGCTTGGCGTCCCGCTTCTGCGGTTTCTTCGCCGCCCGCTTCTGCGCGGCGTCTCTCGCCAGTTGATCGCGCAACGACGCAAGTTGCTCAAAGCCCATAACTTCCAGCTCACTGAAAAATAAGCCGAGATTGTAGCAGCCGATGGCCGCGCGTTTTTGCAATCGTATCGAAGGCGCGCGCGCTGGTGTCGGCGATCGTTTTCGACGAAAGCATCCAGCGGCGCAGCGGCGTCCGAATCACCGGAACGCTTGACGTTGCCGGATGCCGCCAAGGCGTCGATCGTCGCGATCTCGAGGCCGTGCGGCGATGTAATCGCGACGAAATGGCTATCATCGCTCCCGTTGCCCCCTTCCCGCGCGATGCTCGCGGCCACTCTTACATTTCGAAAACGATATGACAAGCCCCCCCGAACGCGTCGACGCCGCCGCGCGGCACCTGGTTGCGGCCCGCCGCGCCGGCGTCGCCGGCCCGCTTCTGCCCGGCGCGTGCCGGCCCGGCGACATCGAGACCGCGCTCGCGATCCAGCAACGCGTCGCCGAACAGCTCGGCGAGCCGGTCGGCGGATGGAAATGCGCGCTCCCGCCGCCGGGACGGATCGTCGTCGCGCCGATCCTCGCGTCGACGATCCGTGCGGCGGGCGGCCCGTTCCCGGTCGTCGCCGATGCGCGGACCGTGCGGATCGAGCCGGAAATCGCCTTCGTGCTCGATCGCGACTTGCCGCCGCGCGCGCGGCCGTACGACGAGGACGAAGTGCGCGCCGCAATCCGCGAAGTCCGACTCGTACTGGAGGTGCTCGGTTGCCGCTACGCGGCGCCGTCGCGCGCCACCATGCCGGAGCTGCTCGCGGACAATCAGTTCAATCAGGGGCTGTGTGTCGGCCCGGTCGTGAGCGACGGCTTGCGCGCGACGCTCGACACGATCGCGCTCGACTTTCGCGGCGGCGTGAACCGGACGTTCGACGGCCGGCACCCGGACGGGCATCCGCTTGCGCCGTTGCTCTGGCTCGTGAATTTCCTCGCGGCGCGCGGCGAACCGGTTCGCGCCGGACAGATCGTGACGACCGGTTCGTATGCGGGCGCGATCGATGCGCCGCTCGGCCAGGCGTTGACGGCGCGGTTCGGCGCGCTCGGCAGCCTCGCGGTGGAACTGATCGCCTGAGCGGCGAGCGAAGCGGGAGAGCCGCGCATTCGGTGGGCGCGCAGGCCGGCGGTTCGTCCGTCGGCGTGTGGGCCTGGCGTGGCCCGAAGCGCGAAGGCATCACGCAGTGAGGCTTCCGGCCCGTCATCCGCCCCCGAAAACGCGCAAAAAAAGACAGCCTGCACGCACGCCGTGGCCGGCTCGACATCAGATCAAGGCAAAATACAGGTTTTGCGCCCGTCGGGCTCAGATACGAGATGCCGGAACAGGACGCCCGATGCCCCGCTCGTCGCTCGTCCTGCGTCCGGCAGGATAGCCCGCCTGGAAGGCGGGCCCAATGGAGCTTGATCCCATGACCGAACCGAACATTTCATTCGCCGGCAGGCTGTCGCTCGCCTTCGGCCTGTTTTTCTCCGTGCTCGGAGACCGCGAACTCGCGAGCCGCGCCCGCCGCCTGCGCGACGGCGCAGCACCCGCCGCGCAAGCGGCCCCTGTCGCGCCGCCCCAACCCTCCGCGGCGCCCGCGCCCGAGGTCATCAAGGAAGCGACGCCGGACGCGGCGCTCCAGTTGCTCGGCCTCCTTCAGCGCGACGCGCGCCTCGTCGATTTCGTCGAAGAGGACATCGCCGGCTACTCCGACGCGGACATCGGCGCCGCCGCGCGCATCGTGCACGACGGCTGCCGCGCGACGCTGCGCGAGCATTTCACGATCCGCCCGGTGCGCGACGAGGCCGAAGGCGCGCGCGTGACGATCGGCGAGGGCTTCGATGCGGCCGCGATCCGCCTGACGGGCAACGTCGTCGGCAAGCCGCCGTTCAGCGGCCACATCAGCCATCGCGGCTGGCGCGTCGACGCCGTCCGGCTGCCGAAGCTGAACCCGGGCCACGACGCGTCGATCATCGCGGCGGCCGAGGTGGAGCTATGAGCGAGCCGCGTTATTCGATCGGCATCGATCTGGGCACCACGCACTGCGCGCTGTCGTACGTGGATCTCGCGGCGAGCGACGGCGAGAAGACCCGTCTCGACGTGCTGCCCATCGCGCAATTGACCGCGCCGGGCGCGATCGAAGCGCCGAATCTGCTGCCGTCCTTTCTGTACCTGCCGCATCCGAGCGAGCTTGCGCCCGGCGACCTCGCGCTGCCGTGGGCGGCCGAGCGCGACTTCGCGGTCGGCGAGCTCGCGCGCAGCCGCGGCGCGGGCACGCCGATTCGCCTCGTGTCGAGCGCGAAGAGCTGGCTGTGCCATCCGGGCGTCGATCGCCGCGCCGGCATCCTGCCGGGCGACGCGCCGCCGGAAGTCGCGCGCGTGTCGCCGCTCGACAGCTCGGCGCGCTACCTGACCCACCTGCGCGACGCGTGGAACCATGCGCATCCGGACGCGCCGTTCGATCAGCAGGACGTCACCGTCACGATTCCGGCGTCGTTCGATCCGGCCGCGCGCGAGCTGACGGCCGAAGCCGCGCAGGCGGCCGGCTACGCGCGCATGACGCTGCTCGAGGAGCCGCAGGCGGCGCTCTATAGCTGGATCGAGAAAAGCGGCGGCGCGTGGCGCAAGGAAGTCAAGGTCGGCGACATCATCCTCGTCGTCGACGTCGGCGGCGGCACGACCGATCTGTCGCTGATCGCGGTCGTCGAGCGCGACGGCAACCTCGAGCTGCATCGCGTCGCGGTCGGCGAGCACATCCTGCTCGGCGGCGACAACATGGATCTCGCGCTCGCGCACATCGTCGCGCGCAAGCTCGCCGCGCAAGGCACGCAGGCCGATCCGTGGCAGTTGCGCGCGCTCACCTACGCGTGCCGCGGCGCGAAGGAAGCGCTGCTCGGCGATCCGTCGATGGATGCGGTGCCGCTCGTCGTGCCGAGCCGCGGCTCGAAGCTGATCGGCGGCTCGATCCGCACCGAGTTGACGCGCGCCGAGCTGACCCAGACGATCCTCGAAGGCTTCTTCCCGCCGGTCGACGCATCGGCGCGGCCCGTGAGCCGCACGCGCGCGGGCCTGACGCAGCTCGGCCTGCCGTATGCGCAGGACGCCGGCATCACGCGCCATCTCGCGGCGTTCCTGGGTCGGCAGGTCGCGGCGCTCGCGGAGCTCGAGGGGCTGCGGCACGCGCATGACGCGTCGGCGAGCTTCCTGCATCCGACCGCGGTGCTGTTCAACGGCGGCGTGTTCAAGTCGCCGCTGCTCGTCGAGCGCTTTCTCGATACGCTCAACGGCTGGCTCGCGGCCGAGGGCGCGGCGAGCGCGCGCCTGCTCGGCGGCGCCGATCTCGATCTCGCGGTCGCGCGCGGCGCGGCTTACTACGGCTACGTGAAGCGCGGCCGCGGCGTGCGCATTCGCGGCGGCACGGCGCGCGCGTACTACATCGCGGTCGAATCGGCGATGCCGGCCGTGCCCGGCCTCGAGCCGCCGATCCAGGCGCTGTGCGTCGCGCCGTTCGGCATGGAGGAAGGCACCGACGCCGCGCTGCCGCCGCAGGAATTCGGCCTCGTGGTCGGCGAGCCGGTGCACTTCCGCTTTTTCGGTTCGTCGGTGCGCCGCCAGGATCAGGTCGGCGCGCTGCTCGACTTCTGGTCGCCCGACGAGCTGCAGGAGCTCGACGCGATCGAGGCGACGCTGCCGACCGAAGGGCGCACGCCGGGCGAGATCGTGCCCGTGAAGCTGCATGCGCGCGTGACGGAGGCCGGCACGCTCGAGCTCGAAGCCGTGCAAGGCGGCACGAACGAGCGCTGGAAGGTGGAGTTCGACGTGCGCGGCGGCGCGAATGCGTAACCGATGAAACGATTCATCGTCGGCATCGATCTCGGGACGAGCAATACCGTCGTTGCATACGTCGAGGCGGGCGGCGACGCGATCCGCGTGTTCGACGTCGATCAGCTCGTTGCGCCGGGCGAAGTGGGCGCGCGGCCGCTGCTGCCGTCGGCGCGCTATCACCCGGCGCCGGGTGAATTCGCGCCCGGCGAGCTGCAACTGCCGTGGCGCGACGCCGAAGCGGGCGAAGCAGCCGAAGCGGCGGGCGCCGGCGCCGCGCCGCCCGCAGTGATCGGCACGCTCGCGCGCGCGCTCGGCGCGCAGGTGCCGGGCCGGCTCGTGACGAGCGCGAAAAGCTGGCTGTCGCACGCGTCGGTCGATCGCCTCGCGCCGATCCTGCCGTGGGGCGCGGCCGACGACGGCGGCAAGGTGTCGCCCGTCGCGGCGAGCGCGAGCTATCTCGCGCACGTGCGCGCCGCGTGGAACCGCCGCTTCCCGGACGCGCCGCTCGAGCAGCAGGACGTCGTGCTGACCGTGCCCGCGTCGTTCGACGACGGCGCGCGTTCGCTCACGCTCGAAGCCGCGCGGCTCGCGAGGCTGCCCGCGCTGCGCCTGCTCGAGGAGCCGCAGGCCGCGTTCTACGACTGGCTGTTCCATCATCGCGGCACGCTGCGCGAAGAGCTGGCGCACACGCGGCTCGTGCTCGTGTGCGACGTAGGCGGCGGCACGACCGACCTCACGCTGATCAAGGTGCACGGCGAGGACGTCGGGAGCGTCGGAGACGGCGAGCCGCAGTTGACGCGCATCGGCGTGGGCGACCACCTGATGCTCGGCGGCGACAACATGGATCTCGCGCTCGCGCGCGTCGCCGAGGCGCGGCTCGCGCAGGAAGGCGGTGCGCGTCTGTCGGCGGCGAGCCTGTCGCAGCTCGTCGAGCGGTGCCGCGGCGCGAAGGAGCGTTTGCTCGACGCGAACCCGCCCGATGCGGTGGGCGTCACGCTGCTCGGCTCCGGCGCGCGGCTCGTCGGCGGCGCGCGCAAGACCGAGCTGAGCCGCGCGGAGGTCGAGCAAATCGTCGTCGACGGTTTCTTTCCGGCGGGCGGCCCGGACGAGCTGCCGCGCCGCTCGCGCTCGGCGCTCGTCGAGTTCGGCCTGCCCTACGCCGCCGATCCGGCCGTCACGCGGCACGTCGCGGCGTTCCTGCACCGGCTCGCCGCGCAGTCGCGCGACGCGCTCGGCGCGGCGCTCGCGGCGGATCAGGCGTTGCCGGTGCCCGACACGCTGTTGCTCAACGGCGGCGTGTTCCGCTCGCAGGCGCTCGCCGAGCGCGTCGCGGGCGTGCTCGGCGACTGGCGCGGGCAGCCGCTGCACGTGCTGCGCAACGATCATCCGGACGTCGCGGTCGCGCGCGGCGCGGTCGCGTATGGGCTCGCGCGCGCCGGACGGGCGCCGAGGATCGGCGGCGGCTCGCCGCGCAGCTATTTTCTCGTCGTCGACGACGGCGCGCATGCGTCGCGCGGCGTCTGCGTGCTGCCGCGCGGCACGGCCGAGGGGCTCGACGTGCATCTCGACGATCGCGTGTTCGCGCTGCGGCTCGGGCATCCGGTGCGCTTCCACCTGGCGTCGACCGTCGCCGACCATGCGTGGCGCGCGGGCGAGCTCGCGGATCTCGGCGCGGGCGGCTTCGTCCGGCTGCCGCCCGTCGCGACGGTCGTCCGGCAGCAGGACGCGGGCGGCGCGCGCGAGCGGCTCGTCAAGCTGACGACGTCGCTCACCGAGGTCGGCACGCTCGATATGCGCTGCATCGCGACGGACGACCCGTCGCAGCGCTGGCAGCTCGAATTCCAGTTGCGCCGCGAGCACGCGCAAGGCGACGGCGACGCGGCCGGCGCGTCGCGCCATCCGTCGCTCGACAAGGCGATCGAGCTGATCGAGCGCTCATTCGGCGCGCGGCTCGCGAATGTCGACCCGAAGGAGGTCCGGCGTCTGCGCACGCAGCTCGAGCAACTGCTCGGCCCGCGCGACGCATGGGACATCGCCCTGCTGCGCGAGCTGTTCGGCGCGTTGTGGGAGCGCGCCGGCCGGCGGCGGCGCTCGGCGGATCACGAGCGCGTCTGGCTGAACCTGGCCGGCTATTGCGTGCGGCCCGGCTTCGGCTATCCGCTCGACGACTGGCGCGTCGCGCAACTCTGGACGCTGTTCGACGACGGCATCCAGTACGTGAGCGACGCGCGGGTGTGGTCCGAATGGTGGACGCTGTGGCGGCGGGCGGCGGGCGGGCTCGACGACGGCGCGCAGCAGCAGGCGCTCGACGCGATGACGTGGCTGCAGGAAGCCGCGAGCGCGAAGCGGCCGAAGCTGCCGTTCGACGCCGCGAAGATCGGCGACATGGACATGGTGCGCCTGTCCGCGTCGCTCGAGCGCGTGTCCGCCGAGCGCAAGATCGAGCTCGGGGAACGGCTGCTCGCGCGGCTGCACAAGCCGACGGAGAATCACCAGGGCTGGTGGGCGATCGGGCGCATCGGCGCGCGGCGGCCGCTGTACGGCAGCGCGCACGGCGTCGTGCCGCCCGACGTCGCGGGACGCTGGCTGGATGCGATTCTCGCCGTCGACTGGAAGAAGGTCGAGCCGGCCGCGTTTGCGGCCGCGCAGATTGCACGGATGACGGGCGACCGGTCGAGCGACGTGGCGGCCGACGTGCGCGAGAAGGTCGTGCGCCGGCTCGCGGCGACGAACGCGCCGCAGGCGTGGACCCGGATGGTGAGCGAGGTCGTCGCGCTCGACGACGCGGACACCGGCCGCGCGTTCGGCGAATCGCTGCCGGCCGGGCTGAAGCTGGTCGCCGGCTGACCGCGGCGGCGCGGATCGGCGCCCGCCGGGCGACGACGGGCGCCTCGCCTCGGCCGGCGGCAGCGTGTGAAAGCGTATTCCCGTGCCGGCACGCGGCGCGCATGTCCGGCCGCGAATCGCGACGCGGCTGACGCCCCCGGCCGCGTTACTCACCAATGCAGCCGCAGCCCTTCGACATCGCACGCCGACACGTGCGTGCCGAAGCGCCGGCTTTCGCGTTCCAGCACCGCGTGCAGCCAGGCTTTGCCGTCGGCGGGCGCGCGGCGCAGCCGCAGGTTCCGGATCTGCATCGGCGCCGCCGAAAGCTCGACGAGCGCGCCGCTGTCCGCATCGAGCACCGGAAAATACATCAGCGCGAGATCCGGCCGGAACGGTTGATGGCCGTGGATGCCTTCGTAGTCGTTCAGGCAGTCGCCGCAGCCGTACAGGATCAGCCGCTCCCGGTAGATCTCGATGCCTTTGATGTGGTGCGACGAATGGCCGTGGACGATGTCGGCCGCACCGGTGTCGATGAGCCGATGCGCGAACGTGTGCTCGTCGTCGCTGATCTCGAATCCCCAGTTGCCGCCCCAATGGAGCGAAACGACGACGAGATCGCCTTCGCGCCGCTGCGCGGCGATCCGCTCGCCGATCTGCGTCGCCCGCTCCGACGACAGATTCGCCAGATAGTTGAGGCCGCTGCGCTGCGCCGTCGCTGCCCATGACGGCGGCACGCCGCTCGTCTCGGCCGCATACGCATACACGCAAACGCGATGCCCGCGCGCGACGCCGAGCGTGGCGGGCTGCGCCGCGTGCGCGTCGTCGTCGCCCGCGCCGGCGGTCCGGATGCCGGCCTGATGCAGCGTGTCGAGCGTATCGGCGAGACCCGCGCGCCCCCAGTCGAGCGAATGGTTGTTCGCGAGCACGCAGCAATCGATCCGCGCGCACGACACGCAGCCGATGTTGCGCGGATGCATCCGGTACAGGACAGGCTTGTCCGGCCAGTGATCGTCGCTCGTCGTGATTGCGGTCTCCAGATTGACGATCCGCACGTGCGGCCGCACGCGATTGAGTTCCGCGAGCGCGTCGCCCCACGGGTACGCGCAGTCGACGCGCGCGGGCAACTCGCCGTTCGCGAGCTCGGCGAGGCGCACGTAGTCGCGGGCCGAACGGCAATAGCGCTCGTACAGCCGGGGGGCGCCCGGGTGAGGCAGGATCTGGTCGATTCCGCGGCCGGTCATCACGTCGCCGCAGAGAAACAGGCGCACGCTGGTATCGCGCGGCGCATCATCGGGTTCGTCCATTGCATCGCCGCGCGCGCCCGTCAGGCGCGCGCGCCTCCCATGAAGCTGTCCTGTGCGCGGCGTCCGGCAGCGCAGGCCGCCGCCCTGCGCGCGCATCGACACGTTTCAAGCATGATGCACCGAATCGGGCAATCGTTGATCACGATCAGTTTCGGACGTGTCCGCCCGCCGTGCGCGCGGGCGGCACGGACGTCGCGCGTTGCCGCGCCCCGCCCTCGGCGCTTGCGCGCAGGCGGATTCACGGGCGCAAGTCGTCGCCGCTCTCCTCCTCGCGCTCCAGAATCTCGAACACGCGCGCGGCCCGCCCGTGCGGTTCGCGATCGAGCCGGAACAGCAGGCGTTCGTCAGACCTGAACCACGTGTAGGCGTCGAGCACTTCGGCGCTCGTCGGCTCGATTTCGAGGATTTTCGCTATGATGTCGTCCTCGATCGGCCCGACGATGTCACGGATCTCGGTCGCGGTGGCGGGGTGCGATGCGGAATTGAGCTTCATGGACATGGCTTGTCTCCCGATCCGGTTGAGGTCGATGGCTTCACATCGCGTCGACGCGATGCACACCCCCGATACAGACGAGCGGCACGCGCCGCGCGGTCCCGCGTGCACGAGCCCGGCGGTCGCCGCACGCCGGCTGCGCGGACAGCCCATGCTGCATTGCGGGCGGGCGGCGTGACTTCGGCGGCAAGCGGCTCGTGGGCTGCGGATCGCGATGCCGCAGGCCGCGAGTTCGTTGACGAGCGACTGGCCGCGCCGTGCAGCCTTGCAGCTGTACAGTCGCGAAACGGGCTCATGCAATGCGCCGTCTATGCGTTGCCGATACGTTCATTATGCGTTCGTTTCGAGTCGCTTCGGCATCGCCGTGATCGCGGTCGCGCATTTTCGTTACGCGCTGCCTGTCGACGCGCTGCGCAGCCTCGCGTTCGCCACGCTCGTGTTCGACAGCCAGGCCGTCGTCTACGTGATCCGCGACCGCCGGCGCGGGCGGCGGACGCGGCCGGGAGCGCTGCTCGTCGGCTCGTCGGCTCGTCGCTCGCCGACGTCGCGCTCGCGACCGCGCTTTGCGATCGTGCTCGAGCCGCTGAAGGCGGCGGCGCCCGGATGGATGGGGCGCGCGGCGTCCCGCGCGTCCCTCCCGAGCGTGACGAACAACGCGGCGAGAGTCGGCATCGGAATCGGTCCTCGGGCGGCTGCGCGGTTTCGCGGCTTCGGCTCCGCGCAGCGCTCAGCGCGTGAGCAGCGGGACGAGCCCGAACAGCGACGCGAGCGGCGGGATCGCGAGCAGCGCCAGCAGCCCGCATGCGGCGAACGCGGGCACGATCCAAAGATACCGGTTGTCCGCGAACGGCTGCTTCGTGCGCGCGCCGCCCGCGAGCGCCCGGACGACGAAAATCAGCGCGACGTTGACCGCGACGAGCGCGACGAACGCGGCGGTGCGCGCGAACGCCGGGTCGCCGCCGCGCGCGAGCAGCAGCGCGTACAGGCCGATCACGCCGACCGCCGCGAGCGCGCCCGCCGCCGCGCCCCGCGCGACGAGCGGCGACGCCCACAGCCGCTCGTGCGGCGGCCGCGGCGGCATGCGCATCGCGTCGGCGCGCGCGGGCTCGTTCTCGAACACAAGCGAGCACGCCGGATCGATCACGAGCTGCAGCGACACGATGTGCAGCGGCGCGAGCATCGCGGGCCAGCCGACGAGCGCGGGCACCATCACCGCGGCGATCATCGGCAGATGGACGGCGACCGTATAGCCGAGCGCCTGCATCAGGTTCGCATGGATGCGCCGGCCCTGGCGGATCGCCGACACGATCGGCGTGAAATCGTCGCGCAGCAGCACGAGCGCGGCGACCTCGCGCGCGACCTCGGCGCCGTGCAGCCCCATTGCGATGCCGACGTGCGCGGCCTTCAGCGCGGGCGCGTCGTTGACGCCGTCGCCCGTCATCGCGACGATGCGCCCGCCGCGCTCGAGCGCGGCGACGAGGCGCAGCTTCTGGTCCGGCCGCACGCGCGCGAACACGTCGGCGCGTCCGGCCGCTTCGTCGAGCGCCGCGTCGCTCATCGCCGCGACCTCGTCGCCCGTGACGACCGCGTGCGCGGCGATGCCGACCTCGCCCGCCACCGCGCGCGCGGTCGACGGATAGTCGCCCGTGATCATCACGACGCGGATGCCGGCCGCGCGGCAGGTCGCGATCGCGTCGGCCACCTCGGCGCGCACCGGGTCGATCAGGCCGACCAGGCCGACGAACCGGAAATCGAAGTCGTGCTGCCGCGCGGGCCATTCGCCCCGCGCATGCGCGGCCCGCGCGACGCCCAGCACGCGCAGCCCGCGCGCGGCCATGCGCTCGGCCTCGCCGAGCAGCGCGCGCGCCGTCGCATCGCCGAGGTGGCACAGCGAGAAGATCGCCTCGGGCGCGCCCTTGCATGCGACCGGGCAATGATCGAGCCGCGGCGCGCGCCACACGTGCGACATCGCCGGCAGCTCGGGCGTCAGCGCGTATTCCTGAACGAGCGACCAGTCGTCGTGCAGATGCCCGGTGCCGGCGAGACATCGGCGGCCCGCGCGCCGGAACGCGCGCTCCATCGGATCGACGGGCTCGATCTCGCTCGCGAGCACCAGATATTCGAGCAGCTCGTGGAACGATTCGTCGATGTCGGCCTCGTCGTCGCCGAGCGTCCAGCGCCGGCCGTTCGCGAACAGCGCGCGCACCGTCATCCGGTTCTGCGTCAGCGTGCCCGTCTTGTCGACGCACAGCACCGACGTCTGCCCGAGCGCCTCGATCGCGCTCATGCGGCGCGTGAGCATGCCCTCGTCGGCGATGCGGCGCGCGCCGAGCGCCATGAACACGGTCATCACGACCGGGATTTCCTCGGGAAAGATGCCCATCGCGAGCGTGATCCCCGCGAGCACGCCCGGCAGCCATTCGCCCGAGCGCCAGCGGTAGACGGCGACGAGCGCCGCGCACAGCGCAAGCGCGACGAGCGCGATCCGGTTCGCGAGCGCGCGCGCGTCGCGCTGCAGCGGCGACGGTGCGCCCGCGATGCCGGTCAGCGACTTGCCGATCCGGCCGAGCGCGGTGCGCGGCCCGGTGTCGGTGACGATCATCCGCCCCTGCCCGCGCACCACCATCGAGCCGAAATAGACGCGGCAGGCGGCTTCGTCGGGCGTCGGCGCGTCGGGCCGCTCGGCGGCCTTGTCGATCGGCGCCGACTCGCCCGTCAGCAGCGATTCGTCGACGCTCAGCTCGTGCGCGTCGACGAGCCAGCCGTCGGCCGGCACGCGGGCGCCCTCGGCGATCCACAGCAGATCGCCCGGCACGAGTTCGGTCGCCGAGACGAGCCGGCGCTCGCCGTCGCGCATCACGTCGGCGCGCGGCGCGGACAGCGCGCGCAGCGCCGCGAGCACGCCCGCCGTGCGCTGGCTTTGCACGATCGTCAGCGCGGCGATCGCGGCGACGAACGCGAGCAGCGTCAGCGCGTCCGGCAATTCGCCGAGCGCCAGGTAGACGGCGCCCGCGCCGAGCAGCAGGAGCAGCATCGGCTCGCGCAGCACGTCGAGCGACGTGCGCCACCCGCCGCGCCCGCCGCCCGTGTCGACCGCGTTCGGGCCGAAGCGCCGGCGCAGCCCGGCTGCCTGCGCGTTCGACAGGCCGCTTGCGGGCGTGCGGCGCCACGCGTCGTCGGCGGGCGCCGTGGCGTCGGCCGTGCCGCCTCGCCGATGCCGCGCGGCCGAGCGAGCGCTCATGCGACGATCGCGGCGCGCCCGCTCGCCCGCTCGCGCGGCGCGGTCGAAGGCGCGACGGTCAACGTTGACGGGGACATGGGCGCGGATCGCAGGTCTGCGCCGCGCCGATCGGGCTCGGCCCAGCGGAAATCGACGTGGACGCCGCCGCTCGCGGGCACGCGCACGCTGCGCCGCTGCTCGGCGCCGCCGTAGCGCGCATCGATCCGGTACTGCCCCGCCGGCAGCCGCGCGTACAGGAACGGGCCGTTGGTGCGAACGGTCAGCACCGGCTGCGCCGCGGCCGAACGAATCGTGACGTCGACGTCGGACAGATATTCGCCGCTGCGCGACGCGAACGTCATGCGCAGGTTGTATTTCGACGCGGCCGCGCGGAGTGCGTCGACTTCGTCCTGGCCGACGCCGCCCGTCACGTACGCAATGCCGTTTTGCGTGGCGGGTTCGAGCGTCTCGTTCGCGGCGGCCGTCGAGCCGAGCGCCGCGACGGCGGCGATGGTCGCGACGACGCGCATCCATCGATGAACAGTATTTCGCATGGCGCTTCCCCCGTTCGGACGGCGAAGACGTGCGCGTCACGCCGGCGCGCACTGTTTCGCTCGTTCAGAGAATGCGGGCCATTGGTGACGGCCCGCTTGACGCAGGTCAAGCGGCCCGGAAGCGAGATCGCAGCGACTTGCCGCGCAGCGAGAGGCCGATTGGCGAACGGCCTGCCGTTGTTTGCCCGGCTTGCACGAATCGCCGTTCGTCGCCCGGATGTCGATCGACCTCCGAAGCTTCGTGCTTTCCGCCTGCGCATGCGCGTGCTATCAAGGCGGGATTCGCCGCGAATCCGCACGGTACTGGAAACGCATCGCCGCATCGGATCGCAAGTCGTCCCGACGGCATCGACGGCATGCTGCGTCGCCGGACGTCGAACCATTGCGCACGTCGTTTCGCGCAATGCCGTCGATTTGCTGCCCGGGAACCGATGCGTGCGCACGCGCCCTGTCGCGTTCGCGCTTCGTATCCCGTCTCGCCGTCTCGCGCCGTCCACCTGCAACGGCCGCGAGCAGACGCAGGTTTCGCGCGGCAGCCGCGGCGTGGCGAAAAGCGGCGCCGCGCGAACGAAACGCGCGTTGCACGGCCGACGCCTTTGCGCACCGCCCATGAATCCACAACCACAAGAGGAGATCGAACGAACCATGTTCAGATACACGTTGGGCCATTCGCCGATAGAACTCCGCCGGCTCGACTTCCAGTCGGAGATGCTGAAGCCCGTCACCCGGCGCCTGCTCGAATCCGCGCGGCTCCGGCCCTCGATGCGCGTGCTCGACATCGGCTGCGGAACGGGCGGCGTCAGCATGCTGGCGGCCGAGATGGCCGGCCCGACCGGCACCGTCGTCGCGATTGATCCGAGCGACGTCGCGATCGAAGCGGCGAGCGCCAACGCCGAGCGCGCGAGTCTGCACAACATCCGCTTTCGCGCGAGCGGTCTCGATCAGGTCGAAGGCGCGCACGGCTTCGATGTCGTCGTCGCCCGCTATGTATTGATCCATCAGTTGCATGCGGCCGAGTTCGTCCGCCACGCGGCGCGTTTCGTGAAGCCCGGCGGATATCTCGCGCTGCACGAGCCCGACTTCGTGCGCAAGCCGATGTCGACGCCGCTCATCCCGCTCTGGGATTCGGTGGCGGCCGAGATCATCGAGCGCTGCAAGCGGTCGTTTCCGTCGTTCGACGTCGCGCACCGGATGGTCAAGCTGTTCGCGGCCGCGGGGCTGCCGCTGCCGAAGATGTCGTACGAGGTGCCGGTCGACGGCGGGACGGCCACGCAGCTCAGCTCATGGCTCGCGGAGATGTTGCGGGCGCTGTCGAGCGATCCCGACTCGACGGTGCTTGGCAGCGGCAAGCGGCTCGAATTCGCGCGGCTGAGCGGCGATCTGCAATGTGAAATATACGAATCGCGCGCGCAGGTCGAGTTCTTCGGCCAGATGTGCGCTTGGGTGCAGCTCTAGAGCGCGCGCGCGGGTGTCGCGCGCATCGGGTGCCCGGCCGTGCCGCGTCGGCCCGGCCGGGCGCTCCCCGTCACGGCTTCGCGCGGTCCGCGGGCACGGCACGGGTGACGAGCGGGGTGGCGAATGCGCGCGGCAGCTTCTCGGCGGCTGAAGTCGGGCACGCGTTGCAGCCGCACGCCGACTGCCCGGCGGGCGCCGCGGGCGACTGGTTGGTCCACTGGCCGTTCCAGCCGCCCTGCGCCTTGCAGACGGTCGGACACACGGCCTGCGCGCCGCGATAGTCGGCGATCGGCAACGCGGTGTCAATGTCGCAGCCGCACGGATAATCGGCGCGTGCGCGCTGCGCGATCGGGCCGCTCATCGACGCGAGCCAGTTGCGCGATTGCGCATCGATCTTGAACATCACCGGCTCGCGCGCGTCGAGCAGCGCGACCATCTTCCGATAGAGCGGATAGCGCTGCGCCAGCGTCTGCAGCACGCTGCGCCGCGCGGAGAACAGATACTGCGGCACGCCGCTGCCGTCCGGCCCGACGCTTTGCACCATCGTCGACGACGCGGCGATCACGTTCGCGAGCTGTACCGCGAGCGCGCGCGTGCCGCGGGCGTTCGTCGTCGTGTTCACGCCGATCACGTCCGCATAGAAGAGCGGCGGCTGCGGCTCGTCCGACAGCGGCAGAAACTTGAAATCGAGATTGCGCCGCGCCGCTTCGCTCATCGCCGACATCGATTCCGAGTAGCCGATCACCGCGCGCCCGTCGCCGTCGCCGAACCACGCCGAGCGATCGTACTGGCCGGGCAGCTCGGCCGTCGCGTTCGGCCAGCTCGACATCGCCATCAGCGCGCGCAGGCTGCCGAGCGCGTCGCCGTTCAGGTCGTTCGCGCTCCACGGCAGCGGCAGCGGATACGCGCCCGTGCGGCTGTGCACGGCGTCCAGATAGAGCGCGGCGTTCGTCGTCCGGCCGGACATGTCGATCATCAGCCCGCGCCTGTCCGGCGGAATCTCGCTCGTGAACGTGCATTGCCCGAGCGTGCTGCGCACCTGCGTGAGCGTCGTCGCGGCCGCGAGCGCCGCGTCGTCCTTCCGGTAGAACAGCACGTTCGCGCAGCCGAGTTGCGGGATGCTGTAGTACCGGTCGCCCGCCTTCACGCCCTGGATCGCGTACGGCAGGAAATCGTCGAGGTTCTGGATCTCGCTTGCCGCAAGCGGCTCGAGCCAGCGCTGGCTGCGGAAGTAGTCGAAGAAGATCGCGTCGTACACGTAGACGTCGGCGTTCGCGGGCGGATCGTTCCGGTAGCCGCCGTCCCACGCGTCCGCGGACACGAACTGCAGCGCGACGGCCGGCTGCACCTTCTTCCATTCGGTCTCGATCGCCCTCCTGAACTGGTCGACGCGCGGCACCCACGGATACAGCGCGACCGTCAGTTGCCCGACGGCGGCTGCGTCGCCCGCATGCGACGGCGCGGCGCACAGAAAGCCCAGAACGATCGTGAAACAGCACAAGAGGCGGCGCATGATGATTTCTTGTCGAAAGAGGCGTGCGGATCGATGCGTGTGCGCGCCGGCGCGCGGCGCAAGCGTCAGTTCCATAGCGCGTGGAAGTGATGGACGGGGCCGTGCCCGCGGCCGACGTCGAGCTTGCCCGACGCGGCGAGCGCGTCGCCCAGATACGCCTTCGCGCGGCAGACGCTGTCCTCGACCGAATGGCTCGGCAGCAGCGCGGCGATCGCGGCCGACAGCGTGCAGCCGGTGCCGTGGTCGTTCTTCGTCGGGACGCGCGGCGCGGACAGCTCGACCGTCGCCGCGGCCGGGCCGCGCAGCACGTCGACGCTGCGCTCGCCCGGCAGATGGCCGCCCTTGAGCAGCACCCAGCGCGACCCGAGCGCGTGCAGCTCGGCCGCCGCCGCGTGCATCTCGGCGAGCGTGCGCGGCGCGCCCCGGCCGAGCAGCACGCCCGCTTCGGGCAGGTTCGGCGTGATCAGCGTGGAGATCGGCACGAGCTTGTCGCGGATCGCGTCGACCGCGTCCGGATCGAGCAGCCGGTCGCCGCTTTTCGCGACCATCACCGGGTCGAGCACGACGGGCGCCGCGCGGTGCCTGACGAGCGCTGCGGCGACCGCCTCCGCGATCGCCGCGGTCGCGATCATGCCGATCTTGACCGCGTGCACGCCAACGTCGTCGAACACCGCGTCGATCTGATCGGCGACGAACGCCGGATCGAGCGCGCGGAAGCTGCGCACGCCGGTCGTGTTCTGCGCGACGACCGCGGTGATCGCGGCCATCCCGTATGCGCGCATCGCCGAAAATGCCTTGAGGTCGGCCTGAATGCCCGCTCCGCCCGTCGGGTCGGTGCCGGCGATCGTCAGTACGTTCGCGATCATGTTCCCTCGTGTTTCATCCGTGTTTTATCGTTGCGCCGTCGTTGCATAGCCGATAGCCGCCAGGGCGACGCCCTCGCGTTCGCCGTCTTGCCGGGCGAGCGGCGTCGGCCGGTGCGCGGGCGGCGCGGCGACGTCCGCCCCGTTACTATCTTCATGCCCCGATAATCGGGGCTTTGGCCAGCCAGGCCCGGCATGATTCCCGCCCCCAGTCGCAGTCATGATCCGGGGGGTGTTGTCACCGGGCCCGGTGGGTGGCTGGTGATCGCTGATAGGGGTTTGGCCGGGCTTTCCCGACGCCGTCCGTAACGTGGATGCCGAGACTTGCCACCGTTGTTGCAGGCCAATCCGTTCACTCTGCACAAACCGCGATGCAAGAAACCAAACAACATGACGCCGTCGATGTCTTCGTCGGCGTCGACGTCGGTAAAGGCCAGCATCACGCCGTCGCACTCGATCGAAACGGCAAGCGTCTTTACAACAAGGCACTACCCAACGACGAGGTCAAGCTGCGCGCCCTCATCGCCGAACTCAAGACTCACGGTCGACTGCTGTTCGTCGTCGATCAGCCTTCCACCATCGGTGCGCTTCCTGTAGCCGTCGCCCGCGCTGAAGGCGTACTCGTCGCCTATCTGCCCGGACTGGCCATGCGCCGCATCGCTGATTTGCATGCCGGCGAAGCCAAGACCGATGCCCGCGACGCCGCGATCATTGCTGAAGCCGCCCGCTCGATGCCACATACGCTGCGCTCGCTTCGACTGGCCGACGAGCAGCTCGCCGAACTCACCATGCTCTGCGGCTTCGATGACGACCTCGCCGCTCAGGTCACGCAAACCAGCAACCGCATTCGCGGCCTGCTTACTCAAATCCATCCGGCGCTCGAACGCGTTCTCGGACCGCGCCTCGACCATCCGGCGGTGCTCGATCTGCTTGAGCGCTACCCGTCCCCGAGCGCACTTGCTGCTGCCAATGAAAAGACGCTCGCCAACCGCCTGACCAAGCTCGCACCGCGCATGGGCAAGAACTTGGCGGCCGAAATCGTTCAAGCGCTGAACGAGCAAGCCGTAATCGTGCCCGGCACGCAGGCCGCCACCATCGTCATGCCTCGTTTGGCCCAGCAACTTGCCGCCTTGCGCAAGCAGCGTGACGAAATCGCTGCCGAAGTTGAGCGGCTGGTGCTTGCTCACCCTCTTTGGCCAGTCCTGACCAGCATGCCGGGAGTCGGCGTCAGGACCGCTGCCAGACTCCTGACCGAAGTCGCCCAAAAAGCCTTCGCCACGGCTGCTCATCTGGCGGCCTACGCTGGTCTCGCGCCGGTCACCCGGCGCTCAGGCTCGTCGATCCGGGGCGAACACCCGTCCAGACGTGGCAACAAGGTGCTCAAACGCGCCTTGTTCCTCTCCGCCTTCGCTGCCTTACGAGACCCAGTCTCACGGGCCTATTACTTGCGCAAGATCCAGCAGGGCAAGCGCCACAACCAGGCACTCATCGCGCTCGCACGGCGACGCTGCGACGTCCTGTTTGCCATGCTGCGCGACGGCACCATTTACCAACCCAAGTCAGCCCCTGACGCTTGACGAAACACATAGGGGCACCCCCCGCCCCGCCGTTCCGCGACGCATGCGCCGCGAAGCATCGTGCCTTACGCGGCGCGCGTCAGCGCAGCGGCTTCGTCGCCTTGAACAGCACGAACGGCGTGCGGCCGTCGGCATCCGCGTGCGCGCCCGGCGCGCCGCCCGCCTCCGCCGCGCGAAAGCCCAGCTCCATCGCCGCCGCGAGCGCGAAGCCCGCCGCCTCGAACGCGTGGCGATACGTCGGCATGTCCCAGTGCGTGTCGACGACGTCGAACACGCCCACGCCCGGCACGTTCAGATGGACCGGGCGCGGGTCGCCGTCGCGGTAGACGATGCCCGGCTCGCCGTTGCGGAACGTCGGAAACTGCACGCCCGTCGTGCGCGGGTTCGTGTCCAGCACGTAGTACGTGCCGCCCGGCTTCAGCACGCGCAGCACCTCCGCCGCGACGCGCGCGAGCTCCGCGCGCTCGGCGATGTTGATGAACAGGAAGCAACTGATCGCCGCGTCGAAGCTCGCGTCGGCGAACGGCAGCGGCGGCCCGTCGATATGCGCGTAGTCCAGCCCGCCGTCGACGCCCGCCGCGATCGCCTGGTCGATCATCGTCGGCGCGATGTCGACGCCTGTCACGCGGGCGACGCCCGCAGCACGCAGCCGCCGCGCGACCTTGCCGCCGCCGCAGCCGTAGTCGAGCACGCGGATCTCGGTGCCGAGCGAGCCCGTCAGCTCGGCGATCAGCGGCCGGTACCCGAAGCGCTCCTCGATCCGGTCGTCGTATGCGTGAAAGCGCTGCGAAACCTCGTGTTCGGTCCAGTCGGTCTTCATCGGAATCCCCGTGCGTTATTGAAGCGAGGCGGACGCGATGTTCCACCGGTTCAGCAGATAGGCGCGATGGAACGTGCCGACGAACGCGAGCGCATCGTCGGGCGGCGGGCTGCCCGCCTTGATCTCGCGGTAGATCCAGAAGAGGCCGAGCACGTCGCGCCAATAAGGATCGAGATCGAGGTCCTGGAGCGCGGCGAGCGACATCCGTCCCGCACGAATCCTTCCTTCGTGTTCGAGCACGCGCCCGATCGTCGCGGGGCTCGTGCCCGCGGGCATTCGCGGCGGCGCGTGGGCGGTGACGATCGCCGCATCGCCGTCGTCGAGGAGTGCCCGCACGCGCGGCAGATTGTCGTCGTACACGTGGATCGAGCCGACGTGATGCGAATACGTGCCGATCTCGCAGCCGAGCCGCGACGCGACGTACTCCTGCAGGAACGTGAACGAGAACACGTCGTTCAGGAGCCCGACGTATGCGTCGTTCGCGCGCATGAACGCGACCAGGTGCAGCCGCCCCTCGCGCAGCAGCAGTTGCAGGCCGAGCGTGCACGAGACGTCGATGTTGCGCCGGTACAGGTCCTCGTCGGCGCTGAAGATCTGCAGCACGACGCGCTTGCTCTCGGCGTCGTCGCGCGACAGGATGTCGAGCGCGCGCTCGATCTGATCGAGCGCGCGCTCGCCGTAATGCATGAGCCGCGCGCCATAGCCGGTGCCGGGCAGATGCTTGCCGTCCGGACTGTAGCGCGCCATCGACGGCGCGTAGTGCTCGATGAATTCGAGATCGTTGCGGCCGGACAGATACCACAGCGCCTCGGCGTAGTTGAAGACGACGTTCTGCCTGCGCGCCGCGTGCCGGCAGAAGCGCGCGCGCGGATCGTCGATCCGTGCGCCGTAGCCGATGATTTCGCGCTCCGCGTGCCCGCGCGGCGCGCTCCGGTATTCGTACGCGCCGCAGACGTCCCTGAGCGCCGAGAGGTAGAGCTCGCTGAGACCCGGATAGCGCCGCATGTCAGCCTCGCGCTTCGAAACGGCCGATCGCGGCTTCGATCGCGGCCGGGTCGATCCGGCCGCCGCCGAATTCGACGCGCTCGATGCGCGTGATCTCGTCGAGGCCGCGCACGAGATACGCGTACTCCTTGTCGGTTTCGAGCAGCAGCACGATCGGCTTGCCGAGCGCGGACGCCCAGCCGAGCTCGATGTGCGTGCCGGGCGATGCCGGCGCGCCCGGAAACGCGACGAAGTAGTCGCACAGGCTGATCTGCTCGTAGTCGGTCTTCGTGCAGACGGCGGGCGTCATGAATTCGCGCCCCCAATGCTCGCGCCGGTGCGCGCAATGCACGTCCCAGCCGCGCGCCTCGAAATGATCGATCACGCGACGAAACAGGTCGATGCTGTCTTCCGGCATCACGCCGGTGTGCTTGTCGACCAGGGATTTGAACGGTCCGCCCAGGAACATGCGCTTCATCGGCTGTTTTCCTTTCGATTGGAATGACAGAGGGCGTGCGCGCGCTGCGCCACCCGCGTGACGTGATCCGCGAGCACGCCCGGGAATCGGGACAGGCCATCCGGAACGCGAACCCAGCGGCAGTCCGCCGCGTCGTCGCCCGGCCGCAGCGTGCCTTCGACATGGCGGCACAGCATCGCGACCAGCACGTAGTGGTGATGCCGGCCGTGCGGGTCGAAGCCGATCACCTCGACGACGTCGAACGGCTGGCCGATCTCCGCGCGCACGCCGGTTTCCTCGAACAGCTCGCGCGCGGCCGCATCGCGCAGGCACTCGCCGGGCTCGACCGAGCCGCCAGGAAAGCCCCACGTACCTTTCTGCGGCTCCTTGCTGCGCTGCACGAGAATCACTTCGTCGGCGCGAAACGTCACGGCGATCACCGCGACGCGCGGTGTCGCGAGCGCCGCCGCGTCGCGCGGCGCGGCCCCCGTGCCTTTCGGATCAGTCATCGTCGATGCTCCGCATCTGCGCCCTCTTTTCGCGCGCCGTTCATTTGGCCCCGACTTGGCCCCGACACGCAAATCGACGGTCATTGGCCGCCTCTGTGGTTAATGAATGAAACAATCCATGCGAAACTCGCCGGGATTTTGCGAACAAATATTTTCAATTCGCGATTCAGCGAGCATTCCATTTTCGGAAATTTCGCGGAGCGCTTAGCCTAACACAACCGTGTCGATTCGACCGATTGCAATTTTTTAACCAAATCTCCAGTCTCGATTTTTTCATTCGCGCTCGTCATCTGTTGCGCTGGTTGATCGTCAAATAAAACGTCAACTTTGAAATAAAAAAGCTGATGTTTGGCGGAATTGATCGCGACTGGAATTTTTCGAAATAAGATGCACACCTCCATTCAAACGGCATAAATATTTCCATATTTGAAATTATTTGCGGCGGCGATATTTGAAGTCCTGATGGCGTCGAACGATTCAGGACGATGCTCGCCGGCACTTCGAACCGTCTACCGGCTGACCGAGCGCAAGCGTGACACGTATCGAACGCGGATTGTCCGTGCGGCCGGACGGCTCCGTTGATTGGCTGATTGACAACCCGGCGAAGACGCTCTTCGATGGCATCGGCCTTGATGGTCCGACGCCGTTCAGCCGCGCATATCGTGGGTCGAGGCGCGCATTGCCGGGACGATGCGATCCGCATCCATACGCGATACGGCGATGGATGTGCAGGCTCGCCGTCAACGTAACGTCTCCGTGGCCAAGAGCACCGCCATTGCGATCATCAAGCCTCCGCCCGCGATATTGATCAGCTTGAGGCCCTTCTCGTTGAAAAATGCGCGTGAACTCACGGCATGAGCGGTCGCGACCCACGCCGAGTCGATCAATAAACCCAAGCCGATAGGCACGAGCGAAAAGAAAAGCAGCGATTCCACCGGACTTTCGACTCCTCGGCGCAGGAAACTCGGCACGATCGTACCGAACATGATCAGGGCTTTCGGATTGGTGATGCCGACTATGACGCCGGCGATCAATGTCTGTTTGCGTTTGCCGGGTGCCCGGACTTCCGCCGCTGGCAACGGTCTGGAAAACAGATATTGGACTCCGATGGCCAGCAGAACGACGGCGCCGAGTAATCGAATACCCGTCAGGACGTTGTCGGCGCGCATCAGCAAGGTACCGATTCCCAGCGCGACAATCACCGCGACGCAGTAGGTGCCTATCGCGTTGCCGATGACGCCGCGCATCGCACTGCGCCGTCCCGTCGTCATGGCTTGGCCGACAAGAAACATGATGCTCGGCCCGGGAACGGCGATCAGCACCGCAGAGGTAAATATGAGCCCGAGCAGTCCGTCGAGCGCAGTGATGTTTCCAGACATGGAGCAGTCCTCGTTTCCACCTTGAACCGTCGCTGACCAGTCAGTACCGTCACTTTTTGATGCCGTTCGTCGTCTGGCATATCGATTGGTTCAAACCGAAGGCTGACATCTGGTTTGAGCCAATCGATCGGCGACGAACACGGATTCATGCCGATTTCAGTCGATCGATCATGATCCAGCGACGATTGACAAGGCAGATCGACGGGAAATATTGGAATTTATCTCGTTGCAGATCCAGTGCGTAATCAAGAACGGTTCGTCAGCAAAGCCAGCGTTGGCTGGATTCGAAGCGCCTCGACTACCTCGTCGTCACTCATCAACGGATAGCATGCGTCCACGAACTCGTCGCGCCCGGCAACATGCTGCGGCGCTCATCCAGCCCCAACGCACTTGCGCATGCATTGAACGCGACGTTCTTGTACTGGTCGAGATTGGTTTCCTCGTCGACGTAATCGTCGAGATCCCAGCGGCCGATGAGGCTTTCCTGCATATGGAAGGAATCCACTTCGACGCCCTCCTGATAGACGTGAAAAACCGGATGAACATACGCGCTCCGGGAAGTATCGAAGTGATCCGCGGGCAGCGTGAAATAGTGAGTCGGCAACTCGCCGTTGCCATATCGGCTGAATCCATATTCGAAAACGATTTCGAGCCTCGTTGGTTCCTTGCCCCAGCGCTCGAGGTTATATGCTCGTGGAAATGCGGGCCACACGCGCGCGCGGACCACGCCTTTATCGCCGCCTGGCGTGAACGTCACCGTGCTTCCGAAGTAGCCGAATAGCTCGAACAACGGCATGCTCGTGCTGACGAGATCGACAAGGAATGCTGAAAGATGAATGAGCTGATCGGACGGATGTGCCGTCGGAACGTCGCATTCGAATACCGGTTCAACCGCCATGCCGTGATATTTTTCCGCGACGATGGAGCCGAGCGCCTGAATATTGCATCGGAAACCATGAACGAACCCGGAAGCGGCGTCCGGGTCGTTGATGCGCATCGGCGCGCCGAGGAAAACATCGTCGACAATGCCGGTTCGCTTCATCCATCTTGGCGGAGACCAATGAGGGCAAGGTGTCTCGTAGCGGACCAGCAAGCGGCCTTCGTGCCTGCCGCCTGTGATTCGCCTGACTTCGACGATGCGGTCGCTCACAATATTGTTGTTGGATTTGAGTTGCATCAGATCGAACACGTCCGAGACCTGTGCCCGCAAGTCATGTACGTTGTGCGTCTGCCGGGCGAACATCGGTAGAGATCGTGTAACGACGCGCGTCTCCGCCGTGATGTCGACGAGATGGTGCGCGATTTCGAACGCTGAATTGCCACGCCCCAAAACAATGACAACCTTGTTCCGGTAACGCTCCGCTGCGGTATCGGGCTCGAAATCTCCGTAGAATGTGCAGGTTTCGGAATCGAGCCCCTTGATGTCCGGAACTATCGGCTCCGACTTGCCGGTGGCGCAAAAGACGCGATCAGCACTGATGCCTTGCGCATTCGATATGCCGAGGACGAAGCGCCCGCTTTCGCGCGCGATGCGCTGCACGCGAGCATGCGTTCGAACGTGCGGCGAGACCCCTTTCCTTTCCGCCACGTATTTCAAATACTCCTTGTAAATTCTTGAAGATGGCCAATGTTCCGACGTCCATTCCGTGAATCGTAGCAGCGGATCATTTGCCACATCATCGGCGCTAATGGTGCTCAGCGTGTGCCAGTCGTATCGCATTCGATAAGTGTGGCTATCGCCGGGGACATATCTCTTGTTTAACGAAATAAGCTGTCCGCATACCGGAAATCGGTCCCATTGCCCACCGACAGTCTCATTTGCTTCGAGCAACAGATACTCGATTCCTCGCTTCCCGAATTCGAGAGCCATGTTGATGCCCGCGGGGCCACCGCCGATGATGACATTGGAATGATGTTCCATGTTGCACTCTCCTCGTTTTCATCGTTGCGGGAATTCGATTCACGAGATCGACGGCTGTCGGCGTCTACATGCCCTCGCCGCGCGACTCGCATATCTCGGGATCGGACCTCGAGTGATGTCAGCGGTCTGGCTGCAGATACGCTTGTGACGGATAGCTTTCGGAAGTGTCGCGTCATCCGCGTCACGAATGGGACCCCATGAAGGCGTGAATCTGCGGTCTATTCACCGACCCGCCAAGAGCCGCCACGACACTCGGATCAACTCGAGTTGAAAGCGGTTTGCCGAGAAAAGCAGGAACATTCATCATATCAATTTAAATGATAGCGCGCATCGGTGGGAACCAGTATTTGCATCGCAGCGCTTTCGATCACCCTGACAGCCGCGGATTTCAGCATTTCAGCGCGTGAATCGTGCATTCGAGCAGCCACCAGCGCGGCGAAAATGAATACGGCTGGCTTCGCGACGCCATAGATGATTCGAACATCAAAGTCGGGCCGCGCAAGAACGACCGATTCGGTACACGCTCAGATTTTTTCCTCTCGTATCTCGCGAACGGCGCAGCGAAAACCGCCCGTTCGTGTGCCCGCCTGATGCAGCCGTCCGCGAACAAGCGATTTCCTCCGTCATGCGCGCACTCTTTCGACCCGCAAACGATTGCTTTTTCGTCTCGCCCCTTGCGACGGATCGACGCCGAAACCCGCACCGCGCACGCCGCTGATCCAGGTCAATCCGGTCCGCCGGAGCCGGTGCCTTAATACATTCAATAATCGTCGAGGAGGTTTCATCATGAAGCATTCCGTCAGGCATCCGTTCCACCCGTCGACACCGCTTCCGGCGGCCGCTCCCGCGCCGCAGCAGGCGGCCGCGCCGCGCCAGTTGCCGTTCACGCTGCTGACGGCGCTCGTGATCGGCTCAATGATCGGCAGCGGCATCTTCTCGCTGCCGCAGAACATGGCGTCGGGCGCGGGCGCCGGCGCGATCGTGATCGGCTGGGCGATCACGGGCATCGGCATGCTGATGCTCGCGCTCGTCTACCAGACGCTCGCGCACCGCAAGCCCGAGCTCGACAACGGCGTCTACGCGTATGCGCACGCGAGCGCCGGCGACTTCGTCGGCTTCAATTCCGCGTGGGGCTACTGGGTCAGCGCGTGGATCGGCAACGTCGGCTATCTGGTGATCGTGTTCGGCACGCTCGGCTACGCGTTTCCCGCATTCGGCGACGGCAACACGCGCGCCGCGGTGATCGGCGCGTCGATCGTGCTGTGGATCATGCATGCGGTGATCCTGCGCGGCGTGCGCGGCGCGGCAATCCTCAACGCGCTGACGACGATCGCGAAGATCGTGCCGCTCGTGCTGTTCGTCGCGCTCGCCGCGCTCGCGTTCCAGCCGCACCGATTCACGACCGACTTCTGGGGCAACGTCCACCTGCCAGGCGTGCTCGACCAGGTGAAGAGCACGATGCTGATCACGGTCTGGGTGTTCATCGGCATCGAGGGCGCGAGCGTCTATTCGGCGCGCGCGAAGAACCGCGACGACGTCGGCCGCGCGACCATCGCCGGCTTCGTCGTCGTGCTGCTGTTGCTGATGGCCGTGTCGCTGCTGTCGCTCGGGATCGTGTCGCAGCCGGAGCTCGCCGCGATGAAGAATCCGTCGATGGCGGGCGTCCTCGAAAAGGCGATCGGCCGCACGGGCGTCGCGATCGCGGGCGTCGGGCTGCTGGTGTCGGTGGGCGGCGCGCTGCTCGCATGGACGCTGCTCGCCGCCGAGGCGATGTTCACGCCGGCGAAGGACGGCGTGATGCCGGCCTTCCTGTCGCGCGAGAACGCGCACGGCGTGCCCGCCAACGCGCTGTGGGCGACGAACGGCCTCGTGCAGGTGTTCCTGCTCGTCACGCTCGTATCGAACGCGACCTATCAGGCGCTGATCTCGCTCGCGACGTCGATGATCCTCGTACCGTATCTGTTCTCCGCGGTGTATGCGCTCCTCATCGCGATCAAGGGCGAAGGCTATGCGCCCGGCGAGACGATGCGCATGCGCGACGCGGCGATCGGCGGAGTCGCGACCGTCTACTGCTGCTGGCTGCTGTATGCGGCAGGCCCGAAGTATCTGCTGCTGAGCGCCCTGCTCTACGCGCCGGGCGCGCTGCTGTACGCGTGGGCGAAGCGCGAGCGCGGCGAGCGGCCCTTCAAGGCGTTCGAAGCGGCGATCCTGATCGCACTCGTCGCGTTTGCCTTGCTCGCGGGCTGGCTCGTCGCGGCCGGCCGGATCAGCCTGTAGCGTACTCGGCGGGTCGCCGCACGAGTGGCCGCCGCGTGGCGGCCGCGCGCCGTGCGGCGGCCGCAGTGGCGGTAGCGCCAACGGTTGCGCCGCGGCCCTGCGCGCGATGCCGCGCGGCGTCGGCGCGGATAGCACGATGCCGGCATAATGAGCGTCGACGCCTCACTCTCTCGCCCGCGGCCGCCATGACGCTCGCCATCGTCGTCCTGAACCTGATCGGCTTCTTCGTCGAGCTCGCCGATCCCGACCGCGTGCTGTCGCTGTTTGCGCTATGGCCGCCGCTTCCCCGCACGGGCGCCCCATCCGCCGCGCCCGCGTTCCATGTCTGGCAGATCGTCACGTACAGCGCGCTGCACGCGGGGCTGTCGCACCTGTTGTTCAACATGCTCGGGCTCGTGATGTTCGGCCGCGATGTCGAGCGCGCGCTCGGCCGCGCGCGCTTCGGCACGCTTTATCTCGCGAGCGTCGTCTGCGGCGCGCTCACGCAGCTCGCGGTCGCGCGCTACACGGCGGCGGGCGCCGCGCCGACGATCGGCGCGTCGGCGGGCGTGTTCGGCGTGCTCGCCGCGTACGCGCTGCTGTACCCGTCGCGCCGCATCGTGCTGCTGATTCCGCCGATTCCGATGCGCGCGTGGGTGTTCGCGCTGCTCTACGCGGGCGTCGAGCTGCTGCTCGGCGTCGCGGGCGCGGCGAGCGGCATCGCGCATTTCGCGCATCTGGGCGGGATGTTCGGCGCGATCGCGCTGATGCTGTTCTGGGCGCGGCCGCGAAAGGCATGGCCGCTCGAATGAGCGGGCGCCGGCGGCCGGCGCGACGTCGGCTTTCCGGCGCGCGGCCGGACGCGTCGGCACGACGCGAGCGCCGCGACGTTACTGCGGCACGGATTGATCGGCCTTGTCGGCCTTGTCGGTGACGCCGATTTTTCCGACGTCCGGCAGCGGCTTTGCCGGCTCGGGATTCTCGCCGCCGCGCTTCGCCGCGCCGCCGCCCGCATCGCCCTCCGGCACCGGCTCGTCGTTGACGAGCCTCACGAGCTTCTCGTGATCGACGACCTCGTGCTTCAGCAGATACTGCGCAATCCGATCGAGCGCGCCGCGCCGCTCCTTCAGCGTTCGCGACACGCGATCGTGCGCTTCGGCGAGGAGCCGCTGAATCTCGTCGTCGATCCGCGTCGCGGTGCTCTCGCTGCAGCGCTCGCCGCCGCGCTGCCAGACGACGGGCGGCAGCCCCGGCCCTTCCCCGTCGCCGAACGTCGCGAGGCCGATCCGCTCGCTCATCCCGTAGCGGGCAACCATGTGCCGCGCCATTTCGGTCGCGCGCTCGAGATCGTTCTCCGCGCCCGTCGACACGTCGCCGAACACGATCTCCTCGGCGACGCGCCCGCCGAGCAGCACGTCGAGCCGGTCGAGCAGCTCGCTCTTGCGCAGCACGTAGCGATCCTCGGTCGGCACCTGCTGCGTGTAGCCGAGCGCCGCGATGCCGCGCGGGATGATCGACACCTTCTTCACCGGATCGCTGTGCGCGCGGGTCTGCGCGATCAGCGCGTGCCCCGCCTCGTGATGCGCGATCGTGATCTTCTCGCGCTCGCTCATCACGCGGCTCTTGCGCTCCATGCCGGTCATCGCGCGGTCGATCGCCTCGTCGAAATCGGACATGTCGATGGCCGGCTTGTCGAGCTCGGCCGCGTGCAGCGCCGCCTCGTTGACGATGTTCGCGAGGTCCGCGCCGACGAAGCCGGGCGTGCGCGACGCGAGCTCGCCGAGATCGACGTCCGGCGCGAGCTTCACGTGCTTCACATGGACGGACAGGATCTGCCGGCGCCCCGTCAAATCCGGCCGGTCGATCGCGATGTGCCGGTCGAAGCGGCCCGGGCGCAGCAGCGCGGGGTCGAGAATCTCCGGACGATTGGTCGCCGCCATGATGATCACGCCCGAGTTCGCCTGGAAGCCGTCCATCTCGACGAGCAACTGGTTGAGCGTCTGCTCGCGCTCGTCGTTGCCCGACGCGAGGCCCGCGCCGCGCACCTTGCCGAGCGCGTCGAGCTCGTCGATGAAGATGATGCACGGCGCCTTCTGTTGCGCCTGCTCGAACAGATCGCGCACGCGCGCCGCGCCGACGCCGACGAACATCTCGACGAACGACGAGCCGCTCGTCGAGAAGAACGGCACGCCCGCCTCGCCCGCGACCGCCTTCGCGAGCAGCGTCTTGCCGGTGCCGGGCGCGCCGACGATCAGCACGCCCTTCGGGATCTTGCCGCCGAGCCGCTGGTAGCGCGCGGGCGCGCGCAGGAACGCGACGATCTGCTGGAGCTCGGCCTTCGCCTCGTCGATGCCGGCGATGTCGTCGAAATCGATGCCGGTCTTCGCCTCCATGTAGACGCGCGGCTTGCTCTTGCCGACGCCCGACCAGTCCTGCAGGCCGCCGCGCGGGCGTCGCAGCATCAGGTTCCAGACGAGCACGAACACCGCGACCGGCACGATCCACGACGCGAGCGTGCCGATCCACGTGTCGTCGTCTGCGCCGCGATAGCGGGTGCCCGTTGCAGCGAGCGTGTCGATCAGGCGCTCGTCGGTCACGCGCTTCGTCGAGAAGCGCCACGGCGCGCCTGCGCGCTTGATCGCGTCCGCGTCGGACGCGGGCAGCGCCGCCGCCGCGGCCGCGTTGCGCAGCACGCCCGTGATCCGCGTCTGGCTGACTTCGAGATCGTCGACCTGCGCGGCCGTCGCGAGCTTGCGGAAATCGCTGTACGCGATCTGCGTCGCCGGTGCGCTGAGCGTCGCGAGTTGCAGCGCGAGCAGCACCATGAACACGAGCACGACGACGAATCCCAAGTATCCGGTTTCGCTCTTCATCGGGATGCCTCGGCGTGCGTTGTGCGATACGGGGGGAATCGAAAGCTGCGGACGCTATGCGGTCTCGCGCATCCAGCGCGCGCGCAGCACGTCCTCTCCTTCACGATAGTCGATTTCGAGATCGCCGCAGTGCGCGCGCACGAGCGCCTCGCTCAGCCGGTGGACGAGATGCGAGCCCGTCGTGCGCACGACCATGCGCGCGGGCAGCGCGTCGATCGACAGGAGGCGCTCGAGCGGGCGGGCGCCGAGGTCGTCGCCCGCGTGACGGCGCAGCAGCGCGACGATGTCGTCGCGGCGGCGCGCGAAGTAGCCGCCTGCGAGCACCAGCTCGCCCGCGCTCGCGCGCTCGCGGATCCGGCGGCACGCGGGGCACACGATCTGCAGCAGCGCGCCCGCCGTCGCGTGCCAGCTCCAGCGGCCGTCGTCGTACAGCGCGCCGCATTCGGTGCAGCCCATGCCGCTCTTCAGGCGCACCGGCGCGCCATAGCTGTCCGCGGGATGCGCGCGCGGCGTGCGATCGCGGCGCCGCCGCATCGCCGCATAGAGTTCGTTCGATCCGTGGATCATCGTCTTTCCTTGTCGATAGGTCGTACGTTTCGCGGGCGGCGCCGGGCGGCCGGCGGCATGCGCGGGCATCGCCGGAATCGTGGATTCGCCGCAATGCCGACAATGCACATCGGCACGCGGCGCGCGACGTACATCACCGAGCATCGGCGATCGCCCGCGCACGCGATTGACGCCGATCAACGGTCGGCCACATCGCGCCGGATCGCGCACACCGATTGGTGCAAATCCGTAGTCAATCGAGTGGAACTTGCGCGATCGGCCCGCGCGGCTGGCCCTCGCGCGTCCTTTCGCCAGCCGCAACGATCGCCGGCGCCATTCGATCCGTCGGCACCGCCGGCATTGCGGAGGTGCGCGGCATCCGCGATTCGTCGTACCGTAGGTGCGCTGCGCACAACCCGCCTCGCCTTCCGGTTGCCGCGCCGCCGGCCCGTCGCCGCAGGCGAACGGCCGCCCGTCGAACGTTCCTTCCCCGGAGAACCCCCCGATGCTGCCACGCACTCGCATGCTGATCTGCACCGTCCTCGCCGTCGTTCCGCTCGCCGGATTCGCCAAGTCCACCAACTTCAAGAAGGCGTATTGCAGCAACAGCGACTACGTCACGAGCTCGGCCCGACCGCATTTTCATTGCGGGAAGGATTTCTACACGTACACCGAAAAGAGCGGCAACCATGACAATCTGGTCAACAAGAGCGGGCCGCGATGCAACATCGTGCCCGCCGTCGAACAAAAGGTCGACGCCCTGCCGGACGGCACAGCCGGCAAGGCGCAGATGAAATCGTCGCTGGACGCATTCAAGCAAGGCGAGTGCTGAGCGCACGCGCGCGGCCGGCCGCTCACGGCCGCACCGGCTCGTCGGCCTGCACCGGGATGGCCTGCCACGGCACGTTGCACGACGCGACGTACGGGAAATAGCCCTGCGGATCGGCGCAGTAGTACCACGCGGATGCGGGCGGCAGCCCGCTCGGCACGGGCGGCGGCTCCTGCTCGACCACCGCGGGCGGGACGTAGGTGGGGTAAGGATAGATGGGCGCCGGATAGATGTACCAGACGCCGCCGACCACCCACCACCACGCGTAGCGCCCGCCGTGCCAGCCGCGCGACCAGTGGCCGCCGCGCCAGCGGAGGTTCTCTTGCGGCGCGAAGTGGCCGAAGTCGCGGCCGTGGAAGTCGGGATGGCCGTGCCCCGGCGGGCTGCCGTGAAACCCGCCGCCGTGGCCGACATGGATCTGTGCCGAAGCGCTCGCCGCGATCGCGCACGCGAGCGCGGCGCCGGCCGCGCGCGCCGCCGCTCGTATCGTCGAAGCATTCATCCCGTCCCCCGCAGCGCACGCACGATACGTCACAACGTAGCGCGCCCGTTGCGTCGCTGCTTGACGTGCGTCAATGGCGTACGATGCGTGCACGAGGTGCGCGCGACCGCGCCAATCGAGCGATTTCCCGCGCCACATCGACGGAGCCGATCGCGAAAATGCGATATCACCTTGCCGAGCATCGGATCGAGCGGCGCGACGGGCGTCGAGATCAACGGCTCCATCGTGCCGCGCCCCTGTTCCGCGCGATCGTCAGCGGCGTGAGCCGCGCGCCGACGAGCGCGAGAATGATCGCGGAATGACCGCGCCGACGCCGGGAATCCAGGCCGAATCGATGCGTCGATTCGAAGCAATGCTCGCTTGCAATTCATCCTGACATCGATCAATGTAACGTTTGGGCGAGGCACGACGGCCGTCGCGTCGCGGCTCGCCGCCGCCCGGCCGTCCATAGAACGATACGGAGACACCCCAAGATGGCGCGCTACGACACGATCATCCGCAACGGCCTATGGTTCGACGGCACGCTGGCCGAGCCGGGCACGCGCGACCTCGGCATACGCGACGGCCGCGTCGCGACCGTGTCGGACGCGCCGCTCGCCGCGGACGGCGCGAGCATAATCGACGCGACCGGCAAATGGGTGATGCCCGGCTTCGTCGACATTCACACGCATTACGACGCCGAGATTCTCGTGTCGCCGGGGCTGCCCGAATCGGTGCGGCACGGCGTGACGAGCGTCTTCCTCGGCTCGTGCTCGCTGTCGACGGTCCACGCGAACGCGCTCGACTGCACCGACCTCTTCAGCCGCGTCGAGGCGCTGCCGCGCGAGCAGATGCTCGCCGTGCTGTCGCGCGTGAAGACCTGGGACACTGCGGCTTCGTACGTCCGCCATCTCGAATCGCTGCCGCTCGGCCCGAACGTCGCCGCGTTCCTCGGCCATTCGGACCTGCGCACGCACGTGCTCGGCCTCGGGCGCGCGGTCGACGACCGCGTGCGGCCGCACGAGGCCGAGCTGCAACGGATGGAGCGGCTGCTCGGCGACGCGCTCGACGCGGGCTTCGTCGGCCTGTCGTCGATGACGACGCCGTGGGACAAGCTCGACGGCGAGCGCTACCGGTCGAAGTCGCTGCCGTCGACGTTCGCGACGTGGCGCGAGTACCGTCGGCTCAATCGCGTGCTGCGCCGCCGCGGCCGCGTGCTGCAAAGCGCGCCGAACACGACGAATCCGCTGAACGGCCTGCTCTTCATGGCCGAGAGCTGCGGCTACTTCGTGCGCAAGCCGCTGCGCACGTCGCTCCTCGTCGCGGCCGACAGCAAGGCCGCGCCGCGCGGCACCGTCGACGTGCTGCTCGGCGGCGTGCGGCTCGCGAACGCGCTGTTTCGCGGCGAGCTCGTCTGGCAGCATCTGCCGGTGCCGTTCGAAGTCTATGCGGACGGCATCGATTTCGTGATCTTCGAGGAATTCGGCGCGGGCCGCGCGGCGCTGCATCTCGCCGACGCGCTCGAGCGCAACCGGCTGCTGCAGAACGAAGGCTACCGGCGCGAGTTCCGCAAGCAGGTCGGCAAGGGGCTCGACCTGCGGCTGTGGACGCGCGATCTGCACGACACGCGGATCGTCGGCTGCCCGGATGCGTCGGTGGTCGGCAAGTCGTTCGGCCGGGTCGCGGACGAGCGCGGCATCCATCCGGCGGACGCGTTCCTCGATCTCGTCGTCGCGCACGGACAGAAGCTGCGCTGGTGCATGACGATCGCGAATCACCGCGCGGACGTGCTCGACCGGATCGCGACGCATCCGTCGCTGCAGATCGGCTTCGCCGATTCGGGCGCGCACCTGCGCAACATGGCGTTCTACAACGCGCCCGTGCGCTTCCTGCGCCGCGTGCGCGAGGCCGAGCGCGCCGGACGGCCGTTCATGTCGGTGCAGCAGGCGGTGCATCGCTTGACGGGCGAGCTCGGCGCGTACTTCGGGATCGATGCCGGCACGCTGCGCGCGGGCGACCGCGCCGATATCGTGATCGTCGATCCCGAGCATCTCGACGCGTCGGTCGACGCCTATCACGAAGAGGACATGGCCGTGTTCGGCGGGCTGCGGCGGCTCGTGAACCGCAGCGGCGCGGCGATCGCGGCGACGCTCGTCAACGGGCAGCTCGTGTATCGCGACGGCGCGTTCGCCGACGGTTTCGGCGAGACGCGGCGCTCGGGGCAGTTCCTGCGCGCGGCGACGCGCTAGAGCCAGCCGGTCATTCGCCACGCGCGCGCCCGTCTTCGTCCCTCGTCCTCGCGCCGCTCGGCCGAATCCGGTACGCGCAACGCCGCGCGCCGGCCGGAATGTGCTCGATGCGCTCGATCGTCAGCGCATCGCCCAGCATCTCGCGAAAAATCTCGAGCTCCGAGCGGCAGAACCCCTGGCACGCGGTCGCGGCCGCGCAGATCGGGCAGTGATTCTCGATGAAGAGCCAGCCGTCGCCGTCCGGCGCGCGCGACCACTCGGCGAAATAGCCTTCGCGGTCGCGCAGCTCCGCGAGCCGCGCGATCCGCTTCTCCGGGTCCGTCACGCCGGCGAGCGTCTGCGCGTAGGTGCGGCGCATCTCCGTCTCGCGCGCGGCGATCAGCAGATCGAGCGTCGGCTGGCCGAGCGTCGTGCGGATGATCCGGATCAGGTCGACCGTCATGTCCGCGTGCGCGTCCGGAAAGTGGCCGTGGCCGAGCGACGTGAGCCGCCAGATCCGCGCCGGCCGCCCGACGCCCTGCGGCACGTTTTCCGCCTCGACGAGCCCGTCCGCCTCGAGCTTCTTCAATTGCTGCCGCGCGGCTTCGCCCGTCGTGCCGAGATACGCGCCGAGCTCGGCCGCCTGCAGCGGCCCGCGCCGCTTCAGCACGTTCAGCACGCGCTCGGAGACCGGAATTTCCTGCTTTGAGAAATTATCGTCCATCGCTGCATTATCAAACGTCGAACTTGTGCAATGCAATGATATTGCAATACGCACGGGCAAATCACCCAAATAAACAAAGGATATGCTTGACTTATTGCGTTGTCAGACAAATCATGTCCGCGATTCTTACAAAATGACTGAGAGATTTCCATGGGCCGTCGGCTATTGCTTGCATTGGCGCTGTTGGCGTTCATTTTCGGCGGGTTGTTCCTGTGGCGGGAAAGCCGCGTGCAGGCCGCCGATCATCCCCCCGCTCCCCCGACCGTGCTGACGGTTTCGGCCGTCGCCGTGCGCGCCGCGCCCGAGCGCGTGACACTCGACGCGGTCGGCTCGCTCGACGCGGTCCGCCAGGTGACGCTCGCGCCCGAAGTGGCCGGCCGAATCGTCGCGCTGCACTTCGAAGCCGGCGCGACGGTTCGCAAGGGGCAGTTGATCGTTCAGCTCTTCGACGAGCCGGAGCGCGCGAAGCTCGCATCGATCCAGGCGAAGGCCGCGTACGCGAAGCGCCAGCTCGACCGGTCGCAGGCGCTCGCGCAGACGGGCGCGGAGCCGCGCAACATCTTCGATCAGCACCGCTTCGATTTCGACGCGTCCGCGGCCGACATCCGCGAGACGCAAGCGGTGATCACGCAAAAGGCGGTGCGCGCGCCGTTCGACGGCGTGCTCGGCCTGCGCCGCGTGAACCTCGGCCAGTATCTGAGCGCGGGCGACGCGATCGCGACGCTCACTGATCTCGATACGCTGTACGCGAACTTCACGGTGCCGCAGAAGAACCTGAGCCAGTTGCGCCTCGGCCAGAACGTATCGATCACGACGGATGCGTATCCGGATCGCGCGCTCATCGGGCGCGTGAGCGCGATCGAGCCGCAAATCGGCGCCGACACGCGCAACGTCGCCGTGCAGGCGACGCTCGCGAACCCCGATCATCTGCTGCGCCCGGGCATGTACATCCAGGCGCGGCTCGAATTGCCGCCGCGCGAGCGCGCGCTGACGGTGCCCGACACGGCGGTGCAGACGTCGCAGCGCGGCGAATCGGTGCTCGTCGTCGGCAAGCCGGGCCGCGACGGGCTCGGCGTCGTGCGGCTGCAACCGGTGAGGACCGGGCGGCGCGCCGAAGGCCGCATCGCGATCGCCGACGGGCTGCGGCCGGGCGACGTCGTCGTCGCATCGGGCCAAGTGCGGCTCGCGGCGGGCGACAGGGTGAAAGTGGCGCTCGACGACGGCGCGGGCTCGGGAGCCGCGCAATGAACGCCGGCGCACCTCACGATTCGGGCGCGGCGCGCGCGCGCTTCACGGACGTGTTCGTCCGCCGCCCGGTGCTGTCGCTCGTGTTCAGCCTGCTGATCCTGCTCGTCGGCCTGCGCGCGCTGATGTCGCTGCCGGTGCGCCAGTATCCGGCGCTCGAGAGCGCGACGATCAGCGTCGAGACCGATTACCCCGGCGCGTCGCAGGACCTGATGCAGGGCTTCGTGACGACGCCGATCGCGCAATCGATCGCGACCGCCGACGGCATCGAGTACATCACGTCGACGACGACGCAGGGCAAGAGCGTCGTGAAGGCTCGGCTGCGCCTGAACGCGAACGCGGATCGCGCGATGACCGAGGTGATGGCCAAGGTCCAGCAGGTGAAGTACAAGCTGCCCGCCGACGCGTACGATTCGGTGATCACGAAGCTCACCGACGCGCCGACGGCGGTGATGTATCTCGGCTTCGCGAGCGACACGCTGTCGATTCCGCAGATCACCGATTACGTCGTGCGTGTCGCGCAGCCGCTCGTGACGACGGTGCCGGGCGTCGCCTCCGCCGAGATTCTCGGCGGCCAGAACCTCGCGATGCGGGTCTGGCTCGACGCGACGCGGCTCGCCGCGCACGGGCTGTCCGCGGGCGACGTCGCCGCGGCGATCCGCGCGAACAACGTGCAGGCAGCGCCGGGCCAGGTCAAGGGCTCGCTCACGATCGCCGACATCTCGGCGAACACCGATCTGACCGACGTCGGCGCGTTCAACGAGATGGTCGTGAAAAACGCGCCGAACGGCGGCGGGCTCGTGCGGCTGAAGGACGTCGCAACCGCGGAGATCGGCGGCGAGAACTACAACTCGAGCGCGCTGATGAACGGCCGCCGCGCGGTGTACATCGCGGTCAACGCGACGCCCGCGGGCAATCCGCTCGAGATCGTGCGCGGCGTCGGCGCGGTGCTGCCCGCGATGGAGCGCAACAAGCCGGCGAGCATCCAGATCGCAAACATGTTCGACGGCGCGCGCTTCGTCAACGCGTCGATTGCCGAAGTCCGCTCGACGCTCGCCGAGGCGATCGCGATCGTCGTCGTCGTGATCTTCCTGTTCCTCGGCTCGTTTCGCGCGGTGATCATCCCGGTGCTGACGATTCCGCTGTCGCTCGTCGGCTCGGCCGCGCTGATGCTTGCCGCGGGCTTCTCGCTGAACCTGCTGACGCTGCTCGCGATGGTGCTCGCGATCGGGCTCGTCGTCGACGATGCGATCGTCGTCGTCGAGAACATCCACCGCCACATCGAGGAAGGCGAGCCGCCCGTGCGCGCGGCGCTGATCGGCGCGCGCGAGATCGCGTCGCCCGTGCTCGTGATGATGGCCACGCTGATTTCCGTCTACGCGCCGATCGGGCTGATGGGCGGCCTCACCGGCTCGCTCTTCAAGGAGTTCGCGTTCACGCTCGCGGGCGCGGTGCTCGTGTCGGGGATCGTCGCGCTCACGCTGTCGCCGATGCTCGGCTCGCTGCTCTTGACGAGCAAGATGTCCGAAGGCCGCGTCGCGAAAGCGATCGAACACGCGCTCGAGCGCGTCACGCGCGTCTATCGACGCGGCCTGCGCGCGAGCCTCGCCGCGCGGCCCGCGATTCTGCTGATCGGCGCCGGCGTGCTGGCGGGCATCATGCTGCTCTTCTCCGGTGTGAAGCGCGAGCTCGCGCCGCAGGAGGACCAGGGCTCGATCATGGTCGCGGTGAAGGCGCCGCAGTACGCGAACCTCGACTACATGGAGCGCTACGCGCCCGACATCGAGCGCGTGTTCCGCACGCTGCCCGAAGCCGACACGAGCTTCATCCTGAACAGCTACGGCGGCAGCAATCTCGGCTTCGCCGGCGTGAACCTGGTCGACTGGGACAGGCGCGCGCGCAGCGCGTCGGCGCTGCAGGCGCTGATCCAGGCGCGCGGCGACGAGATCCGCGGCGACCGCGTGTTCGCGTTCCAGCTCCCGGCGCTGCCCGCGTCGAGCGGCGGGCTGCCGATCCAGATGGTGCTGCGCGCGCCGTCGAGCTTCGCGGATCTCTACGCGCAAATGGAGCGGATCAAGGCGGCGGCGCAAAAGAGCGGCCTCTTCGCGGTCGTCGACAGCGACCTGACGTTCGACAGCCGCGCGGTCGGCGTGACGATCGACCGCAATCAGGCGAACACGCTCGGCGTGACGATGAAGGACATCGCCGATACGCTCGCCGTGCTCGTTGGAGAGAACTACGTGAACCGCTTCAACTTCAAGGGCCGCTCGTACGACGTGATTCCGCAGGTGTCGCGCGGCGAGCGGCTGTCGTCGGAGATGCTGAGCCGCTATTACGTGAAGACGGGTTCCGGCCAGATGATCCCGCTGTCGACGGTGATCCACGTGACGAACGGCAGTCAGGCGAACGCGCTCAGCCAGTTCAACCAGATGAATGCGGCGACGTTTTCCGCCGTGCCCGCGCCGGGCGTGACGATGGGCGAGGCGGTCGCGTTCCTCGAGGCGCAGAAGCTGCCGCCCGGCGTCTCGATCGACTGGCTCGGCGAATCGCGGCAGTACGTGCAGGAAGGCAACCGGCTCGCCGTCACGTTCGGCTTCGCGCTGATCGTGATCTTCCTCGTGCTCGCCGCGCAGTTCGAGAGCCTGCGCGATCCGCTCGTGATCCTCGTCTCGGTGCCGCTGTCGGTCTGCGGCGCGCTCGCGCCGCTCTACCTCGGCTTCGCGACGCTCAACATCTATACGCAAATCGGGCTCGTCACGCTGATCGGGCTGATCTCGAAGCACGGAATCCTGATGGTCAGCTTCGCGAACGATCTGCAGCGCCACGACGGGCTCGACCGGCGCGCGGCGATCGAGCGCGCGGCGGCGGTGCGGCTGCGGCCGATCCTGATGACGACAGCGGCGATGGTCGCGGGCCTCGTGCCGCTCGTGTTCGCCGCGGGCGCCGGCGCGGCGAGCCGCTTCGCGATCGGCATCACGGTGTCGGCCGGCATGCTGGTCGGCACGCTCTTCACGCTGTTCGTGCTCCCCACCGTCTACACGTTCGTCGCGAAGGATCACGGCGCGGCGATGCGCAGCGAGCGCGCGCAACTGCTCGCAGCCATTCGATAACCATGAACGACACGATGCATCGCTTTCCTCACGATGGGGCCGCGGCCTCGCGCCGTCGTCACCGCCGCGCACGCGGCTTCGCTGCCGCTCCGATCGCACGCACGACGGTCCGTGCAGCCGCCGTCGCAGTCGCCCTGCTCGCCGCGGGCTGCACGCTCGCGCCGCGCTACGAGCGTCCGGCCGCGCCGGTGTCGGGCGCGTTCCCGACCGACGGCGTCTACGCCGCGCAGCCGGGCGCCGCGTCCGGCGCGCGCAGCGCGAACGGCCAGTCGGCCGTCGACATCGGCTGGCGCGAGTTCTTCGTCGATCCGCGCCTGCAGCGGCTGATCGAGACCGCGCTGAAGAACAACCGCGATTTGCGCGTCTCGGTGCTGAACGTCGAGGCGTCCCGCGCGCAGTATCAGATCACGCGCGCGGGCCTGTTCCCGACGCTCGACGGCACCGGCACGGGCACGATCCAGCGCTATCCGGCCGGCGTGTCGACGACGGGCCAGCCGCTCATCACGCGGACCTACAACGTCGGCGTGTCCGCGTCGTGGGAGCTCGACCTGTTCGGCCGCGTGCAGAGCCTGAAGGACCAGGCGCTCGCGCAATACTTCGCGACCGCGCAGGCGCGCAAGGCGGCGGAGATCTCGCTCGTCGCGCAAGTCGCCGATCAGTATCTGACGCTGCTGTCGACCGACGACCTGCTGCAGATCACGCAGAACACGCTGAAGACGGCGCGCGCGTCGTACGACCTGACGAAGCTGCAGTTCGACAACGGCACCGGCTCGGAGCTCGATCTGCGGCAGGCGCAGACGGTCGTCGAGACGGCGCTCGCGAACCAGCAGGCGCAGGCGCGCGCGCGCGCGCAGGCGCTCAACGCGCTCGTGCTGCTGATCGGCGAGCCGCTGCCCGACGATCTGCCGGCCGGCCTGCCGCTGAACGCGCAGAACCTGCTGACGGACATCCCGGCCGGGCTGCCGTCCGATCTGCTGACGCGGCGCCCCGACATCATGCAGGCCGAGCAGACGCTGCGCGCGGCGAACGCGAACATCGGCGCGGCGCGCGCGGCGTTCTTCCCGAAGATCTCGCTCACGGGCGCGTTCGGCACCGCGAGCCCGACGCTCGGCGGCCTGTTCAAGGCGGGCACGGCGGCGTGGTCGTTCGCGCCGAGCATCGCGCTGCCGATCTTCGAAGGCGGGCAGAACATCGCGAACCTCGATCTCGCGCACGTGCAGAAGCGCATCGAGATCGCGAACTACGAGAAGGCGATCCAGAGCGCGTTCCGCGAGGTGTCGGACGGGCTCGCCGCGCGCGGCACGTACGATCAGCAGATCGCGGCGCTCGAGCGCAACGAGCATGCGCAGCAGCGCCGCTACGATCTGTCGGACCTGCGCTACAAGAACGGCGTCGACAGCTATCTGTCGGTGCTGACCGCGCAGACGGATCTGTACTCGGCGCAGCAGCAACTGATCAGCGCGCGGCTCGCGCGCTGGACGAACCTCGTCGATCTGTATCGCGCGCTGGGCGGCGGCTGGATCGAGCGCGCGGGCGAGACGCCGCGCCCGGCCGATGCGCCCGTCGACTATGGCAAGGCGGCCGCGCCGGCGACGTTATCGCGAGCGGCGTCGGAAGTTGGTTGAGCGCGCAACCAACCGCGCGGCGATGAAGCGGATCGGAAACGAATCGGAAACGAATCGAAAAGCGGATCGGAAAATGACCGGCGATACCGTAATCGGTACGGATGCACAATCGGCGATGCTTTTGCACAATCGGACGCAGCAGCCAATCAAGAGCTCGCCTAGAACCCGAGAGACAGCAACAACCCGGAAATCGATTCAAGCATTCGACACAACAATCCCAAAAGACTTCCGTGTTCTTCGCGATGCGTATCTCAATGTTGAATAACCTTGAGGCACAGCATGAACGATGGTCGAATCCCCCCAACGCTGAGCGCGTCCGTCCGTACGCGCGTCAAGGTCCCCATTCGTCCGCGCACCGCGCAACAGCGGTTCGAGCCCGAGATGGTGACGTTCCAGGGCCTGTGCGACAGCGCCGAGCATCTCGCGCTCGTTTTCGGGCCGCTCGCCGACGCGCCGCTCGTGCGCGTGCATTCCGAGTGCCTGACGGGCGATGTGTTCGGCTCCGCGCGCTGCGATTGCGGCGAGCAGCTCGACGAATCGGTCGCGATGTTCGGCCGCGAAGGCGGCATCCTGCTCTATCTGCGCCAGGAAGGCCGCGGCATCGGGTTGTACAACAAGCTCGACGCGTACCGCCTGCAGATCGCGCAAGGCCTCGACACGTTCGCCGCGAACCGCGCGCTGAACTTCCCCGACGACATGCGCGATTTCCGCGTCGCCGCGCAAATGCTGCAGGCGCTCGGCGTCACCGAGATCTCGCTCGTCACCAACAACCCGGACAAGGTCTCGCAGATCGAAAGGCACGGCATCCGGATTCGGCGCGTGAGGCAGACGGGGGTGTTCGTCAACACCACGAACCACGGCTACCTGCGCGCGAAGATCGATCACCACCGTCACGCCATCAACCTCAGCCAGGAACTCCAATGATCACTCACCGCGCACCGATCAGCGGGATTGCCGCGCACCGCGACCAGTACGTCCTGACGGCCGGTTACGACAACCAGGTCATCCTGTGGGACGCGAAGACCCAGCGTCCGCTCGCCCGCGCGATGCACGACCACCTCGCGAACCAGGGGGCGTTCTCGCCCGACGGCGCGTACGTCGTCACGTCGTCGTCCGATTACAGCGCCCGCCTCTGGACCGTGCCCGATCTGCGGCTCGTCGCCGTATTTGCCGACCAGGAGGACGACGTCGAGATGAGCGTGTTCCATCCGGACAAGCCGCTCGTCGCGACCGCGTCGCGCGATCACCGCGTGCGGGTCTACGATTTCGGCGGCAGGCTGCTGCACACGTTCGGCGGCCACACCGCCGACGTGATCTCGGTCGAATGGATGCGCGGCGCCGACGAGATCGTGTCGTCGAGCGACGACGGCACGATCAAGCGCTGGTCGCTCGCGAAGAACGGCCTCGTCGCCGACATCGATCTCGACGGCATCGAGACCGACACGATCGCGATCGCCGCCGACGGGCGCATTTTCGCGGGCAACGACGAAGGCGAGATCATCGCGATCGGCGCCGACGGCGCGCGCGCGACGATCGACGCGCACGACGCGGGCGTGAAGCGCCTCGTGCTCGACGGCGACCGGGGCCTGCTCGTGTCGCTGTCGTATGACCGCACGATGCGGCTCTGGAAGATCGGCGCGGCCGGCGAGCCGCAGGCGCTCGGCGGCGCGGCGCTGCCGCCCGAGGTGTGGCCGCGCTCGTGCTCGTTCGAGGGCGACGAGCACATCGTGTTCTCGACGTTCCATTCGAGCTACCGCCGCTACAACTGGAAGACCGAGCGCTGGGACGCGGCCGAGCTGCCGCCGACGCACGGCGTGAACGCGGTGCAGCCCGTCGACGGCCATCTGTGGACGATCGGCGACGCGGGCATCGTGCGCGTCGAGCAGCGCGAGCATGCGCGCACGGGCAGCCTGTGCAATTTCCTCACGCCGGCGGGCGAGCTGATCGTGACGGGCGGCCAGCTCGGCAAGGTGTTCGACGCGCGCAGCGGCCGCGAGCTGCATCAGCATCGGTCGCCGCTGAACTGCGGCGTGGCGTTCGCGCGCGACGGCGCGGCGCACGCGGTGATCGGCGCGTACACCGGCGAAGGCATCGTGCTGCGCATCGACGGCACGCGGGCGACGCATGTGACCGATCTGCCGCTGCACGCGAACGCGGTCAAGGGCATCGCGATCTCCGGCGACCTGATCTTCTCGGTCGCGGCCGACGCGTCGGCAAGCTGGTATCGCGCGTCGACGCTCGAGCCGGTGTTCGAGCTCAAGCACGCGCACGACAAGATCGCGAACGGCTGCGCGGGCCTCGGCGAAGGCTATTTCGCGTCCGTGAGCCGCGACCTGAAGCTGCGGATCTGGTCGCCGGACCATCACGCGGACGTGATCGCGACGCCGCACACGCACTCGATCAAGTGCGTCGCGGCGAGTGCCGACGGGCGCTATGTCGCGACGGGCAGCTACAACGGCCGCGTCGCCGTCTACGATCGCACCGGCGCGCGCTGGGCGATCGACGCGCGCGTGACGACGGCGGGCGTGTCGTCGCTCGCGTACGATCCGGCCGCGCGCGCGTTCGTCGCGAGCTCGTACGACGGCAACGTGTACCGCATCCCGCTGGAGCACGCATGAGCGCCACCGAACCGCACTACATCGATGCGCAGCGCACGATCGCGCCCGTCGACGGGCCGCTCGCGGCGCCGCGCGAATACGCGGCGGTGCTGCGCTCGGATTTCGTGTCGAGCTATCACGACGGCCGCGACGTCTGGACCGACGAGGCGGCGATGCGCCCGGCGAGCGCGATCCTGCACGCGCATCTCGGCGCGAGCGCCGACATCCTCGACGCGGGCGCGGGCCGCGGCCGCGACACCGCGTACCTCCTCGAGCACGGGCACCGGGTGACGGCGGTCGACCTCGTCGAGCCGCCCGAATGGGCGCAGCTCGCGCAGCGCTGGGGCGAGCGCGTGCGCTTCGTCGCGCGCCCCGTGACCGAGCTCGAAGGCGCGGCCCGCTTCGACGGCGCGCTCGACAACGGCTGCCTGCATCACCAGCATCCGGACGCGTATCGCGCGTACCTCGCGCGCATTCACGCCCTGCTGCGGCCGGGCGGGCTCTTCACGATCTCGGTGTTCGAATCCGACGGCCCCGGCCGGCTCTACGCGAATCACGCGCAGCGCCTCTATCGCGAGTTCACCGAGCCCGAGCTCGCCGAACTGCTGGGCGCCGCGCATTTCACGCCCGTCGGCAGCCAGCGGGTGCCGCGGCCGAAAGCCGGCCTGCACTACCTGGTGATGACGGTCCGCAAATCCGATCCGACTGACGCGAGTGGATGCCCATGACGTTCAAGCTGGCCGATAACCCGAACCGTCTCAGCGATCGCGCGGCAATGGCGCTGCCGGACGACTTGTTCGTCGCGCGCACGAGCGCGACGGTCTTCTCGACGCACGTCGACTTGCTGCGCATGACGAGCGCGCAGTGGATCGCGATCGCAGAGGATGCCGACGCGCCGTTCGAGCGGCGCTATGCGGCGGGCACGCTGCTCGGATTCGCGGGCGACCCGCGCATCCGCCCGCTCGATCCGCAGATGTGCGACGTGCCTGCCGCTCAGGCGCGGCTCGGCACCGAGCCCGAGCGCGTGCCGCAGGTGATCGCAGAATGGGCGCGCGTCGGCGTGACCGGCGAATGGATCGAGAAGGAATGCCCGCGCTATACGGCCGAGCTCGCCGCGTACCGCGTGATGCGCTACCCCGTCACGAACCTCGAATACCGGCTGTTCCTCGAGGAAACGGGCGCACGCTGGCTGCCGAGCGCCTGGACGTTCGGCGTCTATCCGGTCGAGCGCGCGAACCATCCGGTCTGGTCGGTGCCCGCCGAGGCCGCCGACGCATATGCGGACTGGCTGAGCGAAGCGACCGGCCGGCGCTTCCGGCTGCCGACCGAGGCCGAATGGGAATACGCGGCGTCGGGCGGCACGGGCGTCGAGTACCCGTGGGGCGACGCGTTCGATCCGCGCGCGGCGAACACGGTCGAGGCCGGGCCGCTGTCGACGACGCCCGTCGGCATCTTCCCGCTCGGCCGCAGCACGTTCGGCGTCGACGATCTTGCCGGCAACGTCGAGGAATACGTGTCGGACGACTATCGACCGTATCCGGGCGGCGAGCCGATCGCCGACGACCTCGCCGTCACGCAGGGCAGCTACCGGATCGCGCGCGGCGGCAGCTTCACGCGCTTCGGCGATCTCGCGCGCTGCGCGCGCCGCCACGGCCGCTATCAGCGCGACATCTACGCAATGGGCTTCCGGCTCGCGGAGTCGCGATGAGCGCCGGATCGATCGCCAACCGGCGCGTGCGCCCCGCCCCGGCGCGCCTCGCCCGCCCCCGTGCGAAGCGGGCGGCATGCGCCGCGCCTTCGGCGGACCGGACTGATCGGACGGATCGCCGGCGATGAGCACGTTCTCCGACATCGACCGCGCGCACATGGCCCATGCGCTGCGGCTCGCCGAACAGGGTCTCTACACGACGCATCCGAATCCGCGCGTCGGTTGCGTGATCGCGCGCGGCGGGCAGACGCTCGGCACCGGCTGGCACCGGCGCGCGGGCGAGCCGCACGCGGAAGTGCACGCGCTGAGCGAAGCGGGCGAGCGCGCACGCGGCGCGACCGCCTACGTGACGCTCGAGCCGTGCGCGCATTTCGGCAGGACGCCGCCGTGCGCGAACGCGCTCGTCGCGGCGGGCGTCGCGCGCGTCGTGATCGCCGCGCGCGATCCGTTCGAGCAGGTCGCGGGACGCGGAATCGCGCGCCTCGCCGGCGCGGGCATCGTCGTCGAGCAAGGGCTGCTGGAAGCGCAGGCGCGCGAGCTGAACATCGGCTTTTTCAGCCGGATCGAGCGCGGCCGGCCGTGGACGCGCGCGAAGCTGACCGTGTCGATCGACCGGCCGCTCGACGCGATCGATCGGACGGTGCTCGACGCGATGCGATCCGAATCGCGCGACGACATCCGGCATTGGCGCGCGCGCAGCTCGGTCGTGCTCTCGCACGCGCACGACGCGATCCGCGCCGCCGGGCGAAGCGGCGCCGCGCCGCGCTACGTCGTCCGCGCACGCGACTGCGCGGCGCTCGCCGCGGCGAGCGCGACGACGGACGACGTGCCCACGCTCGCGCTCCATCGCGAAGATGAAGGTGCGCCCACCGTCGCCCCTTGCGAAAACGCGCGCGTCGACGACGCGAGGCGCCCCCGCGCATCGGCCGATCCGGACGCCGACCTGCGCCTGCCCGACGCCTTCGCGCGCCTCGCCGCGCAAGGCGTCAACGAGCTGTTCGTCGATGCCGATCCCGCGCTGTGCGACGCGTTGTTCGACAGCGATCTCGCCGACGAGCTGCTGCTGTACGTGCACCCGTCGCGCTGCGGCGCGCCTGCGCCTGCGCCGTGGCTCGCCGCGTCGGTCGACGGCGTCGCGCACCGCTGGGGCCTGCGGCCGCTCCATCATCTCGCGCTCGGCTGCGGCCAGCGGGTCCTGCTGCGCCGGCGCGCGCGCATGCCCGAGCGCCCCGAGTCAAGCGTCTACCCATAGCCGCGCGGCGCAAGCCGCGCACCGGCCTATTTCAGGACCACATCGAACGAGGACCTCAATGAACGCACCCGCAGTCGAGACCATCTACGAGTCGACCGAAGACAAGGCGGCACTGACTTCGGTCGTCGATCTGGTGAAGCTGTCTGATCAATACCGGCAATCGGCGATCCTTCATTACGCCGTCGCCGACAAGCTGTTCGACCTCACGCAGACGCACCGCACGCCGGCCGAAGTCGCGGCGAGCTTCGGCATGGTCGAGGGCAAGGCAGCGATCCTGTTGCATGCGCTCGTCGCGCTCGGCCTGCTGACGAAGGAAGGCGCCGCGTTCCGCAACACCGGGCTGACCGCGCGCTACCTGACGACGACGAGCGCCGACTACATCGGCCCGATCGTCGAGCACCAGCACCTTCAATGGGACAACTGGCCGCGCCTCGGCGAAATCCTGCGCAGCGAAAAGCCGCTCGCGTTCCAGCAGGAAAGCCGCTTCGCGCACGACACGCGCGCGCGCGACGCGTTCAACGACGCGATGGTGCGACTGAGCCAGCCGATGATCGACGTCGTGAGCGAGCTCGGCGTGTTCGCGCGCGCGCGCACCGTGATCGACCTCGCGGGCGGCCACGGCACGTATCTCGCGCAGGTGCTGCGCCGCCATCCGCAGTTGACGGGCGAGATCTGGGATCTGCCGACGACCCGCGACGCCGCGCGCAAGACGATCCACGCGCACGGCCTTGTAGGGCGCGTCGAGTTCTTCGAGAAGAACCTGCTCGATGCGCGCAATTTCGAGGGCGGCGCGGCGGACGTCGTGATGCTCAACGATTGCCTGCACTACTTCGACGATCCGGAAGCCCGCGCGGTGATCGACCACGCGGCGCGCCTCGTGAAGCCCGGCGGCGCGCTGCTGATCCTCACGATGACGATGCACGACGACCGCGTGACGCCCGCGCTGTCCGCCGATTTCTCGCTGCACATGATGGTGAACACGAATCACGGCGAACTGCATCCGACGCCGTGGATCGCGAACGTCGTGCGCGACAACGGCTTCGCCGTCGGCGAGCGGTCGATCGGCCGCTACACGCTGCTCACCGGTCAACGTTCCGCCAGCGAGGTCTAACCATGCTCGTCTTCGAACTGATCAATCTCGACGCCTCCCCGGCCGATGCGCAGCGAATCACGCACACGCTGTCCGCGCAGTGCGCGGCGGCTGGCTATCGGCTGCGCGCGCCGCAGGCCGACGGCCCCGCGCCCGACGGCGTGTTCGTGCTGTCGCGCTCGGCGTCGGCCGCGGCGGCGCACGCCGAGCGCGCCGGCCCGGCCGGCTGGGCGGCCGCCGCGCAGATCCGCATCGGTGCGGCAGGCAACGAAGGCGAAGCGCCCGCGATCTGGCGCGAAGGCCTTCCGGGCGCGTTCTGCTATCCGCTCGCGCTCTCGCTGAAGACAGCCGACGCGTCGTCCGACATCGCGCGCGACTGGCTCGCGAGCTTCGCGACGTTCGCCGCGTGCATCAAGATGTGGCGCCGGCTGCGCGACGCGCCCGAGCAAGGCCGGCCGCGCGAGCTGCGCGTGAACCACATCAACATCCTCGCGCGCGATCTCGACCGGTCAGTCGACTTCTACCGCCGAATCTTCGGAGCGTCGTACTGCTACAACCTCGGCCCGAAGAAGGTTGTAATGGAGCTGAACGGCTTCGATTTCTTCATCGAGCAGGCAGACGCCGTCGCCTACCCGCCCGGCTATCACTTCGGCGTGCGCGCGGACCCGGACGGCGTGAAGACGATCGCCGCGCTCGTCGAGGCGGACGGCGGCATCCGGATCGTCAAGGGCAACGGCCCCGCGCCCGGATATCACGCGGGCCCCGACCGCGTGCGCACCGCGTTCTACTTTCAGGACCCCGACGGGCTCGAGATCGAAGTCTATTCGCCGGAGATCGAGATGCTCGAAAGCAATCCGCAACTGATCTCGCAGCATCTGTCGCCATCCTGACAAACCCAACCCAGCAACTGACGAGGTAGTCCATGAGTTCCATCACCGCCCCTTCGTGGGGAGAGCTGCTGTCCGGCCGCAACGGCTTGCGCTCGATCGCACTGGCCGGCGGGGTCGCGCTGCACGCGATCAACATCTACATCGCGACGACGATCCTGCCTTCGGTCGTGCGCGACATCGGCGGGCTCGAGTATTACGCATGGAACACCACGCTGTTCATGGCCGCCTCGATCATCGGCGCGCCGCTGTCCGCGAACGTGCTGAGCCGGTTCGGTCCGCGCGCCGCGTATCTCGTCGCGCTCGTCGTGTTCTGCGCGGGCACGCTCGCGTGCGCGCTCGCGAAGGACATGCCGTGGATGCTCGCCGGCCGCGCCGCGCAAGGCTTCGGCGGCGGCATCCTGTTCGCGCTCAGCTACGCGCTGATCCGCATCGTGTTCGACGAGCGGCTGTGGTCGCGGGCGATGGCGATGGTGTCCGGCATGTGGGGCGTCGCGACGCTGTGCGGACCCGCGATCGGCGGGGTCTTCGCGCAGTCGGGCACGTGGCGGTTCGCGTTCGTCGCGCTCGTGCCCGTCGCCGCCGTGCTCGCGCTGATCGTGATCGTCCAGTTGCCCGCGCGCGAGGCGTCGGGCGCGCTGGCCGCGCGGCCAGCGATCGGCAAGATCCTGCTGCTCGCGGTGTCGGTGCTCGTCGTGTCGGTCGCGAGCCTGTCGAAGGAGATCGTCGCGAACGTCGCGGGCGTCGCCGCCGGCCTCGCGATCGCGCTGCTGATCGCGCGCGTCGAGCGCAGCGCGACGATCCGGCTGCTGCCGACGGGCGCATACGACGTGCGCGCGCCGCTCGGCGCGATCTACGCATGCATGAGCCTGCTCGTGATCGGGATGACGACCGAGATCTTCGTGCCGTATTTCCTGCAGATCATCCACGGCTATCCGCCGCTCGTCGCCGGGTATCTGACCGCGCTGATGGCGGCGGGCTGGACCGTCGGCTCGCTGTTCAGTTCCGGGCGCGGCGCGAGCGCCGCAAAGGCGCTCGTGCGCGGCGGCCCGCTCGTCGTCACGATCGCACTCGTCGCGCTCGCGATCGTCGTGCCCCCGCAGCATCTGCTTGCCGGCGGCCCCGGTCTCGCGGCGCTGTGCGCGGCGCTCGCGGCGGTGGGCGTCGGCATCGGCGTCGGCTGGCCGCACCTGCTCACGCAGGTGCTGACGAACGCGCCGGCGGGCCAGGAAGACCTCGCGTCGACGTCGATCACGACCGTCCAGCTCTACGCGACCGCGATCGGCTCCGCGCTCGCGGGCCTCGTCGCGAACCTCGCGGGCTTCTCGGAGCCGGGCGGCCTCGCCGGCGCGCAGCATGCGGCCGCGTGGCTATTCGCGGTGTTCGCGGCGGCGCCCGTGCTCGCCGCGGTCGTCGCGCGTCGCGTGCGCATCCGATGAGCGCCGCGCATGCGCCGAACGGGGCGCGCATCGTCCGGCCGCGTCCGGCGAAAGGGGGCGCACGATGATCCCGCTGACCGGCGTCGATCTGTTCAAGACCCTGCACGCGTTCGCGATCGCCGGGTGGGCGACGATCGTCACGATCAACAACGTGCAGACGTTCGCCGCGACGACGAACACCGTCGGCCGCACGATGGGCATGGCGCTGCTGAAGCAGGGTCCCCCCGTCGACACGCCGCTGCTGCGCCGCGCGACGGCTTCTCGCGCGCTGCACCGCGCCGCGCTCGCGATCATCGTGCTGTTGCAGGCGTTCACCGCGATCGCGATGTGGGGCGGCGTCCGGCTGCTGCTCGCGACGGCGGCGCCGCACGCGGCCGCGCTGCCGTGGCTCGACGCCGGCGTGGCCGGCTTCGCCGCATGCGCGCTCGTGCTGCTGCTCGGTGGGCTGTGGTACGGCTACTGGATACGCCAGGAAGGCCTGCAACTGACGCACATCGCGCTCGTCGTCTGGTCGATCGCCGCCTATCTGCTGTTCCACCTCGGTACGACACCCTGATTTGACGGAATCCCTGCGATGACCACCCTGCTTCCCCTCCACGACGGCGATCACGCCGTGCAGTTCGACGACGACGTCGCGGCCCGGCTCGACGGCTTCGAGCTGCGGCTGCTCGCGGGCCGCATCGTCGCGATCCGCGACAATCGGTTCATCGACCTGCAAAATCTGATCGCGGGCGACGGTGCGCTCACGCACGACGGCAATCCTTACGACCTGCGGCGCAGCAATCTCGGCACGCTCCACTACGATTTCGGCGGTCATGGCGAACTCGCGCTGCGCGACGCCGCGACCGACGCCGCCCGCCTCGCCGCCGCGCTCGCGCACCCGGGCGGGTTCGAGCGGCCGTCGTCGACGGCCGCGCCGCAGCCGCGAACGGACGCCGTCCGCCTTTCGCCCGGCTGCCGGCTCGCGTTCCTGCCGTTCGAGCATGCGCGCGACGTGCCGAACATCTCGGCGGACGCGACGCACAACGCGGCCACGCGGCTCACGCTGTCGCACTGGCCGGCGAACCGCACGCCCGCGCGCTACAAGGCGAACCTGTCGACCGAGAGCGTGCTGCGCTTCGCGCCCGAGATGACCGACGATCCCGACGTGCGCCATGTGACGACCGATCACTTCGATCTCGACGGGCTCGCGTCGGTATACGGCCTCGTCGCGCCCGACCATGCGCTGCGCCACCACGCGCTGCTTGTCGATGTCGCGCGCTTCGGCGATTTCGCGCGCGGCCGCTCGGATGCGGCGCGGCGGCTCGCGTTCGCGCTGAACGCCATCGTCGCGCACACGTCGCGCGAGATCGGCACGCCCGGCGACGAGGGCACGCGCATCGCGCGGATCTTCCGTGCGATGCTACCCGCGCTGCGCGACCTGCTCGACGCGCCGTCGCCGCCCGACGAGCTGTGGCGCGCCGCCGATCGGCACCATGCGGCGACGGAAGCGCTGCTCGACCACCCCGACGCGACGCTCGAGCAGCATCCGGCGCTCGATCTCGCGGTGTTTCGCCTGCCCGACGCCCGCGCGCCGCGCGGATGCGCGTCGCAGCGCTATTTCGGCCTGTCGCCGATCGCCTTTCACAACCGCACGCCGCTGTCGACGCTCGCGATCGTCGCGCACGGCGACGTCGTCGTGCATCAGCGCTACGAGGGTTGGGTCGAGCGCGTGTCGGCGGCGCCCCGGCCGCGGCGCGACCTGTCGATCCTCGCGCGCGCGCTGCAGGCGGCCGAGCCGCACGCGTGCCGCTGGCGGTACGACGGCGTGCAGCACATCATGCCGAGGCTCGGCCACGACGGCGCGCGATCGAGCGGCATACCGGCGGATGCGATCGTGAGCGAGCTGAAGCGGCTGCTCGCGGTCGCGCCCGCCGCCTGGGAGCCGACGCCCGAGGCCGGGCGGCGCGACAATGCGTCGTTCGCTTGCGCCGCGGGCGGCGCGCTCGGCTAGGGGCTGTTCACGCAATCACGGGCTTGCGCGAACAGTGAGCAAACCCTAAAGCATCGCGATGAGCGCAGGCGGGCACGCATCGTCGCGCATCTGCGGCTCTCCGCGTTCCAGCACGACCGATAGCTGGTTGCGCAGCAGCGACTGCGGAATCCGGTTGCAATAGCCCGCGCCCGCGGCGAGATCGATCAATTCGTTCTTGCTCGACGCGGAGAACTTGCAGCGCAGGTTTTCCATGTATTGCTCGATCGTGCGCGCCGACAGCCCGAGAATGTTCGCAATGTCCTTCGCCGTCTTGTTGCGCGCGAGGAAGAACAACACCTGCCGCTCGCGCTCGGTCAGCTCGCGCGCGTCCTTCGGCGAATCGATCCGGTACGAGCCTTGCTCGACGGGACCGCCGATCCGCTTGCCCGCGTACGAATCGCCGATCACGCGGCCGAGCGTGATCATGTCGATCTGCGACAGCTCCGTCGCATGGAAGATCGTGCCGACGATCTCCTCGTTCCGGTCGACGAGCGGAATCTTCGTGAAGACGAACGCCATCCAGACACCCGATGCGTACGGATGGATGTCGAGCACCTTGATCGCCCGGCCGGTTTCGCGCACCTCGCGGTCCTGGGCCTGGAATTGGGCCGCACAATTCGACGATCCGCATGGCAGATCGAACGCTGATTTGTTCTCGAGCTCGCGCGGATCGCGCACGCCGACCACTTTCGCGAACGCATCGTTGACATGAATGAATCGTGACTCGCTGTCCTGGCAGCCCCAGAGGCCCGGATAATGATCGAAAATCAACTTCAATTGGTCAACGAAGCAGGTCATCTGGCCTCCGATTGGCATTTTTTTTGTCCGCATATACGCTTTCGCCGCACGCGCAAATAGGCGAGCGGACGAAACAGTCCCCTCCACTGCTTGATCGATCACTGCATGCCGGTATGCGCAACGCCGCCGGGCGGCGCGCGTGGCACACGCGCTCGCTGGAGCACGATCGGAATATCGGTGTTCCGCTACGCCGTGAAACACGGCCGTCGCTTATTCAAAACGAAACAAAACGATCCGCGACATCATTTGAGAATCATCGATAAAAAGGATCGTCACGCGTGCGTGGCACAACGACCGCGCGACCTGTTTCGGAGTTTAGAGCAATGCAACCTTAACATTTAGCCTGAAAGCGCTATTCGTGTTTTATCAAGCGAAAATCTCTATTTCTATTTTTATTCGCTTGTCGTTTACACATTCGCTTTGAATTCGGGCAGGCGCGCGCCGATGCGCGCGCCCATTTCGGCGCCGAGCGCCTGCAGGCCGCTTGCCGGGCGCACCATCACCTCGAACTCGACGATCTTGCCGGCCTCGTCGAAGCGGATCAGGTCGATGCCCTTCAACTGCTTGTCGCCCACCCGCGCGCTGAATTCGAGCACGACGCTCAGGCCGTCGTCGGTCACGAGCTGGCGGTGATAGACGAAATCGTTGAACACGTTGACGACCGTGCCGATCGCGAGCACGAGCGCGGGCGCGCCCGCGTAGGCCGAATGCGCGATCGGCGAACGGAACACCGCGTTCGGATCGGCGATGTCGGCGAGCGCCGTCATGTCGCGCGCGGCGACCATCGCGTGCCAGCGCTCGAGCGACTGCCGCACGGCCGGCTGCACGGTGGCGGGAATCGAAGTCATGTTGCGTCTCCTTGTCGGTCGAAGTCGGTCAAATCGTGGATGTTGCACTGTCGCGCGGCGCGGCGAGCCGCGCGCGTCAGATCGACGCGGCGAGCGTCGTCCCCTGCAGGATCGCGCGCTTCGCGTCGAGCTCCGCGGCGACGTGCGCGCCGCCGATCAGATGCACCGAGCAGCCGGCCGCGCGCAGGCCGTCGTATAGCTCGCGCTGCGGCTCCTGGCCCGCGCAGACGACGACGCTGTCGACCGGGAGCGTCCGCGGCTCGCCGTCGATGCGCACGTGCAGCCCGGCGTCGTCGATCCGCTCGTACGACACGTTCGACGACATCGCGACGCGCCGCGCCTTCAGCGACGTCCGATGAATCCAGCCCGTCGTCTTGCCGAGCCCGTCGCCCACCTTCGACGCCTTGCGCTGCAGCAGATGCACGTCGCGCGGCGCGGCGTCGACGTGCGGCAGGCGCACGCCGCCGCGCGCGTCGTGCCCGATGTCCACGCCCCATTCGGCATAGAACTTCGCCGGCGCGACGCTCGCGCTCTCGCCCGCCTGCGTCAGATATTCGCTGACGTCGAAGCCGATCCCGCCCGCGCCGATCACGGCGACGCTCGCGCCGACCGGCTTGCCGTCGCGCAGCACGTCGAGATAGCCGAGCACGCGCGCGTGATCGATGCCGTCGATGTCGGGCACGCGCGGCGTCACGCCCGTCGCGAGCACGATTTCGTCGAAGCCGCCGCCCGCGAGCCGCGCGACGTCCGCCCGCGTGCTCAGGTGCAGCGTCACGCCGCGCAGCTCGATCTGCCGGCGGAAATAGCGCAGCGTCTCGTGAAATTCCTCCTTGCCGGGCACCTTCTTCGCGATGTTGAACTGCCCGCCGATTTCCGGCGACGCCTCGAACAGTTCGACTCGATGCCCGCGCCCGGCGGCCGTGACGGCGAAGCTCAGGCCCGCCGGGCCCGCGCCGACGACCGCGATCCGCTTGCGCCGCTCGGCCGGCTCGATCACGAGCTCGGTCTCGTGGCATGCGCGCGGGTTGACGAGGCATGACGTGATCTTGCCGCTGAAGATGTGATCGAGGCACGCCTGGTTGCAGCCGATGCAGGTGTTGATCTCGTCCGCGCGCCCTTCGCGCGCCTTGCGCACGAACTGCGCATCGGCTAGGAACGGCCGCGCCATCGACACCATGTCGCAATAGCCGTCGGCGAGCAGTTGCTCGGCGAGCTCGGGCGTGTTGATCCGGTTCGTCGCGACGAGCGGAATACCGACATGGCCGACGAGCCGCTTCGTCACCCACGCGTACGCGGCGCGCGGCACCTTCGTTGCGATCGTCGGGATGCGCGCCTCGTGCCAGCCGATCCCGGTGTTCAGGATCGTCGCGCCGGCCGCCTCGATCGCCTGCGCGAGGCGGATCACCTCGTCGAGCGTCGAGCCGCCTTCGACGAGATCGAGCATCGACAGCCGATAAATGACGATGAAGTTCGCGCCGACCCGCTCGCGCACGCGCCGCACGATTTCGACCGGAAAGCGGATGCGGTTTTCGTACGCGCCGCCCCATTCGTCGTCGCGATGATTCGTGCGCGCGGCAATGAACTCGTTGATCAGATAGCCTTCGGAACCCATGATCTCGACGCCGTCGTAGCCCGCGTACTGCGCGAGCGCCGCGCAGCGAGCGAAGTCGTCGATCGTCGCGCCGACTTCGCTCGCCGACAGCGCATGCGGCGTGAACGCATTGATCGGCGCCTTCAGCGCGCTAGGCGCGACGAGCGCCGGGTGATGCGCGTAGCGGCCGAAATGCAGGATCTGCATCGCGATCTTGCCGTCCGCGTCGTGCACCGCGCGCGTGACGATCCGATGGCGCTCGGCCTCCTCCTCGGTCGCGAGCATCGAGCCGCCGGGCGTCATCCGGCCGCGCTCGTTCGGCGCGATGCCGCCCGTGACGATGAGCCCGGCCTCGCCGCGCGCGCGTTCCGCGTAGAACGCGGCCATCCGCTCGAAGCCGTTCGGGGCCTCCTCGAGCCCGACGTGCATCGAGCCCATCAGCACGCGGTTCTTCAGCGATGTGAAACCGAGCTCCAGCGGAGCCGTCAGGTGGGGATAAAAGGTCATCGGTCGCTCTTTTTTTGCAACGGGTTGCATAAATATATCGGCGCCCGCCAGCCGATGCAACGCGTTGCATAAAGTGCGTCCTCTAAACGGGCGCGCGCCCCGCGGTGTGGCAAGATGCGGGGATTTCGATCCCCGGCTCCACCGCAATGTCCCTGCCCCACGCGCTGCTCACGTCCCTCGCCGAACGCCCGGGCTCCGGCTCCGAGCTGACGCGCCGCTTCGATCGCTCGATCGGCTACTTCTGGCACGCGACCCATCAACAGATCTACCGCGAGCTCGCACGGCTCGAAGACGAAGGCTGGGTCGAATCGACGCCCGTCGAGCAGGCGCGCGGGCGCAAGCGCGCGTACCGGATCCTGCCCGCGGGCCGCAAGGAGCTGAAGCGCTGGATCGCGCAGCACGACAATCCGAAGCCGGTGCGCGACGAGCTGATGATCCGGCTGCGCGCGGAAGCGGTCGTCGGGCCGACCGGGCTCGCCGACGAAATCCGGCGGCGGCTCGAGCTGCACCGGCAGAAGCTCGCGCTGTACCGCGAGATCGAGGCGCGCGATTTCACGCACGGCATGGACACGAAGGAGCGGCGCTTGCAGCATCTCGTGCTGCACGCGGGCATCATGCAGGAAAGCCAGAGCATCGAGCTGATGCAGCAGGCGCTCGACATTCTGTCGATGCCCGGCGAACGAGCGAAGGCGCGCCGCGCGTGATGCCGGTTCGCGCGGCCGAGCATCGCGATCATGCAAAGACTCGCGGCGGCTTGACGGCGATCGATGCATGCGCGCGCCGTAACGTTTACAGTGCCGCAGCCGCCCTTTTCCGGCCATCGCCGGCGGGATCGGGCGCACGATACGCGAACGCACGCAGTCGAGCGCACTTGCATGCGCGGACGCGGACGCGACAAGGAATGACAACATGAAATCGGTCAACTGGAACACGCCGCTCGTTCGCGACGAGTTCGCCGCCGTCAAGCACGCGGCGCCGTTCGTCTACGGGCTCACGAACTACGTCGCCGCGAACCTGAGCGCGAACGTGCTGCTCGCCGTCGGCGCGGCGCCCGCGATCGGAGCCGCGGCCGACTGGCCCGTGCGTTTCGGCGCCGGCGCGGGCGCGCTGTGGATCAACACGGCCGCGCTGATGAGCAGCGGCGCCGACACGCTGCGCGCGGCCGCGTGCGCCGCGTCGGAGGCAGGCACGCGCTGGGTGCTCGATCCGGTCGCGGTCGGCGCGGGCGCGCCCGAATACGACGCGATCGTACGCGATCTGCTCGCTCTCGAGCCGACCGTGATCCGCGGCAACGCAAGCGAGCTGATCGCGCTCGCGGGCGGCGCGGCGGCCGGCAAGGGCGTCGATACGACCGCGAGCCCGGAAAGCGCGCTCGCGTTCATCGGCGATCTCGCGCGGCGCAGCGGCGCTGTCGTCGCGGTGAGCGGCCCGACTGACTACGTGACGGACGGCGTCGAGACGCTCGCCATCGCGGGCGGCGATGCGCGCCTCACGCGCGTGACGGGCGCCGGATGCGCGCTCGGCGCGCTGATCGCGGCGCTGCTCGCGCAACGCGGCGCGCCGCTCGCCGCGACGGCTGCGGCGCACGCGATCTATGCGATTGCCGCCGAGCGCGCGGCGGATGCGCGCGGCACTGCATCGTTCGCCGTGCGCTTCGTCGACGAATTGTCGCTGCTCGATCCCGCGGAATGATCGCGCGATAAATCGCCCGAGACGATTCGCCCGACGAAGCAGGCGTGCATCGTCGCTGCGCGTCCGCGCTGCGTTCACGCCCTTTCTTTCCGCCATGCGATGCGGGAATCGACGCCCGCTCTTTAAACCGTCAAAGCCGATTCGATCGGTTTCCTCCGCGCCTCTCTCATTCTTCGTTTTTGAAACGCTCGAATATCTTTTCTTGATTGCCCGTGCCGGATACGGGCATCGGCAAAAGACACTCCCCCTTTCCATATTTCGTGCATTCGGACTGCGCGCCGATGCTTCCGCCGCACGCCGGCCGCTTCAGCAGAACAAACGTCTCAGAGGCAATTCCAGCCAGCCGTTCGGCGGCGCGTTGCCGTTGTCCGCAGTGACGCTGCCCATCCGCTCTCCCCGCACGATGACCGATGACGATGTCTCCGGCATGATCGGAACCTTCAATCGCTACGGCTTCGTGATTCTCGACTGCGAATCGTCGGAAAGAGACGACCTGCTCGCGCTCAAGCCGTTCGGCGGGGCGTTTCGCGCCGATCCTCGGCCCGGTTTCGCCGTCCGCACGCCCTTTCTCGGCGCTCGAAAAGCTTGATTTCGCTCAACGAACGGCGAGGCTGGTGCCACACAATAAACGGGCCGTTGTCCGCCTCATACGTTGATGGAGTCGACGATGCCTACCGATACCTCGAATCCCGCCCCGCTGTCGCTGCCGCAGCGCGTTCTCGTCGCGACCGACGCGTCGAAGGCGTCGCAGCGCGCCGTCGCCTATCTGAAGCACGTGGTGCCCGCCGGCGCGACGGTGCGCTTCATCAGCGTCGTCGACACGCCGCGCGCGTACACGCTGCCGCATACGTTCGCGCCGTCCGAATTCGCCGCGGCGCACACCGAGCTCGTCAACGACGCGTCGAACGCGCTCGGCGACGCGACGGTCACTTTCGGCCGCGACGACGTCACCGTCGAAACGGCGATCGTCGATCTCGCGAAGAAAGGCGGCGACGTCGTCGACGCGCTTCTCGACGAGACGCGCGACTGGCAAGCCGATCTGCTCGTCGTCGGCTCGCATCAGTATCAGGGGGTGCTGCGCTGGGTCGACGGCAGCGTGTCCGAGCCGCTGCTCGCGAGGACGGATTGCGCGATTCTGTTCGTGCCGCCCGGCGTCGAATCGGCCACGCATGCGCCGAAGCGCGTGCTGCTCGCGACCGACGGCAGCCCGATCGCCGCGCGCGCGTTACGCTACGGCGCGCAATTCGCGACGCCCGACACGCATCTGCGCGCGATCTACGTGATCGACCGCGCGGTGCGGCTCACCGATTTCGTGCCGATCCACATGCTGGAGGACGCCTTTGTCGAGGAAAGCGAGAAGGCGCTCGCCGTCGCGCGCCAACTGCTCGACGAAGCGCCCGGCCAATCGAGCACCGCGGTGGTCAGCACCGACCTGACGAGCGACGACGTCGCGCACACGATCGTGCGCGAAGCCGACCGCTGGCCCGCGGATCTGCTCGTGATGGGCACGCACGGCCGGCGCGGCGTGTCGCGCTGGCTGCTCGGCAGCGTCGCGCAGCGCGTCGCGCGGCTCACGCAGATTCCGTTGCTGCTCGTGCACGGGCCGAACGCCTGACCGCGGCGCGGGCCGGCGCGTCATGCTCGAACGCCCCAGGGCAGCTTGGTGGCGACATCGCATCGCGAGCCGGGCAAGCGCCGCTATGCGTGCGGCGGCGGCATGCCCGCGCCATCGGCTCTTTCGTCGAACAGCACGGCGAGGCCGCCCGGCCTCAGCTTCTTCACGCTGGCCCAGAACGGACTGCCGCCCGCCCTGTCGGACATCGGCACGATCGGCACCTTGTAGTAGCGGTTCAGCATCATCAGGAACGCGAGCGCGTAGCCGCGCCGCCGCGCCGACGGCGCGATCTCGAGGCTATGCACGTACAGCCGGTCGGTCAGCCGCGAAAGGCCGTAGGTCGCTTCGCCGACCCGTGCGCCATCCGCGCTGCGAATCACGACCGCCCACTTCGCATGCGCCGCGGGCTCGCTCTGCGCTGCGGCCGCCTTCGTCTCAATCTTGATCGACGGCAGACGCCGCAGCTTGCGCCACGCTCGGAAACTCCGCAGTAATCCCATCGACTTCGTGCCTTTCTATTTCGTTGCTCGCTCGGCCGAACATGACCTTGACAAGGAGTTTTCGCGTCTTTCGGGAAACTGGCGGAGTACGAATCAGGTACAGCTTCGGGCAGGCGCGGCAATTTTTTGTATTTTTCGATCCATCAAGGGTGCGATAAAAAGTGCCCGATTGGAAATCAGTAAAAGACGAGAGCGGCGTAGGATTATGCGCAGCGGACGTAGGGATTCCCCTACAAGTGGAATGGATACGTTTGCGGATCGCGCGCACGGCTGCGCCGGCCGTCACGACGCGCCGATCGAACAGTTTGAATGTATCTCGATGCGAAGAGGAGTCGCCGACGAATAATCGAGTGTTGTGCAGCGCATCGACGACGCCCGGAGGGCGTCAACGCATGTCCGTGCGCACGCGTTCGAGCGCGCTGCGGATGCCGCGCAGCAGATCGAGCGGCCGCGGCGGGCAGCCCGGAATCGCGATGTCGACCGGCACGAGCGTCTCGACGGGCCCGCACACCGCGTAGCTGCCCGCGAACACGCCGCCCGTGCATGCGCAATCGCCTGCCGCGACGACGAGCTTCGGCGCGGGCGTCGCGTCATACGCGAGACGCACGGCGTCGCGCATGTTCAGCGTGAGCGGCCCGGTGATCAGCAGCATGTCCGCGTGCCGGGGGCTCGCGACGAACTTGATGCCGAGGCCTTCGATGTTGTAGTACGGATTGCCGAGCGCGTGCAGTTCGAGCTCGCAGCCGTTGCACGAGCCGGCATCAACCGCGCGGATGCACAGCGCGCGGCCGAGGATGTCGAGAATCTCCTGCCGGATGGGCTGCGCATCCCGCTGCCATGCGTCTTCGCCCATCGGCGCGGGCTCGTCGGGCCGGCCGGTGCGTGCGATCTGTTTGATGAGCTGCCACATTACAGGTCGTGCCCCGCGTAGTTCAGGTTGAACGACTTGTTGATCAACGGGAAGTCGGCCACGATGTTGCCGATGATCGCATGCTCGAGCGCGGGCCAGTTGTGCCATGACGGATCGTGGCAATGGCAGCGCGCGACGGCGCCGCGCGCATCGAGTTCGAGCGCGACGAGCACCGGCCCGCGCCAGCCTTCGACCCAGCCGATGCCGCGCCGCCGCGCATCGTCGGCTGCGCTTCCCGCACCGCGTCCGTCTCCCGCATCTTCAGCGCCTTCCGCATCGGCCGGGTTGCCCGGAACGTTCGCGGCGAGCGCGACCTCGGCGGCAATTCCGTCGCCCGGCAGGCCGGCGAGCAGCGCGCGAATCGCGCGCATCGACTCGTACGTTTCGGCGAAGCGCACCGCAACGCGCGCCGCGACGTCGCCGCGCGCGTCGCTGACGACGTCGATGGGCACCGCGTCGTACGGCGCGAGCCGGTGGTCGCCGCGCACGTCGCGCGCCTGCCCGCTCGCCCGCGCAACGAGCCCGCACACGCCGAAGTGCGCGGCCGTCCGCGCGGTGAGCCGCCCGGTGCCGGCAAAGCGGTCCTGCAGGCCGGACTGATCGTCGTAGATCGACTGCATCGTGCGCACTTCGCCCTCGATCCGGTCGCACTGCGCGACGATCGCCGCGGCGTCGTCCGCCGCGACGTCGCGCTCGACGCCGCCCGGCGCGATTCGATCCATCAGATAGCGATGCCCGAAGATCCGGTCGTTCAGGCGCAGCCAGTCTTCCTTGAGCCGCGAGAAATGCGCGAGGCCGACCGCAAAGCCCGCGTCGTTGCCGAGCGCGCCGAGATCGCCGAGATGGTTGGCGACGCGCTCGCGCTCGAGCAGCAGCGCGCGCAGCCGCAGCGCGCGGTCCGGCACGCGGACCTTCAGCGCCTGTTCGAGCGCCATGCAGTACGCCCATGTGAACGCGACCGTCGAATCGCCGGCGATGCGCGCGGCGAGCCGGCCGCCCGCGAGCGCATCCGCGCGCTCGAAGAGCCGCTCGACGCCGCGATGCGCGTAGCCGAGCCGTTCCTCGAGCCGCAGCACCTTTTCGCCGACCACCGAGAAGCGGAAATGCCCAGGCTCGATCACGCCCGCATGAATCGGCCCGACCGCGATCTCGTGCACGCCGTCGCCCGCGACCGGCACGAACGGATAGTCGGCCGTCGCGGTCTCGAAGCGCTCGCGGCCCGTCGCACGCCGGCGCAGCGGATGGTAGCCGCGCGGCCATGCACCGTGATCGAGCCACGGCCGCATGTCGTCCGCGCCGCGCGCGCGCAGGCCGACGAGATCGCGAATCGCCCGCTGCATTCGCGCCGCGCCGGCGAAGATCGTCGACAGATCCGGGTAGTCGCCCGCGCCGTCGGCTTCTTTCTCATTGCCGGCTTCGCCTGCCTCCCGCCCTTCGTTCGACGCCGGTTCGACCGGCAGGCGCAACCACAACAGCCCGTCGTCCAGCTCGAACGCGGCGCACACCTCGAAGCATCCGGCGACGGGCTCGCCGCCCCACAGCGTGACGAGCCGCCCGCCGGCCTCGCAAATCGTCTCGGCGGCGCGCGTCCACGCATCGGCGTCGACCGACGCGAACACGACGCGCGCCTGCCCTGCCGCGCTTGCCACGCGCGTCTGACCGGGAATCTGGAAGGAGTCGGTTCGCATCGGCTACCCCGCGATCATCGCCGCCGCCTGCCGATACCAGGTCGCGAGATACGGCGGCACGTAGAGCCCGAGCATCAAGCCGAGGGCGAGGTGAACGAACACCGGCAGCAGCGCCGGCGGATGCTCGAGCGATGCGACGTTCGATTCGCCGAACACCATCCGCTGCACGCGCATGAAGATCGCCGCGAACGCCGCCGCGAGCGCGACGAGCAGGAACGGTGCGCTCCACGGGAGCTTCGCGATCGCCGTCGTCAGGATCAGGAATTCGCTCGCGAACACGCCGAACGGCGGCATGCCGAGGATCGCGAGCGTGCCGAGCATCATCCCCCAGCCGACCGTCGGGCTCACCTGCAGGAGCCCGCGGATGCCGTCGATCGCCTGCGTGTGCGCCTTCTGCGCCGCGTGCCCGACCGCGAAGAAAATCGCCGACTTGACGAGCGAGTGAACCGTCATGTGCAGCAGCCCCGCGAACGTCGCGACCGGGCCGCCGAGGCCGAATGCGAACGTCATCAGGCCCATGTGCTCGATCGACGAATACGAGAACAGCCGCTTCACGTCCTTTTGCCGGAACAGCGAGAACGACGCGACGAGCACCGACACGAGCCCGAAGCCGACGAGCAGGTGCCCGGGCAGCGCGTTGCCGAGCGCGCCGTCGGCGAGCACCTTGCAGCGCAGCACCGCGTACAGCGCGACGTTCAGCAGCAGCCCCGAGAGCACCGCCGAGATCGGCGTCGGGCCTTCGGCGTGCGCGTCGGGCAGCCAGTTGTGCATCGGCACGAGCCCCACCTTGGTCCCGTAGCCGACGAGCAGGAACACGAATGCGATCGACATGATCGTCGGATCGAGCTGCGTCTTGACTGCGTTCAGGCTCGTCCACAGCAGCGCGTCGCCGTCCGCGAGCAGCCGGCCCGCCGCGAGATACAGGAGGATCGTGCCGAACAGCGCCTGCGCGATGCCGACGCCGCACAGGATGAAGTACTTCCACGCGGCCTCGAGGCTCGCCGCGGTCCGGTAGACGCTGACGAGCAGCACCGTCGCGAGCGTCGCCGCCTCCATCGCGACCCACAGCACGCCGACGTTGTTCGTGAGCAGAGCGAGCAGCATCGCGAAGATGAACAACTGATACATGCAGTGATAGAGCCGCATCCGGCCGTCGCTCATCTTGCCGCGGTCCTGCTCGATGCGCATGTACGGATTCGAGAACAGCGACGTCGTCCAGCCGACGAACGCCGTCAGCGCGACGAGGAACACGTTGAACGGATCGACGAGGAAAAGCTTCCCCACCGCGTACATCGGCCCGTTCGCGACGGTGCGCGCGGCGAGCGCGAGCGTCGCCGCGCACGTGAGAAAGCTGAAGCCGACGTTCAGCGCGCGCGCGACGTGCTGCCGCCGCACGAGCGCAAGGCATCCGCCCGCGACGAGCGGAAGGCCGAGCGACGCAAGCAGCACGTAGACGTCAATCATCTTTCAGTTTCTCGAGATGGTGGATGTCGAGGCTGTCGAACTGCTCGCGGATCTGGAACATGAATACGCCGAGGATCAGGATACCGACGAGCACGTCGAGCCCGATCCCGAGCTCGACGATCATCGGCATCCCGTTGGTCGCCGCCGCGGCGGCGAAGAACAGGCCGTTTTCCATCGACAGGAAGCCGATCACCTGCGGAATCGCCTTCGCGCGCGTGATCATCATCATGAACGACAGCAGCACGCACGCGAGCGCGATGCCGAGCGTGCCGCGCGCGGCCGATTCGGCGAGCCGGCTGATCGGCGCCGCGACGTTGAACGCGACGATCACGAGCGCGATGCCGGCGACGAGCGTCGTCGGGATGTTCAGGAGCGGCTCGACGTCGGCCTTCACGTTCAGCCGCTGCACGAGCCGGTACAGGATCCACGGGATCAGCCCGACCTTCAGCAGCAGCGTGAGCGCGGCGGACACGTACAGATGCGTGTCCGCCGTCACGAAGCCGAGAATCAGGTTCGCCGACACGAGCGCGACGCCCTGCAGCGTATACAGATGGATCAGCGACAGGATCCGCCGCTGGCTCAGCATCGCGAACGACAGGAGCAGCAGGATCGCCGCGAGGAAATTGACGAGCTGCGTCGCGTAGCCGTGCATCTACGCCCCCAGCAGGAAATGGACGAGCATGCCGATCACCGCGAGCAGGAACGCGGTCGCGAGAAATTCGGGCACGCGGAACAGGCGCATCTTCGCGTTCGTCGTCTCGACGACGGCGAGCGCCGCGCCGCCCAGGAGCAGCTTGATGAAGAGCGCCGGCAGCGCGAACAGCAGCGCGAGCGGACTGCCCGCCTCGGCGATCCCCCACGGCATGAAGAGCGCGAGGCCGATGCACGAATACGCGAAGAGCTTCAGGCTTGCCGCCCATTCCATCAGCGCGAGATGGCGGCCCGAATATTCGAGGATCAGCGCCTCGTGAATCATCGTCAGCTCGAGGTGCGTCGCGGGGTTGTCGACCGGCAGCCGCGCGTTCTCCGCGAGCGACACGAGCGTAAACGCGATCCCCGCGAACGCGAGGCTCGGATAGATCACGATCTCGCGGTGGCCGAGCGTCGCGACGATGCTCGTCAGCAGCGTCGAGCGCGTGATCAGCGACGCCGAGAACAGCACCATCAGGAGCGCCGGTTCAGCGAGGAAGCCGATCAGCATTTCGCGGCGCGCGCCGAGCGTGCCGAACGCGGTACCGATGTCCATCGCCGCGAGCGACAGCGCGACGCGCGCGAGCGCGAACAGGCCGACGAGCGCGATCGCGTCGGCGGCGGGCGAGAACGGCAGCTCGGTCGACAGCGTCGGCACGATCGCGCACGCGAGCGTCATCGCCGCCCAGACCACGTAAGGCGCGCCGCGAAAGAGCGGGCTCGCGTGCGCCGCGACGATCGATTCCTTGTTGAACAGCTTGTGCAGCATCCGGTACGGCTGCCAGATGCTCGGCGCGCGGCGGTTCTGCAGCCACGCGCGGCACTGGTTGACCCAGCCCGTCAACAGCGGCGCGGCCGCGAGCGCGACGAGAATCTCGAGCGTCTGTGACAGGATGCCGGATGCGGTCACCATCGTCTCACCACCGTCAAAAGGACGATCAGCACGATGAAGCTGTACATCAGATAGACCGCGATGCGCCCCGTCTGCAACAGCCCGACGAGCGAGGCGACGCGGTTCACCAGCGCGGCGATCGGCTCGTACAGCAGATGCCACGTGCGGTCCGCGACGCTCATCCGGTATTCCGGCTGCCGGTCGTACGGCGACGGCAGCCGCCGCTCGACGCGGAAGAACGGTGTGAAGATCTCGCGGATCGGCTGACCGAAGCCTTCGGCCGTGTCCTGCATCCGCGCGGTCACGAACGGATTGCCGCACGACCACGGCGCCGAGCGCCGGAGCTGCCCGTGGTAGAAGCGCCGCACGAGCAGCCACGCGAGCGCGCAGCACGCGACGAAGAACAGCATGAAGAGCGCCGGCATGTAGCTCGCGCGCGCGGTGGACACGGGCGCGAACAGCAGCCATCCGTGGTTCGTTCCGCCGATGCCCGCGCCGATCAGCGCGCGCGTGACCGCGTCGAGCACCTTCACGTACTGGACGGGCGCGAGGCCGAGCAGCACGCTCGCCGCCGCGAACCAGCCGAACGCGACGCGCTCCCACGGGCTCGCGTCGCGCGCGCGCTCGAGCTTGGCCTCGCGCGGCTGGCCGAGGAACACGATGCCGAAGAACTTGACCATCGTGTAGCCGGCGAGCGCCGCCGTCAGCGCGACGAGCGCCGCGACGAGCGGCACCGTCATCCCGAGCACCGAATCCGGCAGGCCCGGCGTGAACAGGAAGCTCTGCACGAGCAGCCATTCGGACACGAAGCCGCTCGACGGCGGCAGCCCGGCGCTCGCGGCGACCGCGACGAGCATCGCCCACGCGGTCCACGGCATGAAGCGGATCAGGCCGCCGAGCCGGCCGAGATTGCGCTCGCCCGTCGCGTGCAGCACGGCGCCCGTGCCGAGGAACAGCAGGCTCTTGAAGCACGCGTGCGCGACGATCTGATACAGCAGCGCCGTCAGCGACAGCGCGGCGAGCGCGGGCAGCCGGTAGCCGAGGAACAGGATCGTGAGCCCGAGGCTCACGCACATCAGGCCGACGTTGTCGATCGACGAATAGGCGAGCAGCCGCTTCATGTCGGTCTGGATCGTGCTGAACACGACGCCGAGCAACGCGCTGAACAGGCCGAGCGCGAGCATGAGCACGCCCCACCACGCCACCTGCACGTGCAGCAGGTCGAGCACCGTGCGCAGGATCCCGTACAGGCCGACCTTCAGCACGAAGCCGCTCAGGAGCGCGGACACGGGTGACGGCGCGGCCGGATGCGCGTCCGGCAGCCACACGTGAAGCGGGAAGATGCCCGCCTTCGCGCCGAAGCCGGCGAGCGCGAGCACGAACGCGGCCGACGCGGCGAGCCCGTCGAGATGCTGGACGCGCATGTTCGCGAACGTGTAATCGCCCGTGCCCGCCTGCAGCAGGCCGAAGCACAGCAGGAGCGCGAGCGCGCCGACGTGCGAGATCAGGAAATAGAGGAATGCGGCGCGGCGGATCTCGGCGATCCGGTGGTTCGTCATCACGAGGAAGGTCGCCGACAGCGTCAGCGTCTCCCACGCGACCATGAAGCAGTACGCGTCGTCCGCGACGAGCAGAAGCGCCATGCTCGCGACGCACACGTGGTATTCGAAGCAGATGAGGCCGGGCGCCGTGCCCTCGCCCTTGCGGAAGTAGCCGGACGAGAACGCGCCGACGCCCGCCGTCACCACGCCGAGCACGAACAGGAAATAGGAGGACAGCGCATCGATGCGCAGATGGAACGGCAGATCGGGCAGGCCGAGCGGCAGCACGGCCGTCGACGGTCCGGCGAACACCCCGGCGAGACCGGCTGCCGCGAGCGCGAGGCCCGCCAGCGCGCCGATCGGATAGAGACCGTGTGCGATCACACCGGTGCGGCGCATGTTCGCGAGTCCGGCGCAGCCGAGCGCGAGCCACGCGAGCGCGATGAACAGCACGCATCGGAGAAGCAGGCCCTGTTCCATGTTGTATGACTCGCGGTTCGCCTAGCGTCGCACCAGCCGACGTGCGAACGAGTATGGCGAAGCGGCGCGCGCCGCGCAAGCGGCGAAAGGCCGCGCGCATGCGGCGCCGCAACGTGCGCGGTGCGCGCAGCGCGCGCCCGCGCAGCGCGTCTCCTCTTTGGTTTCGGGCGTCGGGCGGAGCGTCATCGCAGGACCATCTCGTTACAAGAGTATGATAATGACGTTATCATCCTAGCACCATTGTCGATCTGTCACCATACGCGTCGATACGCATCGCCTCGTTCCTCCGGTATACCCCGCGTCGCGGCCGTGCGGCGCACGCACGCGCCGGCCCGGACATGTGAGCGGACGCGCAGCCCCTCCCGTCGCCACACCATGCCTGTCGCCTACTTTCGCAGCCTCGCCGGAAAGGACCGCAATCTCGACGCGAACCGCCACCTCGGCTTTTCCCTGGCGTTCGTCGCGGGCGCCGCGAACGCCGGCGGCTTTCTCGCCGTCAAGCAGTACACGTCGCACATGAGCGGCATCGTCTCGGCGATCGCCGATCAGGCGGCCCTCGGCGACATCGTGCTCGTGTTCGCGGGAATCGCGTCGCTCGCGTCGTTCCTGCTGGGCGCGGCCACGTCGGCCGTGCTCGTCAACTGGGGCCGCCGCAAGGGGCTGCACAGCCGCTATGCGTTCCCGCTGCTGCTGGAGGCGTTCCTGCTGCTGTGCTTCGGGCTGCTCGGCAGCCATCTGGCGCTCTGGCGGGCGTTCTTCGTGCCCGTCACGGTCGTTCTGCTGTGCTTCATCATGGGCCTGCAGAACGCGATCATCACGAAGCTCTCGAACGCCGAGATCCGCACGACGCACATGACGGGCATCGTCACCGATCTCGGCATCGAGCTCGGCAAGCTGTTCTACTGGAACTCGACGCAGGTCGACCCCGGCGAGCCCGACGTGTACGCGAACCGGCAGAAGCTGCGCGTGCTCGGCACGATGCTCGCGATGTTCTTCTCGGGCGGCCTCGCGGGCGCGCTCGGCTTCAAGCATGTGGGCTATTCGGTGACGATTCCGCTCGCGGGCCTGCTCGTCGTGCTGGCCGGCATCCCGATGCTCGACGACCTGCGCGAATGGGCCGGCCGGCCGGGCAGCGGGCGCGTGCGCTGACGGCGCGGGGAGCCGGACGGCGCGTTCGGGCGTCGACGCCCGAATCCCGATGCCGCCGCCCGGCCCCCGGCCCGGCCGGCGGAATCGTCGCGCGAGGCGCAACGGCCCTCTCGCCGTTCCGAAAGCCGCCTGACAGGCGTCGACGCGCGTTTTGCCGCCCTCCCGCGCGTTGCGCCGACCTCGCCCGCGCGCTCGCCCACTTTCCGGGAACGCACATACCATGTTAATGTTATGTGCATATACTTCTTCTCGCATGAAAATGATCGATCGCGCGCCGGCCCGCTCCGGCGATTGGCTCAACCGCTCGCGCCTTCCGATGCGCGGCTCGCCCCGGACGCACGCATGTTCGACATGCGCGTAGCGCTCCTTGCGCACGACTACGCGCGCCGCGAGCCGCGGGACGTGATGGGCGCGCAGGGGCTCGTGATCGTCGGCGTCGGCAGGAGCGGCGAGCGCGGCTTTCAGATGCTGTACCGCTTCTCGGACGCGTGCGAGCGCCTCGAGGCGCTCGGCACGAACGTCATCTTCGTGTACCCGAAGGAGTCGGCGCGGCACGTGCTGGACCCGGTCTCGGTATCGAGCGCGCAGATCCGGCAGCGCCCGTGCCTCTTCCTCGACGACGAGGGCCGCTTCTTCCAGCGGCCCTGCCCGCCTCGCTCGCTTGCGCTCGTGCATCTGAGCCGCGACATGACGCCGCTCGACACCGCGAAGATCGTCCTGCACGATCACGCGTGGGCCGACGAGCTGCTCGCGTTCCTCGCCCGTGCGCAGGCGCGCGTCATGCACTGAGCGGGCAAGCGCGCGAGCCGGCTGAACGGCGCGCCCGATGCATCACTTGAAGGAATCCCGGTGGCACACGCATTGATCGAAATCGGTCCGAAATGGGGGCGCTATGACGCCGCGTTCGCAGGCGAGGCGCTCGCCGGCGCGGCGGGCCGCTTCCAGAGCGACATCGTCGTCGTCGCGAACGGTCGCCATGCGAACGCGAAGGACGTGATGTCCGTGGTCGCGCTGCGCGCGAAATGCGGCACGCGGATGCAGATCCTGTCGAGCGGCCCCGACGAGGAGGACGCGCTCGATTCCCTCGCGGCGCTGCTGACCCAACGCTGAGCGCGCGGGAGAACCGGCCGATGCGACCTCGCTTTCCCGGCATGCCCGCGAACTCGTCGGGCCCGCTGTCCGCGCCGCACCGTTGCGCTCGCGCGAATTCGCCCGTCGTGATCGAGACGCCGCATCTCGTGTCGCTGTGCTTCGACGAGCGCGGCATGCAAAGCTGCATGTACGTCGACGGCCCGGATCTGCTCGCGCTCGGCTACACGCGCACGATGGCAGGCTTTCTGCTGCTGCACCCGCGGCCGCGGCGAATCGCGATGATCGGCCTGGGCGGCGGCTCGCTCGCGAAATATTTTTACCGGTACCTGCCCGATGCGCAGATCACGTCGATCGAGATCAATCCGGACGTGATCGCGCTGCGCGACCGGTTCCGGATTCCGCCCGACGACGCGCGCTTCACGGTTCTGTGCGCGGACGGCGCAAGCTATGTCGCGTCGGCGGGCGACGCGCGCGCCGACGTGTTGATCGTCGACGGCTTCGACGCCGGCGGCCTGCCGCTCGAGCTCGGCACCCGGCAGTTCTACGCGGACTGCCGCCGCCATCTGGCGGACGACGGCGTGCTCGTCGTCAATCTGCTCGTCGACGATCCGCGGGTGGCCGACAGCCTCGCCGCGCTGCGCGACGCGTTCGGCGCATCGGCGGCGCTCGCGCCCGCCGAGGACAGCGCGCTGAACCTGATCGTCTTCGCCTGGAAAACCGACGCGCCGCTGCCGTCGCTCGAGACGATGATCGAGCGCGCGAACGCGCTGGCCGATCGGCACAGCGTCGATCTCGCCGAGGCGGCAGTGCGGCTCGAACTGGGCGCGAGCTACGACTGGAGCAGGTTCGGCGAACCGGTCGACGCGTGATGCGGCGCGCGCGAAGCGGGGCCGCAAATGAGGAACGGATGAAAAAGTCGACGGGGAGGCGGCATGTATTATAATTTGATTAACATACTCGCCACTGTGTCCCGTCATGGAAACGAAAAGCGCCCGTCTGACCGTCCTGATCGACCCCTTCAAGAAAAAGGCGTTCGAGCAACTGTGCGCCGCGCAGGATTTGACGCCGTCGCAGGTCGTGCGGCAGATGATTCGCGATTATCTCGAGCAGCACGGCGTGAGCTACAAGACGCGCAGCACGGTTGCCGTGCGCGGCGCCGCGAAGCCGCAGTCGCGCCGCAAGCCCGCCGCCTGATTCGTGGGCGCGTGTGCGCCCGTGCCGTAGAAAAGCAGCAATGATACCTTGCGATGTCTGTCAGCCGCTCGTTTCCGAGCGGCACCCGGCGTCGAGCGACGTTCCGCTCGACGCGCTCGGCAAGCCGACCAAACTGCGGCCGCTGTCGCGCAAGCCGGTCGTGATCGCCAAATTCCGCTGCCGCGCGTGCGGCGCGAACTGGATCCGCGAATCGGACGCGGCCGCGCCCGGCGAGGCCCACTGGCTCTTCCTCGGCGACGCGACGAGCATCCTCGAACCCGTCGCGCGCAGGCGCCGGCAGTCCGGCGTCGAGCGCGCCGCCGCGGCCGAGCCGGCCGCGCAGCCGGCGGACGCCGAGCGGATCGCCTGAACGGCCGGATCGATCAGCGCGCGGCGGCGCCCGTGACGGGCACGCGCCGGATCTCGGACAAGTACAGGATGATCAGCGACACCCACACGATCCCGTACAGGAACATGAAGCACGTCGAACGCACGCGCAGCAGATCGACGAGCGCGCCGAAGATGACCGGCAGCAGGAAGCCGCCGAGCCCGCCCGCCAGCCCGACGATGCCGGTGACGACCCCCATGTCGTTCGGGAAATCGTCGGCGACGTACTTGAACGTCGACGCCATCCCGAACGCGAACACCGCGCCGAGCGCGAACGTCAGCACGACGAACGCCGCGAGCGGAACATGCAGCCGCAGCGTCGCGGTGCCGTCGATCGTATGGATCACGAGGTCGGTCGGCGGATAGGACAGCAGGAACAGGCAAATCCACGCGACCCACAGCCCCCACCAGGTGATCGCGTGCGCGCCGTAGCGGTCGGCGAGCGCGCCGCCGAGCGCGCGCAGCACCGAGCCCGGCAGCGAAAAGCCCGCCGCGAACGCGGACGCGGCGACGAGCGACATCCCATAGCCGTTCTTCAGATACTGCGGAATCCACAGCGACAGCGCGGTGAAGCCGCCGAACGTGATCGAGTAGTACTGACAGAGCTTCCATACGCGCGGATCGCGCAGCACCTTGAACGAATCGACCCATGAGCCCTTTTGCGCGCCCGCGCCGGGATCGGGCGCCGAGGCGAGCCAGAAGATCGCCGCGGTGACGATGAGCGCAACGGCGTACACGCGCGGCACGAAGCGCCAGCCGTATGCGGCGAGCAACCGCGGCGTGACGAACAGGTTGACCGCCGCGCCCACCGTGCCGGCGCCGAACACGCCCATCGCGAGCCCGCGCCGCTGCGGCGGAAAGAACCGCGCGACGTACGGCGTGCCGACCGCGAATGATGCGCCGACGCAGCCGAGAAAGAGCCCGATCAGCAGGAACTGCCACAGCGCGTTCGCGTAGCTGACCCCGTAGACGGGCACCGCGCAGACGACGAGCAGCACCGTCATCACGATGCGGCCGCCGAAGCGGTCGGTCCATGCGCCGAGCGGCAGCCGCATCAGCGCGCCCGTCAGCACGGGCGTCGACGTGAGCATGCCGAACTCGGTCGCGTTCAGACGCAGGTCTTCGCGCAACTGGATGCCGAGCACGCCGAACATCATCCAGACGACGAAGCAGACGAGGAACGCGAACGTGCTCGCGAAAAGCACCGACCATGCGCGCGCGGGAATCGCGGGCGCATGGTCGAACGCGCCGGAATCGTGCTGTGAGACCATGTCCGCCCTCCTTTTCCGATCAGTTCATTGAACCAGCGGTCCGTTCGCGTCGCCGAACGCGACGCCCTCGATCCGCGCGCGGCTCGCGAGAATCGTCACGTATTGCTGGATCGCCTTGTGCCGCACGCGCTCGGCGAGGAACGCGGCGATGTCGGCCGCGACCGCGTCGAACGGCACCGGATCGCCCGGCTCGCGGCGCTCGATCCGCACGATATGGAAGCCGAAACGCGTGTTCACGAGGCGCGGCAGCACGCCGAGCTCCGGCGTGTCGAACACGGCCGCGTCGAATTCCGGCACCGAATCGCCGCGCAGCAATTGCCCGAGATTGCCGCCGACCGCCGCCGACGGGCAGTTCGACAGTTCGCGCGCGAGCGTCTCGAACGTCTGCGGCGCGGCAAGCGCGCGCGCGAGCGCCGCCTCGGCCTCGCGGCGCAGCGGCGCGAGCGGCGTCGCGTCCGTCACCGCGAACAGGATATGGCTCGCATGCACGATGTCGCGGCGGCGAAAGCGCTCCGCATGGTTGCGGTAGTAGCGCTCGCAATCGTCGCGCGTCGGCTCCGGCAGATGCGTGAGCTCGCGCGCGAGCAGCGCGTCGAGCGCGTCGTCGCCGAGCGGCGCGCCGTCGGCCGCGAGCCCGAGCGCGACCGCGCGCTGGCGCAGCAGCTCGTGCACGACGAGCGCGCGCCGCGCCGCGTCGAGCGGATCCTCGGCGTCGGGATGATGCGCGCGCTCGGCGGCGATGTCGGCCGCGCCGATCTCGACGCCGTTCACGCTCACGCGTGCGTGCGGCCGCGTATCGAGGGTTTCGTCGATCGTGTTCATCGGCCGCGTCAACGCTTGCGAACGAGCTGGTACGGGCGGATCAGGTATGCAACCGACGCGAATCCGCTCCAGATATGCACCATCCGCGTGAACGGCGACACGAGGAAGATCGTGAAGCCGAGCAGGATGTGCGCGCGATAGGTCCACGGCACGCCGGCGAGCAGGCCCGCGATGCCCGGCTGGAACGTGACGACGCCCTTCACGTAGCCGGTCAGCACCTCGAACATCGCGCCGTCCATGTGGCGCGCGGACAGCACGACCGTGCCGAGCCCGAGCGCGAGCTGCGCCCACAGCATCAGCACGATCAGGATGTCGGACTTGCGGCTGTTGTGGCGGATGCGCGCGTCGCCGAGCCGCCGCACGATCAGGATCGTGAGCCCGACGATCGCGACCGCGCCCGCCGCGCCGCCGCCCACCATCGCGACGAGCTGATGCGCGGACGCCGACAGGAACGGCGACACGAGCCAGTGCGGCGCGAGAAAGCCGCCGAAATGGCCGATCACGACGACGAGCACGCCCCAGTGGAACAGGTTGCTGCCGAGCCGCAGCGCGCCGCGCCGCAGCAGTTGCGACGAATCGCTCTTCCACGTGTACTGCTCGCGATCGAAGCGGATCAGGCTGCCGATCAGCAGCACCGCGACGCAGAGGTACGGATAGATGCCGAACAGAAACGTATTCAGGTCATCGCTCATGGGCTTCTCCTGATTCTTCGTCGGGTGCTTCGTCGGTCCTGCCCCCCGGCCTTTTCACCGCCGCCGGTTTTCGTCCCGCCTCGCCTCGTTCCGCAGCTTGGCGGCCCGGCCGCCGGTCGTAGAACCGCACGGGCTCCGCCGCGCCCGGCGTCGCCGCGCCGACGAAGCGCACCGGCTCGTCCGCGTAGTCGGCGTCGAGCGCGCGGTGGTCGACGCTCGTATGCGCATCGTCGTCCGGCGCATCGGGCGCGTCGGCCTGCCCCTTGCCCGCGAGCGACAGCAGCGCGCCGATCGCGAAGCCGTAATGGCTGCCGCGCTTCGCGAGCGCCGCCGCGAGCGCCTGCAGGATGTCCGCCGTCTCCACGAGCAGATTGCGCGCGTCGCGCTCCGGCAATCGCGACAGATATTCGAGGAACACCGGCAGATAATCGGGCAGCTCGTGCGCGCTCAGATAGAGCCCGTGCCGCTCGTACATCTGCAGCAGGTCGACCATCGCCTGCCCGCGATCGCGCGACTCGCCGTGCACGTGCTCGAACAGGTGCAGCGACGTCGCGCGGCCGCGATCGAACAGCGCGACGTAGTTCTCCTGCAGCGTCAGCAAATCGCGCTCGCCGAGATACCCGATGAGGCGCGCGAGTCCCGCGCGCGCCTCTTTCGCCAGACCTTTCGCGTCGCGCGCGCACGCATCGATCGCGGGCAGCGCGTCGACGAGCGCGTCGCTCGGATAATCGAGCAGCGCGGACAGCGCCGAATACACGGCGCCGCGCGGCTCGGCCGGTGCGTCGCTCATTGCTCCGCCTCCTTGATCGGAATCGTCCTCCGGCCTTTCTTCATCCCGAACAGGCTCGCCTGCGACGTGCCGCCCGAGCAGCCGTTGCCGAACGAGAAGCCGCACGACGCGCGCAGGTCGAATGCGTCCTCCGCGTATTCGCGATGGGTCGTCGGGATCACGAAGCGATCCTCGTAGTTCGCGATCGCGAGATAGCGGTACATCTCGTCGACCTGCGCGACCGACAGGCGCGCCTGCTTCAGCACGCCCGGCGCGTCGACGCGATCGACGTGCCGGGCGCGCATGAACGCGCGCATCGCGAGCAGCCGCTCGAGCGCGTGCTTCACGGGCGCCTCGTCGCCCGCGGTCAGCAGGTTCGCGAGATAGCGCAGCGGAATGCGCAGCGATTCGACGTCGGGCAGATAGCCGTTCATCCCGAGCGAGCCGCTGTTCGCGGCTGCGTTGATCGGCGACAGCGGCGGCACGTACCAGACCATCGGCAGCGTCCGGTACTCCGGATGCAGCGGGAACGCGATCTTCCAGTCGATCGCCATCTTGTAGACGGGCGAGCGCCGCGCCGCGTCGAGCCACGCGGCCGGCACGCCGTCGCGCTCCGCCTGCGCGGCGACGGTCGGGTCGTTCGGATCGAGAAAGAGCGACAGTTGCGCTTCGTACAAATCGGTCTCGCGCTCGACGCTCGCCGCGGCGCCGATGCGGTCGGCGTCGTACAGCAGCACGCCGAGATAGCGGATGCGGCCGACGCAGGTCTCCGAGCACACGGTCGGCTGGCCCGCCTCGATGCGCGGATAGCAGAAGATGCACTTCTCCGCCTTGCCGCTTTGCCAGTTGTAGTAGATCTTCTTGTACGGGCAGCCGGACACGCACATCCGCCAGCCGCGGCACTTGTCCTGGTCGATCAGCACGATCCCGTCTTCCTCGCGCTTGTAGATCGAGCCCGACGGGCACGCGGCGACGCACGCCGGATTCAGGCAGTGCTCGCAAAGGCGCGGCAGGTACATCATGAACGTGTTCTCGAACTGTCCGTAGATGTCCTTCTGCACGTGGTCGAAATTGTAGTCCTTCGAGCGCTTTTCGAATTCGCCGCCGAGGATCTCCTCCCAGTTCGGCCCCCACTCGATTTTCTCGAGCCGCTCGCCGCTCACGAGCGAGCGCGGCCGCGCCACGGGCATCGCCTTCGTGTCGCCCGCTTCCTGCAGATGCGCGTAGTCGAACGTGAACGGCTCGTAGTAATCGTCGATTTCCGGCAGATGCGGATTCGCGAAGATCTGTGCGAGGAGCCGCCACTTGCCGCCGAGGCGCGGCTCGATCCTGCCGTCCGCGCGCCGCTTCCAGCCGCCGCGCCAGCGCTCCTGGTTCTCCCAGTCCTTCGGATAGCCGATGCCGGGCTTCGTCTCGACATTGTTGAACCACGCGTACTCCATCCCTTCGCGGCTCGTCCACACGTTCTTGCACGTGACCGAGCACGTGTGGCAGCCGATGCACTTGTCGAGATTGAGCACCATCGCGATCTGCGCGCGGATCTTCATCGGGTTTCTCCCGCATCGGCGTTGCGTTCGCCGGAAGCGGCCAGCGGCGCGGCTGCGCCGCGCGCGCTTTCGTTGTCGCGCTCGCCGTCGAGCCAGTCGATCCGCTTCATCTTGCGCACGATCAGGAACTCGTCGCGGTTCGAGCCGACCGTGCCGTAGTAGTTGAAGCCATACGACAGTTGCGCGTAGCCGCCGATCATGTGCGTCGGCTTCAGCGACACGCGCGTGACCGAGTTGTGGATGCCGCCGCGCGTGCCGGTGATCTCCGAGCCCGGCGTGTTCACGATCTTCTCCTGCGCGTGATACATCATCACCATCCCGCGCGGCACGCGCTGGCTGACGACGGCGCGCGCGCACAGCGCGCCGTTCGCGTTGTAGCACTCGATCCAGTCGTTGTCGGCGATGCCGATCGTCTGCGCGTCGCGCTCCGAGATCCAGACGATCGGCCCGCCGCGCGACAGCGTGAGCATCAGCAGGTTGTCCGTATACGTGCTGTGGATGCCCCACTTCTGATGCGGCGTGATGAAGTTCAGCACGATCTCGGGATTGCCGTTCGGGCGCTGGCCGACCATGTGCGCGTAGCTGCCGGTATCGATCGGCGGCTTGTACGCGCACAGCGATTCGCCGAACGCGCGCATCCACGGGTGATCCTGATAGAGCTGCTGCCGGCCGCTCAGCGTGCGCCACGGCACGAGCTCGTGCACGTTCACGTAGCCCGCGTTGTACGACACGTGCTCGGATTCGATCCCGCTCCACGTCGGCGACGAGATGATCTTGCGCGGCTGCGCCTGGATGTCGCGAAAGCGGATCTTCTCGTCCTCGCGCGCGTGCGCGAGATGCGCGTGCTCGATGCCGGTGGCGCGCGACAGCGCCTGCCACGCCTTCACCGCGACCGCGCCGTTCGTCTCGGGCGCGAGCGCGAGGATCACCTCGGCCGCGTCGAGCGCGCTGTCGATCCGCGGGCGGCCTTGCGCGCAGCCCGCTTCGGTCACGCGATAGTTGAGCGCGCCGAGCAGCGCGACCTCGTCCTTCGTGTCCCAGCCGATGCCCTTGCCGCCGTTGCCGAGCCGGTCCATCAGCGGCCCGAGCGACGTGTACTTGCGGTACGTGCTCGGATAGTCGCGATCGACGACGGTCACGGCCGGCATCGTCTTGCCGGGCACCGCGTCGCATTCGCCGCGCTTCCAGTCGCGCACGTCGAACGGCTGCGCGAGCTCGGCCGCGCTGTCGTGCGCGATCGGCGAGAGCACGACGTCGCGCTCGATGCCGAGATGGCCTTCCGCGAGCGCCGAGAAGCGCTTCGCGATCCCCTTGAAGATCTCCCAGTCGCTCTTCGACTGCCATGCCGGATCGACCGCCGCCGACAGCGGATGGATGAACGGATGCATGTCGGACGTGTTCATGTCGTCCTTCTCGTACCACGTCGCGGTCGGCAGGACGATGTCCGAGTACAGGCAGGTCGTCGACATCCGGAAGTCGAGCGTGACGAGCAGGTCGAGCTTGCCGCGCGGCGCGTCCGCATGCCACGTCACTTCTTCGGGACGCGAGCCGTTCCCTTCGCGGATCTCGTCGCCCTGCACGCCGTGCGTCGTGCCGAGCAGATGCTTCAGGAAATACTCGTGGCCCTTGCCCGACGAGCCGAGCAGGTTCGAGCGCCACACGAACAGGTTGCGCGGGAAGTTCTCGGGCGCGTCGGGGTCCTCGCACGCCATCTTCAGTTCGCCCGACGCGAGCCGCCGCGCGATTTCCGCGCCCGCAAGCGCGGGATCGGCGATGTCCGCGCCGACGCGCAGCGGATTCGCGGCGAGTTGCGGCGCGCACGGCAGCCAGCCCATCCGCTCGGCGCGCACGTTGTAGTCGATCGGCGCGCCGTGGAAGCGGCTTTTGTCGGCGAGCGGCGACAGCAACGCGGCCGGGTCCATCGGGTCGTAGCGCCATTGATCGGTATGCGCGTAGAAGAACGATGTCGCATTCATCTGCCTGGGCGGGCGGTGCCAGTCGAGCGCGAACGCGAGCGCGGTCCAGCCGGTCTGCGGCCGCAGCTTCTCCTGGCCGACGTAGTGCGACCAGCCGCCGCCCGACTTGCCGACGCAGCCGCACATGATCAGCATGTTGATGATCGCGCGGTACGTCATGTCCATGTGGAACCAGTGGTTGATCCCCGCGCCGACGATCACCATCGACTTGCCCTGCGTCTTGTGCGCGTTCTGAGCGAACTGCCGTGCGACCGAGATCGCGTCCTCGCGCTTCACGCCGGTGATCGCTTCCTGCCACGCGGGCGTGTACGGCACGTCGTCGTCATAGCTCGTCGCGACGTCGCGGCCGCCGAGCCCCTGGTCGATTCCATAGTTCGCGACGAACAGATCGTAGACGGTCGCGACGAGCATCTCGCCCTCGGGCGTCGCCACGCGCCGCGCGCCGATCCTGCGCGACAGCTCGGACGCGTGCGGGGTGGGCTCGAAATGCGCATGCGGCTGGTTGCCGAAGTACGGGAACAGCACGTCGACGACTTCGTCGTGCGCCTTCGCGAGCGACAGCCGCGGCGCGAGCGCGCGGCCGCCCGCCGTCTCGGCCTTCAGGTTCCACTTGCCCTGGTTGCCGCCGTCGGGCTTCGCCCACCGGAAGCCGATCGAGCCGACCGGCATGGCGAACTCGCCCGTCGCGTCGTCGATCATCACCGTCTTCCATTCCGGGTGCTCGGCTTCGCCGAGCGCGCCGTCGAAATCGGACGCGCGCACGAGCCGCTCGGGCACGTAGCCCGCGCCATGCGGCACGAGCCGCACGATGCACGGCATGTCCGTGTAGCGGCGGCAATAGTCTGCGAAATAGTCGCTCGCGCCCTCGACGTGGAATTCCTTCAGGACCACGTGCCCCATCGCGAGCGCGAGCGCCGCGTCGGTGCCCTGCTTCGGGTGCAGCCACAGATCGCCGAACTTCGCGCCTTCCGAATAGTCGGGAAACACCGACACGATCTTCGTGCCGCGGTAGCGCGCCTCGACGAGGAAGTGCGCATCGGGCGTGCGCGTCTGCGGGACGTTGGAGCCCCACATCATGATGAACGTCGAGTTGTACCAGTCGGCGGATTCGGGCACGTCGGTCTGCTCGCCCCACGTCTGCGGCGACGCGGGCGGCAGGTCGCAATACCAGTCGTAGAAGCTCAGGCATACGCCGCCGATCAGCGACAGGTAGCGCGAGCCCGCCGCATACGACACCATCGACATCGCCGGGATCGGCGAAAACCCGACGACGCGGTCCGGCCCGTGGCGCGCGACCGTATGCACGTTCGCCGCCGCGACGATCTCGCTGACCTCGTCCCACGTCGCGCGCACGAAGCCGCCGAGACCGCGCCGGCTTTGATAGCCGCGCCGCGCGTCTTCGTCGTCGACGATCGAGCGCCATGCGTCGACGGGTTCCATCGTGCGGCGCCGCGCGCGCCACAGCCTGACGAGCGCGCTGCGCACGAGCGGGTACTTGAGCCGGTTCGCGCTGTACAGGTACCACGAGTACGACGCGCCGCGCGAGCAGCCGCGCGGCTCGTGGTTCGGCATGTCCGGGCGGGTGCGCGGATAGTCGGTCTGCTGCGTTTCCCACGTGACGATGCCGCCCTTCACGTAGACCTTCCACGAGCACGAGCCGGTGCAGTTCACGCCGTGCGTCGAGCGGACGATCTTGTCGTGCTGCCAGCGCTGCCGGTAGCCCTCTTCCCACTTTCGATCCTCGTCGGTGACCGCGCCATGCCCGTCGGAAAACTGCGGTCGGGCGGTCGTGAAAAAGCGCAGCCTGTCGAGGAAATGGCTCATGGCGATCCTTGTGGGGGAGCGAGGCGCTCGGTTTTGAATCTAGCAACGGCCTTTTGCAAAGTAAAGGAAACGGAAACGCGCCCCTTCGCGATCGCACGATCGACTCCGCCGCGGCGGCCACGAAAAAACCGGTCATGAAAATCCGATGCGACGCGATAGCCGCACGGACGCAAAGCGCGAAAAATGCCGACGGCGATGCACCGCCCAATGTCGGCGAATCAGATGGCGAGCGTATGGCAACCCATGAAGTCAGCCTGAAGTCAGCCAATGGAAAATCGCGATGAAATGCGCACGGAATCGTTTTCTGGCGCACCGATTCCGCACTGCACGATGCCCGGCGCCGCGCCCGCGCGCCGGCGACGCATGCGCGGGCAAGCGCCGGCCCCGCGCGGCGGCGCCGGATCGAACGGATTGCGTTGGCGCGTAATATTTGAAAGAATTCGGTCCGCAACGCTTTCGCGTTGTCGCATTGCCGAAAATGACGGGAATCACGCAAAATGTCGGCATTCCAATTCCCGCCGCGCATCGGGCCCGTTCACTCGACGCTCCCCCAACCAGCCGCACCGGCATAACGAAGCATAGGTATGAATTCATGACCGCCAGCGGGATCAGCCCTGGCGCATCGCGCGATGCGTCCCGCACCGACCGGCGCGGCGCGCTCGTCGCCGTGGCCGTCGCCGCGCTGGGCATCGCTGCGTCGTATGGCGTCGCGCGGCTCGTGCTGCAGCAGGAGCGCAATGCCGCGCAGGCCCGTTTCGAGCGCCGCGCCGCGCACGTGACGACGACGCTGCGGCAGGAACTGCTGACCGCCACGACGGTGCTGCGCGGCGCGCGCGGCATGCTCGGCGAGAACGCGTCGCCCGCCGCCGTCGGCTGGGCGAACTATCAGGCGCAGCTCGATCTCGATCGTGCGCGCTCGCCGATCCGCTCGCTCGGCTTCATCGACGCGAAGACCGCCAGCGGCGCCGCCGCGCAACCGGGCGTCGATCCGCAGACGCGCGCCGCGCTGCTGCGCGCCGCGGATTCCGGCCTGGCGACGCTCGACGCGCATGCGGCGCCGCCCGAGAACACCTACGCGCCGGACAGCGGCGCGGGCGCGCTCGCGCTCTACCTGCCCGTCTACACGGCGAACGGCGCGCTGCCCGCCCCCGAGCGTCGCCGCGCGGACACGGCCGGCTTCGTCGTCGCGACGCTCGACGCGCGCCGCCTGGTCGAGCTGTCGACCGCGAACGACCGCGACATCGACCTGCGCCTGACGGCGGGCGAAGCGGGCGTGCTTGTCTACACGACCGAGCGCGACTACGGCGGCGCCGACGCGTCGCGCCCGTCGCTTGCGCGCACGGACTCGCTCAATTTCGGCGGCATGCCGCTCGCGCTCGCCTATACGACGGAAAACCGCTGGGCGGCGATCCGCTCGGACGCCGTCGCGACCACGGTGTTCGTCGCCGGCGCGGCGACGTCCGCGCTGCTCGCGGTGCTCGCGTATCTGCTCGTCGGGCGCGTCGGCGCGCGTGACGGCTACGCGGACGACAGCCCGCTCAACGAAGCGCGGATGATGGGCATCATCCGCTCGTCAATGGAAGCGATCATCACGGTCGACGAGATGCAGACGATCGTGATCTTCAATCCGGCCGCCGAACGCGTGTTCGGCGTGTCCGCGATGGACGCGATCGGCTCGCCGCTGTCGCGCTTCATCCCCGAGCGCTTTCGCGAGGCGCACGAGAAGCACGTCGAGCAGTTCGGCGTGACGGGCGTATCCGAGCGGCAGATGGGCCGCCAGCGCGTGCTGTACGGGCTGCGCGAGAACGGCGAGGAGTTCCCGATCGAGGCATCGATCTCGCAGATCCGCGACGGCTCCGGCAAGCTGTACACGGTGATGCTGCGCGACGTCACCGAGCGGGTGCGCAACGAGAGCGCGCTGCGGCAGTCACGCGAGGAGCTGCGCGAGCTGTCCGCGAACCTGCAGAACGTGCGCGAGGAAGAGAAGACGCGCATCGCGCGCGAGCTGCACGACGACCTCGGCCAGCAACTGACCGCGCTCAAGATGGACGTGTCGGCGATCGCGCTCGCGCTCGCCCGCTATCGCGACGCGCGGGCCGACGCGCAGCCGATCGCGGCCGTCGAGCAGCAGTTGCACGGGATGCGGCGGCTCATCGATTCGACGGTCGCATCGGTGCGGCGCATCGCGGCCGACCTGCGGCCCGTGATGCTCGACGATCTCGGCCTCGTGCCCGCGATCGAATGGCTCGTGAACGATTTCACGAACCGCTACGGCATCGACGTCGAGCGCCGGCTCGACACCGCCGACACGCGCTTCACCAGCGCCGGCGCGACGACGCTGTTCCGGATCGTCCAGGAGGCGCTGACGAATGTCGCGCGCCACGCGGACGCAACCCGCGTCGACCTGACGCTCGCGATCGACCAGGACTTCTGCCTGCTGCAGATCAGGGACGACGGGCGCGGCGTGCAGCCCGACGAACGCCTCGGCGCGAACGGCGACAAGTCGTTCGGCCTCATCGGCATCCGCGAGCGCGCGCACATGCTGAGCGGCACCGTCACGATCGATTCGGCGCCCGGGCAGGGTTTCTCGATCAAGGTCGCGCTGCCGCTCGCCGCGATCCGGCAAACGGACGCGCTCCTGTGATCAGGGTCCTGATCGCGGACGATCACGCGCTCGTGCGCGACGGCCTGCGCCACATTCTCGGCAGCGCGACGGGCTTCGAAGTCGTCGGCGAAGCGTGCGACGGCGTCTCGACGATCGAGCTGATGCGCTCGATCGATGCGCAACTGCTCGTGCTCGACCTGTCGATGCCAGGCCGCAACGGCATCGACCTCATCAGGCAGATCAAGGAAGAGAAACCCGCGCTGCGGATTCTCGTGCTGACGATGCACGCGGAGCAGCAATACGCGTCGCGCGCGTTCCGCGCGGGCGCGTCCGGGTACATGACGAAGGAGAGCGCGAGCGCGGAGCTCGTCGGCGCGCTGACGAAGATCGCGGCGGGCGGCGTCTACGTGAGCCTCGCGATGGCCGAGCGGCTCGCGCAGAGCCTGAACGAACCCGCCGAGTCGCTGCCGCACCAGCGGCTGTCCGATCGCGAGTTCGACGTATTCCGGCGGATCGCCGCCGGCGAGACGATCACCGAGATCGCGCAGGCGCTCGACGTCAGCGCGAAGACGATCAGCACCTACAAGGCGCGCATCCTCGAGAAGATGCAGATGCCGCACGATGCGGCGCTCGTGCGCTACGCGATCCGGCACAAGCTGTTCGACGACGGCGACGAGGCCTGATCGACGACGCGGCGGGACGCGGGCCGGGCGACGCGCGGCGCGTTCCCTGCGCTGCCGCGTGCCCGTCGTCCGTATCGTCGTCACTCGCCCGGCGTCCGGCTCCGGCTTCTTGTCCGCATCCGCGCAAACCCTCGTAGGATTATCCCTACAGCAAACGCGTCATTGCCTACTCCATTTTCACCCGGCGCTGATTTCGCGCCTCGACCGCGCGGGCCATACTGCCTGCCATGAATGCACGCGAGCCGACTCCTCCGCTGAGAGTGTTTCTCGTCGACTATGCGGCCCCGGTCAGAGATCGCCTTACCTCGCTGCTCGAGACGATCCTCGGGGTCGAGGTGGTCGGCGAGGCCGAGGACGTCCCGGCCGCGCTGGCCGGCATTCTGGAAACGGGCGCCGACGTCGCCGTCATCGAGCTGAGATTGACGGGCGGCAATGGACTCGAGTTGATTTCGGCGCTGACGCGCGCCGCTCCGAGGGTGGTCAAGATCGTGCTGACCAACTTGTCCGGACCGGCATTTCGCGCGGCATGCAGCGACGCGGGGGCGAATTTCTTCTTCGACAAGATCGCCGACGTCGACGCCGCCTGCCGCACCGTGAAAACCCTGGCCAGCGCGCACCGACCGAGCGCGGCCGAATGACAGGAGCAGATCATGTTGCAAGCGCATACGTCGAACGCTTTCACGCCCGCGCAGCGGCAGCGCGTGACGATGCCGCTGCGCGCGGCTGCGCGCGACGACGCGGCGAAGCGCCCGGCCCCGCGCTGCTCGAGTTGCGCGATGCGCAGCGTCTGCATGCCGTTCGATCTGAGCACCCACGAATTCGCGAAGCTCGACGCGCTGATCTGCTCGGCGCGCCACGTCAAGCGCGGCGACGCGCTGTTCCGCACGCATGACGTGTTCCAGAGCATCTACGCGGTGCGCACCGGCTCGTTCAAGACGGTCGTCATGCATCGCGACGGCCAGGAGCACGTGACGGGCTTCCAGATCGTCGGCGAAACGCTCGGCCTCGACGGCGTGTGCGCCGGCCGTCACAACAGCGACGCGATCGCGCTCGAGGACAGCACCGTCTGCATCATCCCGTTCGCGCAGCTCGAGGCGGTGTGCCGCGAAGTGAAGCCGATGCAGCACCACGTCCATCGGCTGATGAGCGGCGAGATCGTCCGCGAATCGAGCCAGATGATGCTGCTCGGCACGATGACGGCCGAGCAGCGCGTCGCCGCGTTCCTGCTCAACATCTCGGAGCGCTTCCAGAAGCGCGGCTATTCGGCGGCCGAATTCAACCTGCGGATGACGCGCGAGGAAATCGGCTGCTATCTCGGGATGAAGCTCGAGACGGTCAGCCGGATGCTGTCGAAGTTCCAGCGCGACAAGCTGATCGCGCCGCGCGGCAAGCAGATCCGCATCATCGATCCGGTCGGCCTCGCTCGCGTGTGACGCGGGCAATGCGGACCGCGGACAGAACAATCGCTACGGGGAAAGAAGAAAGACAGGCAGGCCGAACGCGACGAGGACAGGCCCAGGACAGGCCAACCGGGCCGCGACGGGGCCAACCCATACGGGGAGCACCCCGGCGTCACGAGCGCACCGGCAACACGAGCGTCGCCTGCCGGTCCGGATCGAACTGGAACGTCACCCCGAACCGCTCGCCCGGATTGACGGGCGGCTGGTAGAGGCTGTCGTACGTGTCGAGCACGATGCCGATGTGATGGCCCGCCGGCACGTCGTACGCGATCGCCGAGAACTCGATCGGGAAATCGATCGTCGCGCCCGGGCTCGCCCAGTGCACGGTCCGCGCGCCGTGCGTGATCAGCTTGCCGAAGCCGAGCGCGTCGACGTCGTACAAATACGCGACCACCTGCGCGCGCGCCTGCGACGGCGTCGCCCGCAGGTTCAGTTGCGCCGCGCCGCGTAAATGCAGCGGCTGCGCGAGCGCCGTGCTCTCGTAGCGCACGCCCGTCGCGAGATTTACTGTCGCGAGCTGATTGACGACGGGCGCGCCGATGCTCTCGCCGAACGTCGACAGCACCGGAATCGGGCCGCTCGTCGCGGTCGTGTCCGAGAAATTCTGGATCAGGTCGTTGCCCGCGGTGCGGTTCGGCGCGCTCTGCAGCGTGCCCGAGACGCCCTTCGTGCACAGGCACGAAAGATCCCAGCGCAGCGCGCCGCGCGGCCCGACGTACAGCGTCTGTGCACGCACGTTGCTCGCGGGCCATGTGTCGAACGACTCGCGCGTGTTCGTGAACTTGATCTGCATCGACACCTCGGGCTCGGTGTCCAAGCCGTTGCGCACGCCCTTCAGCCAGCGGTCGAACCAGCGATGCGCCTGATCGTACGGATAGTTCGGCAGGCCAGCGAGCGCGCCCGGAATCTCGGCCTGCGCATGGATGCCCGGATTCAGCAGCAGTTTCTTCGGCACCGTCAGATTCGAGAACAGTTTCATCGACGAATTCGGCGTGAACATGTCGTCTTCGAAGTTCTTGCTGATGAAGACCGGCGCGCCGCGGCGGTTCAGCGCGTCGAGATACGTCGACGGCGAGCGCACCCGCGCCCACGCGATGATCTCGTCGGCCTTCGCCTGCGTCGTGTTCGGATCGAGCAGCGCCTTCACGTACTGGTCGACGATCGGATCGAGCCGCCCCGTCACCTTGCCGGACAGGAACAGCACCGCGCTCCACGTCGCGTTCGGCGACTGGGCCGGGTACAGTTGATCGGCGAGATCGCCCCAGCCGGAGAGCGCGGCCGCCGTCTTCAGCCGCCTGTCCTGCGCGAGCGCGAGCAGCGACAGCCCCGCGCCATACGAGATGCCGCTCACCGCGAGTCTGTCCGGATCGGCGGGCGTGTTCGCGGACACCCAGTCCACCGCCGACGACACATCCTTCACGTCCTGCGGGCTCGCCACCTCGACCTGCCCGCCCGACAGGTAGAAGCCGCGCGCGGTGTAGGCGAGCACGATGTAGCCGTCTTGCGCGAGCTTGCGCTGCTGGCCGAGATATTCGAAGAAATCGGATGCGGCCCAGCTCGAGATCATCACGATCGCCGGAAACGTCTGATCGGGGCGCGTGATCTTCGGCAGGAACACGTTCGCGGTGAGCCGCGTGCCGTCCGTCGCGGTGACGGTCTGGTTGTTGACCCAGCAGGTGCCGTCCTTCGGCGAGCTCACGCCGGGAAACTGGAACGGCGTCGTGTAGACGGCCGCTTCGGCGGGCGTCACGGGCCGGCACGACACGCCCGCATGAGCGAACGACGAGGCAAGCGCGACGCTCGCACCCGCGATCAAACGTGCAAGTTTCATGTCTCTCCTCCAATTCTTCTTGGATCTTGTTCGGTGGAAGGTGCGATCGGCGGCCCGTTTTCGGCGGAATCCCGCGCGGCACCGGCTGATTGAGCCATCCGTCGCGCGCAGGGTCAAGACGGGCAAAGACCGGGGTCGACCGGCCGGCACGATGGCCTTCGTTGTTGACCGTTTGAGCAACGCAGCGGAATCGTTGCGGCGGAAGCCGGAAATCTCGTCCGCGCGGGCAACGATCGTTTGAAACCGAGGGGCGACGCGCGTGTGAAGTAAACGCTCGAAACGGAATGCGCGCGATGAAGCGTGGTCGCGCAGTTCCAGCTACGGCTCCGCGCGGACACCCCGCTGCACCTGCTGCTGAACAGCGCGTGCATCGGCGATTTTGCCGACACGCTGATCCGCACGCTGAACGACGGGCCCGGCGACGCATGCGCGCCGCCTGAGCCCGCCTGAGCCCGCCGAATACTGGCGCGGCCGGCCGCGCTCCATCGCGCGCCGTCGGTTAGAGCCTGTTCCCGCTCATGACGGGCTTGCTCTAACCGCGCGCCGCGTCCCTCGCGCGCGCGAGCGCGCGCAGGTTGCCCTCGCCGAAGCCGTGATGCCCCTGCCGCTCGACGATCTCGAAGACGATCTCGCCGGGCCGGTGCTTGACGAACGTCTGGAAGAACAGCCGCGGCGCGCCGTCGCCGCCGATCTCGCCGTCGACGAGGATGCGGCGCGCGCGCAGCGCATCGACGTCGATCCCGCAGCCGGGCAGCCGCGCATCGATCTCGTCGTAGTAGCGCGCCGGCGGCTCGACGAACTCGACGCCGTTCGCCGCGAGCGCATCGGCGCACGCGAGAATGTCGTCGGTCGCGAGCGCGATGTGCTGGACGCCCTCGCCCGGCTGGTCCGGCAGGTATTCGTGCATCAGCGCGGTGCGCCGCGCGCCCTCCTCGTACACAGGAATCCGCACGTCGCCGCACGGCGACACCATCACACGCGACTCCTCCGACACGTGCCAGTTCGCGTTGAGCTCGTGGATCTCGCGGAAATGCAGCAGATCGCGATAGAAATCGAGCCACTCCTGCATCCGGCCGCTGCCGACCGTCTGCGTCAGGTGATCGACGCGCCGCAGGCCGGCGCCAAAGCAGTCGAGGTCGGCCTGCGCGGATGCGACGTCGATCGGGCGGAAATCGACGTCGAAGATCGAGATGTCGCCGACGCCGCCGCGCCCGCGCCAGCGGTCAACGAAATGAATGTGCGACGCGCCGATGCCCTGGATCGCCGGAATCGTCAGCTCTCCGACGCCGATCCGCTCGCCCTCGAACGCCCACGCGCCGAGTTCGATCGCGCGGTCGAACGCGCGCTGCGCGTCGTCGACGCGAATGCCGATCGCGCAGACGCCCGTGCCGTACTCGTGCGCGTAGCGCGCGGCGAACGAATCGGGCTGCGCGTTGACGAGGAAGTTCATCTGCCCTTGCCGGTACAGCGCGACCGCCTTGCTGACGTGCCGCGCGATCGCCTTGAAACCGAGCTGCTCGAAGCGGCGCGCGAGCGCGTCGGGCTCGCGCGCCGCGAACTCGACGAATTCGAGCCCCGCCATGCCGAGCGGGTTCTCGCCCGGCGGGCCGGTAAACGCGGGGGCGCTGGACGCGGGACTGGCTGGGCTGGACATCGAGGGCTCCTTGGCTGGCGGGGGAATCGTCTTGGGCCGGCGGCGACGCATCGCGCCGCGCGGCCGGCCTGCGCCGGCAATTTTAACCAAATCGTTCATGACGCAAAGCGTCGCCGCACCCGACATCCGCATCGTCTCCCATCGCGCATCGGTCGCTCGCCTAGTGCAAACCCCGAAATCGATCGATAATCGCACGCTTTCGTTCGATAATCGCGCAAAATGTTTCATCGCCACGTTGCTCCGAAGCCGCTGCCGCTCCTATGCTGCGTGTCACCCCGACACGACGGCTCGCACGAGCCGCACCGGCAACGCCGCCCACGCATCGCGTCACCGCGGCGGCATGCGCCGGCGACAAAAGGAGACATAGCATGACCCCAGCATTCGACGCGGCCGGCACGATCGACGCCGCGCCCGCCCGCCGCAACCAGGCCCGCAAGGCGGCGATCGGCAGCTTCGTCGGCGCGGTGGTCGACTGGTACGACTTCCTGCTGTACGGCATCGTCGCCGCGCTCGTGTTCAACCATGCATTCTTTCCGAACGTCAGCCCGACGATGGGCACGCTCGCCGCGTTCGCGACGTTCGGCGTCGGCTTCCTGTTCCGCCCGCTCGGCGGCGTCGTGTTCGGCCATTACGGCGACCGGCTCGGCCGCAAGCGGATGCTCGTGCTGACCGTGATGCTGATGGGCGTGTCGACGGTCGCGATCGGCCTGCTGCCGACCTTCGGCGCGATCGGCTGGTGGGCGCCCGTGCTGCTCGTCGTGCTGCGCGCGGTGCAGGGCTTCGCGGTCGGCGGCGAATGGGGCGGCGCGGCGCTGATGGCGGTCGAGAGCGCGCCCGAGAAACAGAAGGCGTTCTACAGCAGCGGCGTGCAGGTCGGCTACGGCGTCGGCCTCGTGCTCGCGACGGGCATCGTGTCGATCCTCAGCCACACGCTCGGCGACGCCGCGTTTCGCGCGTGGGGCTGGCGGCTGCCGTTCGTGTTCAGCATCGTGCTCGTGCTGATCGGCCTGTGGGTGCGCTCGAGCATGGACGAATCGCAGGAATTCGTCGAGAAAGTCGAGCACGGCCACCGCAAGCTGAAGCTGCCGGTGCTCGAGGCGCTGACCCGCCATCCGAAGGCATTCGTCTACATCGTCGCGCTGCGCCTCGCCGAGCTGTTCACGATGTATATCGTCACCGCGTTCGCGCTCAGCTATTCGACGTCGAACCTCGGCATGTCGCGCGATCTGTTCCTGAACATCGGCCTGCTCGTCGGCGCGCTGAGCTGCGTGACGATCCCGTGCTTCGCGTGGCTTGCCGACCGCTTCGGGCTGCGCCGCGTCTACATCGCCGGCGCGCTCGTCGGGCTCGCGTGCGCGGTGCCGTTCTTCGTCGCGCTCGAGGCGCGCGCGACCCTCTGGATCGTGATCTGCTCGGTGATGCTCGCGAACCTCGCGCACGACATGGTCGTGAGCGTCCAGCAGCCGCTCTTCACCGAGCTGTTCGGCGCCGAGTACCGCTACAGCGGCGCGGGCGTCGGCTATCAGTTCGCGAGCGTGGTGGGCGGCGGCTTCACGCCGTTCATCGCCGTCGCGCTCGTCGGCTTCGGCGGCGGCTCGTGGCATCTCGTCGCCGCGTATCTCGCGGCCGGCTGCCTGGTGTCCACGCTCGTCGCCGCGCGGATGCGCGCCGCCTGAGCGAGCGCCCATCGCGACATCGAGAATGAAGAAGACGCCGCTCGACCGACGCGACTGGATCGCGGGCCTCGAGAAGGGCCTTGCGATCCTCGAGGCGTTCGACAACCAGCACGCGCGGATGACGCCGACCCAGGCCGCCGCGCGCACGGGCCTCACGCGCACTGCCGCGCGCCGCTATCTGCTGACGCTCGAATCGCTCGGCTACGTGTACACCGACGGGCGGCTCTACGGGCTCACGCCGCGCGTGCTGCGGGTCGGCTGGTCGTACTTCGATTCGGCGCGCCTGCCGCGCACCGTGCAGCCGTATCTGCAGCAACTGAGCGCGACGCTGAACGAATCCGCGTACGTCAGCGTGCTCGACGAATGGGAGCTCGTCGTGATCGCGCGCAACGGCGTGTCGCGCGTGATGACGACGGGCTTCGTGCTCGGCGCGCGCGTGCCCGCGCCGCTGATCTCGCCGGGCGTCGTGCTGCTCGCGCACAAGGCGGACCAGGACGCGGTGCGCGCGTGGCTCGACTCGACCGAGTTCCCGCCGTTCACGCCGCACACGCTGACCAGCAAGGCGCGCCTGCAGGAGAAGATCGACCGCGCGCGCATCGACGGCCATGCGCTGATCGAGCAGCAATTGCAGGTCGGCGTGCGCGGGATCGCGGTGCCGCTCAAGAACCGGCACGGCGAAGTCGTCGCCGCGCTCAGCACCAACATGCCGATCGGCGGCGAAAGCGCCGATGCCGCGCTCGAACGCGTGCTGCCGCACCTGCAGGAAGCCGCGCTGGCGATGATGAACGTACTGTGAGCGTCACCCTGCGGGTGTCGCCGCCGCGCCGGTCGCGCCTGCTGCGGGCTCGCCAGGCGCGCTCGATCTGCCGGCCCGACCACGTGTCTCGCACGGGCTCGACGGTTTATCGGCTGATTGGCTGATTGGCTTGTCGGCTCGCCGGCATGCCAGAATGGCGAATTCACCGCTCATTCAGGTAGCCACTCCGTGGATCTCCAGATCAGCCTCCACGATCGTCGCGACCTCGCCGGCCAGATCTATCGGCAACTGCGCGCGGCGATCGTCGGCGGACGCCTCGCCGCCGGCGCGCGGCTGCCTTCGACGCGCGATCTCGCGCGGCAGCTCGGCGTGTCGCGCAAGACGACGCTCGACGCGTTCGAGCGCCTCGCGAGCGAAGGCTTTCTGCTCACGCGCACGGGCAACGGCACGTTCGTCGCGGACGGCCTCACGCGCGTGCCCGGCGCGCGCGGGCACGAGACGAACGCCCACGGCGCGCACGCGGACGCGGTTCGCGACGGCAGCGGCGGCGCGGCGCTCGCCCGCGCGCACGCAGGCTGGTCCGACGTGCCGGCCGGGCTCTCGATGCCGCCGCCGCGCGCGCCGCTCGCATTCGACTTCCGAGGCGGCGTCACCGACAAGGCGCATTTCCCGTGGGACGACTGGCGGCGCTGCATCCAGCAAGCGGTGCGCGCGCAGGCGCGCAGCAGCGGCGACTATCGCGATCCGGCGGGCGAACCCGAACTGCGTGACGCGATCGCGCGCTATGTCGGCTTCAGCCGCGCGGTCGCGTGCGACTGGCAGGACGTGATCGTCACGCACGGCGCACAACAGGCGCTCGACCTGCTCGCGCGCGTGCTCGTGCGGCCGGGCGACGTCGTCGCCGTCGAGGAGCCCGGCTATCCGCCCGCGCGCGCGGCGTTCGCGGCGCTCGGCGCGCGTGTGGCCGGCGTGCCCGTCGATGCGCACGGCCTCGTCGTCGCCCGGTTGCCGGACGATGCGCGCTTCGTCTACGTGACGCCGTCGCATCAGTTCCCGCTCGGCATGCCGATGAGTCTCGAGCGGCGCGTCGAGTTGTTCGAATGGGCGCAGCGGCGGCGCGCGGTGATCGTCGAGGACGACTACGACTGCGAATTCCGCTTCGAGGGCCGGCCGCTAGAGCCGCTGAAGAGCCTCGATCGCGCGGGGCTCGTCGCATACGTCGGCACGTTCTCGAAGACGCTGTTTCCGGAACTGCGGATCGGCTACGCGGTGCCGCCGCGTTCGCTGAACCTCGCGCTGCGCAAGGCGAAGCAGATCGCCGACTGGCACGCGTGCACGCTCACGCAAACGGCGCTCGCGCGGTTCATCGCCTGCGGTGCGTTCGGCCGTCATCTGCGGCGCATCCATCGCCACTACGACGCGCGCCGCCGGCTGCTCGCCGCGCATCTGCAAGGCGCGCTGTCGCGCTGGCTTCAGCCCGTGATTCCCGCGGCCGGCATTCACTTGACCGCGCGCTTTCGCGCGGGCATCGACGAACGCGCGACGCTCGACGCCGCGCGCGAAGCCGGCATCGATCTGCACGGCATCTCGGCGTTCTACGCAAGCAGCCCGCCCGAAGCCGGCATCCTGTTCGGCTACGGCGGCCTCGACGCGCCGACGATCGACGTCGCGCTCGCGCGGCTCGCGGACGTGCTGAATCGGTGCGCGTGAGCCGCGCTGCGGGGATGGCGGTTCGCAGGCGCTCGGGGATTCGGGCTTGCTGAATTTCCGGATCGAGGACTGATGAAGTTGCGGTTTGCGGGTTTACATTCTTGCGGACTTGCAAAGCGGTATCCCAAATTTCCAGAAAATTGGTCATTTCAGATAGCCGGTCGCATCGTTAATCTGGTGATGATCACCCGAAACCGAGGAACGAATCATGGAAACCCGTCTCGACTACCGCCAGGCGAACCCGCACGCGCTCAACGCGATGCTCGCGCTCGAGGAGCGGATCGCGCAAAGCGGGCTGGAGCCGACACTGCTCGAACTCGTGCGGCTGCGCGCGTCGCAGATCAACGGCTGCGCATACTGCGTCGACATGCACACGCGCGACGCGCGCAAGCGCGGCGAGACCGACCGCCGGCTCGCGACGGTCGTCGTCTGGCGCGAGGCGCCTTTCTTCACCGACCGCGAGCGCGCGGCGCTCGAGTGGACCGAGGCGGTGACGCTCGTCGCGCGCGACCACGTGCCGAACGCCGTCTGGGACGCGGTGCGGCCGCATTTCACCGATGCGGAGCTCGTCGATCTGACGCTCGCCGTCGCGACAATCAACAGTTGGAACCGCTTTGCCGTGTCGTTTCGCAAGCTGCCCGCGTGAGGTCCGGCATGACGCTCGACAGAAAATGGATCGCGAGGATCGACAGAATCGCGCGATCCGGCACGTTCGCCGCGGCGCGCCTGGCCGGGTGCGGCGTCCGATCCGCACGCGCACGCGGGCTCGATCTTCGCGTTCGTCACGCAGGGCCGCGTCGTGTCGCAGTTCGAAGGCGAGCCGCCGCGGACTCACGGGCGGGGCGAAACGTGGTATGAGCCGCCCGGCTCGCGCCACATCGTGTCGCGCAACGCGAGCGATACCGAGCCCGCGCAGATCGTCGTGTTTGCCGCGGTCGGCGAGCATCGCGCGTTGAAGACGCCGCTGCCGCGCTGACGCGTCGCGTCGTCGCTCGATGGGCGATTCGCGGATGAACGCGGGCTCAGGGCCGGCGCGCCGCGCTTCGCGCTCATGCGGCGCGTTCGCGGTTTCGTTTCGCGAAGCGACGGCGGCTCGCGCCGCGTCGCCACGGCAATCGCGATGCCGGATCGAGCGGCGCTCCGATCCGGGCGCGAGTACACGATCGAACGCTCCCTCCTCGCTCGAACGCCGCCCGTCGGCGTGCCCACGCCCTCGGTACGTTGCCGCCGCACACGGGCGAAGCCTTTCGCCGCGCGCCGCCCTGCACTCGCGCCGACGGTATCCGCGTGCAGGAACGCCTGAACGCCCGACCGACGAAAACGGCGACGCAAACGACGCGGGCCCGGCTGAATGCCGGGCCCGCTCATGCCGCCGCACTCGCGGCGGCGCTCCCTTCGAACGGAAGCGACCTCGCTTCTTACTTCGCCTTCTCGGCCGTGTTCGAGATCGCCTGGCCGCCCTTCGAGATGTCCTGGCCGACGCCGGCGATCGTGTTGCAACCGGCAAGCGCGGCGGTCAGGATCAACAGGGCGGCGGCAATCGCGCGATTCATTCTCATTCTCCTGGTCAATGCGGACGCTTCACGGGCGTCCGGCGTATCGGAATCTGCCCGCGCGCGGCGGCGCGGGGGACGGGTCCCGATTATACGGACGCGCCGCGTCTCACGGGGCAAAGCAATTGTTAAACGTGTTTCGGATCGTGCGGCGATGTCGCGCGCCGCTTCCGCGCCTCGTCTCCGTCAATCCGCCCGCATTTTTCGCTTGACTTCGGCTGCCGGCGACCTACCATACGCATCGCGTATATTTCAGAGAGCCTGGCCGACCGATGACCGTTCCTCAGCAAGCGTTCCTGCGCGACGCGATGCGCCGCCTCAACATGACCCGCGAAGCGTTCGCGAACCGCATCGGCGTCAGCCGGCGCGCCCTCGACACCTGGCTTTTGCCCGATGATTCGCAGGAATCGCGCGGAATGCCCGAGATCGTCGAGCGTTTCGTCTCCGAAATCGTCGGGCGTACGCCAGCCGCCGAGGGATATGCGCAAAGCGTAGACTCCCGGCAGCCGCTCGCGAGCCAGTTCCTGTTCGAGGGCAAGCCGCAGTTGCTGTCGGTCGACCAGTTCTCGCGCGACTCTGTCGAAGCGCTGTTCCGGGTCGCCGACGTGATGCAGCCGATCGCGCGCCGCCGCAAGATCTCGCGCGTGCTCGAAGGCGCGGTGCTCGGCAACCTGTTCTTCGAGGCGAGCACGCGTACCCGCGTATCGTTCGGCGCCGCGTTCTGCCGGCTCGGCGGCTCGGTGTGCGACACGACGGGCTTCACGTTCTCGTCGATGGCGAAAGGCGAATCGATCTACGACACCAGCCGCGTGATGGCGGGCTACGTCGACGCGCTCGTGATCCGCCATCCGGAGAAAGGCTCGGTCGCCGAGTTCGCGCGCGCGACGAACCTGCCCGTGATCAACGGCGGCGACGGTCCCGGCGAGCATCCGAGCCAGGCGCTCCTCGACCTGTACACGATTCAGCGCGAGTTCTCGCGCCTCGGCAAGATCGTCGACGGCGCGCACATCGCGCTCGTCGGCGACCTGAAATACGGCCGCACGGTCCACTCGCTCGTCAAGCTGCTCGCGCTGTATCGCGGGCTCAAGTTCACGCTCGTATCGCCGCCGACGCTCGAGATGCCGGCCTATATCGTCGACCAGATCTCGACGAACGGCCACGTCGTCGAGGAGACGCACGACCTCGCGGCGGGCCTGAAGGGCGCGGACGTCGTCTATGCGACGCGAATCCAGAAGGAGCGCTTCACCGACGAATCGTTCGAAGGCTATACGCCCGATTTCCAGATCAATCAGGCGCTCGTCGACACGGTGTGCGGCCGCGACACGCTGATCATGCACCCGCTGCCGCGCGACAGCCGGCCCGGCGCGAACGATCTGTCGACCGACCTGAACCGCGACCCGCGCCTCGCGATCTTCCGCCAGACCGACAACGGGATTCCGGTGCGCATGGCGATCTTCGCGGTGCTGCTCGGCGTCGAGCATCTGGTTCAGCACTCGTTGCGCGACGCGACGTGGCGCCCGCCCGCGTACCTCGGGCCCGAGGACGCGGTGTTTCACGGGATCGACTGACATTCGGAGGGCGGGCCGGCGCGCGACCGAACGGGAAGCCTGCCGGCCGCATCGCACATTTCCTTTCTTTTCAAGCGGATAGCATCGAATCCAGCCGTTCGTTTCGAGAAACGTAACAAGAACGCTTCTCATTCATAAACTTATTCACTAGAATGACGCCCGAAAACAATTTGTAATATTCGGGCGAAACGCGTCATGCACCGGCAGTTGCTTCGCCCGATCGAGTCACACCTGGCGAGGAAATACCACCGATGAAGTTGCGTTCCGACGAGTTGAAGCTCGGAAAATTCACTACCCTTTGCAGCATGCTCGCCGCGAGCCCGGCGTTCGCGCAGGACGCCGCGCCGCCCGCGGCAACCGCCGATCACGACAAGGAGCTCGCGCCGATCCAGGTCAAGGGCGCCGCCGAGCGCAGCTACAAGACGGACGTCTCGTCGTCGGTGAAATTCACCGCGCCGCTCGTCGACACGCCGAAATCCGTCACGGTGATTCCGCAGGAGCTGATCCACAACAGCGGCGCGGCGACGCTCACCGAAGCGCTGCGCACCGTGCCCGGCATCACGTTCGGCGCGGGCGAAGGCGGCAATCCGCTCGGCGACCGCCCGTTCATCCGCGGCTACGACACGCAAGGCAGCATGTTCGTCGACGGCATGCGCGACACGGGCGCGACGACGCGCGAGATCTTCAACACCGAGCGCATCGAGATCACGAAGGGCTCGGACGGCGCGTACGGCGGCCGAGGCGGCGCGGGCGGCAGCATCAACCTCGTCACGAAGGCGCCGCATCTCGGCACGACGGCCGAGGCGAGCGCGGGGCTCGGCACCGACCGCTATCGCCGCTTCACCGCCGACGGCAACTGGCAGTTCGCCGACCACGCGGCATTCCGCCTGAACCTGATGAGCCACAACAATGACGTCGCGGGCCGCGACGCGGTGAACAACGAGCGCTGGGGCGTCGCGCCGTCGATCGCATTCGGGCTGGGCACGCCGACCCGCGTGGTCGCGAGCTACTACCACCTGTCGACCGACGACCTGCCCGACGGCGGCATTCCGTACTTCTACACGGCCGCGAACAAGCCGGCGAGCGTCGACACGATCTATCCGGCGAACGTCGACCGGCACAACTTCTACGGCCTCGTCGACCGCGACTTCCGCAAGACGACGTCGGACATCAGCACGCTGAAGATCGAGCACGACATCACGCAATCGCTGACGATCCGCAACACGACGCGCTACACGGAATCGACGCAGGACTACATCTGGACGCAGCCCGACGACAGCCAGGGCAACGTGATCAACGGCCGCGTCTGGCGGCGCAACAACAACCGCAACAGCTCGATCAACAGCATCGCGAACCAGACGGAGCTGTTCGGCGAGTTCCTCACCGGCGCGTTCAAGCACAGCTTCACGACCGGCATCGAGTTGTCGCGCGAATGGGGCAAGCGCGACTCGTACAGCGTCGCCACCGGCACCGGCAAGATCTGCCAGCAAGGGATCGGCGCCGCGTCGGGCTACAACTGCACGAGCCTGTGGTCGCCGAACCCGAACGATCCGTGGGCGGGCTCGATCACGCGCAACAACGACTACGCGCATGCGCGCACCGTGACGAAATCGATCTACGGCTTCGACACGATCGAGCTCGGCAAGCACTGGCAGGTGAACGCCGGCGTGCGCGTCGACGACTACTCGACCCGCTTCACCGACACCCGCGCGAACGGCGGCAAGACCTATACGCGCGACGACACGCTCGTGAACTGGCAGCTCGGCCTCGTGTTCAAGCCCGCGCAGAACGGCAGCATCTATGCGTCGTACGCGACGTCGTCGACGCCCGCGGGCGCGCTGCTCGGCGAAGGCTCGGAGACGCAGTCGCTCACGCCGGGCCGCGGCGGCGTCGGCGCGAACGCCGACCAGCTCGCGCCGGAGAAGAACCGCAGCATCGAGCTCGGCACCAAGTGGAACGTGCTCGACGACAAGCTCGCGCTGACGGCCGCCCTCTTCCAGATCGACACGACGAACGCGCGCGTCACGCTGCCGGACAACCAGTACGCGATGGCCGGCAGCAAGCGCGTGCAAGGGCTCGAGCTCGGCTTCGCGGGGCAGCTCACGCGCGCATGGCAGGTGTTCGGCGGCTACACGTACATGAAGAGCGAATTGCGCGGGAACGGCAAGAACACGGCCGACAACGGCCACCAGTTCCCGAACACGCCGAAGCACAGCTTCACGCTGTGGACGAACTACGACGTGACGCCGAAGTTCACGGTCGGCGGCGGCGCGTTCTACATGTCGAAGGTGTTCGGCGACACCGCGAACCTGCGCGCCGTGCCGTCGTACTGGCGCTTCGACGCGATGGCGCAGTACCGGATCAACAAGAAGCTCGATCTGCAGTTGAACGTGAACAACCTGTTCAACCGCGCGTACTTCGATCAGGCGTATCCGGCGCACTATGCGTCGATCGCGCCGGGCCGCTCGGCGTTCGTCACGCTGAACGCGCGCTACTGACGCGATGCGGCCGGTATCGTTGAAGGCGCTCGCGTCGGCGTCGCGCGAGGATCTCGCCGGGATCCTCGCCGGAGCGCCCGAGCGCGCGGCCGCGTGGGTCGCGGCGGCCGCGGAGAACGGGATCGTCGAGGCGCAGGCCGTCTACGGGCAGTACCTGCTCGACGGCCACGGGCTCGCGCGCGACCCCGCCGCCGCGCTCGACTGGTTCAAGCATGCGGCGCGCGCCGATCATCCGATGGCGATGAACATGGTCGGCCGCTGCTACGAGTTCGGCTGGGGCACGGCCGCGAACGCGACCGTCGCCGCGTACTGGTATCGCGAGGCCGCGCGCGCGGGGCTCGACTGGGGCATGTACAACTACGCGACGATGCTCGCGCTCGGCAACGGCGTCGACGAGGACCGCACGGCCGCGCTCGCGTGGCTCGAGAAAGCGGCGGCGCTTGGCCACGCGAAGTCGATCAACCTGATCGGCGGCTTCTACGAAGACGGCTGGGTCGTCGCGGCCAACCGCGACGCCGCGTTCGACTGCTACCGGCGCGCGGCCGCCGCGGGCGACTTCCGCGGCCAGTTCAACTATGCGCGGCTGCTCGCCGAGCGCGGCCGCGTCGCGGAGGCGCTCGAGTGGCTCGCGCGCGTGCCGCGCACCGCGACGCCCGCGTTCGTCGCGAAGATGCGCGCATATCTCGCGGCGTCGCCGATCGACGCGTTCCGCGCGATTGCGGCGCGACAGAAGGAGTTCGCAACATGATGCTTCACATTCCCGGCGTGCTGACGAAGGAACAGGTCGCGCAATGCCGCGACCTCCTCGACACCGCCGACTGGACCGACGGCAACGCGACGTCCGGCGCGCAATCGGCGCTCGCGAAGCGCAACCGGCAGTTGCCGGAGGGTTCGCCCGCCGCGCGCGCGGCGGGCGATGCGATCCAGGATGCGCTCGCGCGCAACGCGCTGTTCTTTTCGGCGGCGCTGCCGCTCAAGGTGTTTCCGCCGCTCTTCAACCGCTACGCGGGCGGCGACGCGTTCGGCACGCACGTCGACAATGCGATCCGGCTGCTGCGTGGCACCGATTTCCGCGTGCGCAGCGATCTGTCGGCGACGCTCTTTCTCGAGGAGCCGGAGCACTACGACGGCGGCGAGCTATGCGTCGAGGACACCTACGGCGTTCACCGCGCGAAGCTGCCGGCGGGCGACGTGGTGCTGTATCCGGCGTCGAGCCTGCATCATGTGACGCCGGTCACGCGCGGCGCGCGAGTGGCGTCGTTCTTCTGGATTCAGAGCATGGTGCGCGACGATGCGGACCGGACGCTGCTTTATCAGCTCGATACGCAGATTCAGCAGTTGACCGCGGAGAAAGGCGGGCGCGATGCGGGCGTGATCGCGTTGACCGGGATTTATCACAATCTGTTGCGGCGGTGGGCGGATGCGTGAGGGGCGATGGGCGACGACCTCGAAAAACGGTATCCGGAAAATCTCCGCCGCCCGCAAAGACCTCTATCGATGCCCCACACCGTCCCAAATCCCAATCGAGATTGCGGTCTCACCGTGGTATTCGTTGCCTGGTGCTTCTAGCGCAGTTTTACTCGGCTGACCATCCGCCTGATAGACATCACGACTCCGCGGCTCTGCGAGCGTATCTCCCTGCATTCGCCAGTTCGATCGCGCCAGTGCTGGCTCGCCTGTTTCCATCAAGTCAATTATCGTGCCGGTCTTGCCTAGAATTTGAGCGAAGTCAGTTGCATTGATCCCTCCGCTCTGGATGATCGATTCGATTTTCGTGGTGGCAATTTACGGGAAATATTCTGATTCGACTGACATAAGTTCCTCTTTGCTTCTTACAGCAGACACGCCCCTGACCCGACAGCGACGCTCGCCGATGCATTCGTCAGCCACCCGCGCGCGCGACGATATCCGCCACGGTCATCACCCGCGCGTAATCCATCGCCAGATTGGCGAGCGACAGCGCGTGCACATCCTCGGCCGGCCACAGCCGCCCCGACAAATCGCGCTGATCGAACGTGAAGCACGCATCGCCCGCGACGATCGCATCGAAACCGAGGTTCCCCGCCGCGCGCGCGGTCGATTCGACCGAATTGTTGGTGATCACGCCCGCGATCACGAGCTGCGCGATTCCGCGCTCATGCAGCCAGCGTGCGAGCCCGGTCGCGGCGAACGCATCGGGGACGTTCTTCTCGACCACGTGCTCGCGATCGAGCGGCGAAAACGCCTCCTGAAATTCCACGCCGGATCGCCCCGGCCAGAACACCGAATCCGGCGACCGCGAAATGTGCCGGACATGCACGACCGGACGCCCGCTGCGCCTCCAGCTATCGAGCAACGTCTTGACGCGCGCCTCCGCGTCCGGGTTGTTGCGGCGGCCGAGTTTCGGCTCATGAATGCCTTTCTGAAGGTCGATGAGCAGCAACGCGGCGCGCGCGGAAAGCGATGTGGATGCGTTCATGTGGAAAGCGAATCGGTCGCGAAGGAATGGATCGAGCGACGATTGTATCGGCGGTTTCGCCCATCGATATCGACGATGAATCGCGGACCTTCGTCCAACTCCTCGAAGCGACGACGTCGCCGTCGCCCGCCGTGTGCCGCTATTCGAGACGGGTTCGCGGTTTGCCGGAAGGCCGTCCTTCGCTGTTCCGATTCAATCCTTCGGATTTCCCATCAGTTGGTTTTTGGCTTCGGAGCTTAGCGGCATGACGCCTTCGGGCCATCGCTTGGCCTCGCGATTCGCGGCCCTCGTTCGCAGCCGGGAACATCTCGAATCATGCAAGCTTCGATCGCCCCAGGCACGCCGCACTTTGTGCGACATCAGCCTCCTTCCCGCCATCGCGATGAACGCCGACACCTTGCCGTGCATCCCGCGCCCTCGCCGTTACCGCACGAAGAAAGGGCTTCCCCGAACTTGCGCGCCGCCCGCGCCGCACCGCACAATCGCAGCACCTTCGCCACCAGTTATCGCCATGACTCATGCGTCGCTCGCCACCGGCGTGCTGCTGGCCGCGGGCATCGGCACGCGTTTCGATCCCGGCGGCGTGCACAGCAAGCTGCTCGCGAAGTTGCCCGACGGCACGCCCGTCGCCGTTGCGGCTGCGCAACGGCTCGCCGCCGTGCTCCCCGACGTGATCGCGGTCGTTCGTCCCGGCGCGGAAAAGCTCGCGCACCTGCTCAACGACGTCGGCGCTCAGGTCGTGTTCGCGCCCGACGCCGAGCGCGGAATGGGCGCGAGCCTCGCGGCCGGCGTGCGCGCAAGCGCCGACAGCTCCGGCTGGATCGTCGCGCTCGCCGACATGCCGTGGATCACGCCGGCAACGATCGAATCGGTCGCGCGCGCGCTCGACGCCGGGCTCGCGTCGACCGTTGCGCCCGTCTATCGCGGGCAGCGCGGCCATCCGGTCGGCTTCGCGAGCCGCCATTACGATGCGCTCGCGGCGCTCGACGGCGACACGGGCGCCCGCGCGCTGCTGGCGGCCGCGCCGCCCGCGCTCGTCGACGTCGCCGATCCGGCCGTGCTGCGCGACATCGATACGCGCGCCGACCTGCATACGCCGCCGCCGCGCGACTGACGCCCGCCGCATCGCTCCGGCAAACGCGCGCCCGATTGCCTATAACGGAAGACGAACCCGGCGCGTGCCGCGCCGGTCCTCCGTATTGACCGAGATTCGCCGATTCCCATGACTGACCACACGACGCCGCTGCCGGACCCGCCCGCCGACCCGACCCGCGACCCCGAAGACGACACGCTCTCGCCTTCGTCACCCGGCCACCACCATCACGAAAACCCGCAAAAGCCGGAAGAGCCGCCGAGCAAAGACCCGGTTTGACGCGCCAACGCAGCAGCAAGCCGGCATTCGTTCAGCTTTCGGAGAGGCATCCGGGATTCGGCCGCGCCCGATCATGGCGCAGGCCGGGCTCCCGCATGCCGCTTCGCGCTGTTGCTTTGCCCGGAGCGCCATCGCCCTCGGCCCGACATCGGCGTTCACATCCGAGCGTCGATCCGGCGGCGGCGGACTGCGCGGCCCACCACTATCTTCCGGCTCGCATGTTGCAATCGTCACACGACCGATCGCGCCGGTCGCCTCGTCCATTCGGCCAGAGCGACCGACGTGCCAATCGGTCAAGCAGCCAAGCAATCATCCGACCAAACACCCGCCCGACTCGAGGTATGACCAAGATAAGCGTAAATTCCTACCATAATACGTCTGGTTATGAAGATCAGACGAATCATTCCGATCCGCCCCTGTAGCGCGAACTTTTCTTGCGCTAATCTGACCGGCCCGCTGCGATCCAGAGGATTCGCATGGCCACCATCGAACGCACCGCGTACCCACGCTTGTCCAAGGTTCTTGCCGCCGGGGATCTGGAAGCCAGCTATACGCCACTGCCCGAGGAATTGAAATGGGTGCGCCGCTCAACACGAGGCGAAAGGCCGCGTCTCGGCTTGCTGGTGCTGTTCAAAATCTTCCAGCAGATGCACTATTTCCCGGTGCTCGACGCGGTCCCGGCCGCCCTCGTCGACCACGTGCGGGTCGCTGCGGGCATCGGCGTCGATGTCCAGTTCGGCTACGACACGCAGTCGTCGCCAACCTCGTTCCGGCACTATGCGGCGATCCGCGACTATCTCGGCGTGACGCCCTACTACGGGAGCGACGCCAACGCGATCGCTACGAGGGCGGCGCACACGGCGGCGCTGGCGATGGACCAGCCTGTCGACATCATCAACGCGACGATCGACGAGTTCATCGCGCAGAACATCGAGCTGCCGGCATTCTCCACGTTGGACCGGATCGCTGAGCAGATTCACGCGAAGACGCAGACGCGCCTACTCCGGCGCGTCGCACGGCGGCTCACCGACGGGCGGAAGCGTCGATCTATTGAGAATTGAGAATGACTAAATCCATGACAACCGATTCTCTGCCGACGCGTTATACAGTCATCACGCTGAATGGAGGCTCGGTTGATGGCCAGAATGGACGAAGCCACGCGCAAGCGGGTGCGTGCTGGACGCCTGATGTTGGCGGGCAAAACGCCCGTCGAAGCAGCCAAGGCGGTCGGGGTCGCGCGGCAAACCGCATACACGTGGAAAGCCCGGCTCGACGAAGGCGGCATCGAGGCGCTTCGCGTGATGGCCACGGGGCGGCCAGCGCAATTGGATACGAGCCGGCTCGAAGGATTGCGCGTAGCGCTGCTGCAGGGCGGCTGCTGAGCGCATTGGGGTTCAGCTCGCAAAAGCCCGAGCGACGACTGATCGTCTTCATTGACGAATCGGGTCTCTCGGAGCGCCCGACGCGGGTGCGTACGTGGGTGCCCAAGGGCTGCACGCCGATCATTCAGTATCACTTCAACTGGAAGCACGTTTCGGCCGTCGCCGGCCTCACCCGTACAAACTTCCTGTTCCGCCTGCATGACGGCGCGATCAAAAGCGCGCAGATCGTCGAATTCCTCAAAGCACTGCGCGCGCAACTCCGACGCAAGCTGATGATCGTGTGGGACGGTGCGGCGCAGCACAAGAGCCGCGTCGTGCGCGAGTACCTCGACAGCACGGATGGCGCCGTACAGATGACCCTGCTGCCCGGTTACGCGCCCGATCTGAATCCAGTCGAATACCTCTGGGCCTGGCTCAAGCGGCACGCCTTGGCCAACTTCTGTCCCAGCAACCTGATCGAACTGAAGTACACCGCTCGATGCAAACTCAAGAGCGGCCAGAAGCGCAAATCGATCATCTCTGCTTGTTGGAAGCAAGCTGAGCTTTGCTGATGTCATGATTTACGTAATTCTCAATAGCGGAGAATCCGCGTGCGTGCGTGCGCGGCCGGCGGTGCCGGTGCGCGCGGCGCTCACGCGAGCGCCGCCTCCCCGCCCAGATACGCATCGCGCACGCGCTCGTCGTCGAGCAGCGCCTTCGCGGGCCCTTCGAGCACGACACGCCCGGTCTGCAGCACGTATCCGTAATGCGCGATCTCCAGCGCGAGGCTCGCGTTCTGCTCGACCATGAACACCGTCACGCCCTGCCGGTTGATCGCGTCGATCAGTTCGAGCACCTTGTCGACGTAGAGCGGCGACAGCCCCATCGTCGGCTCGTCCATGCAGATCAGTTTCGGCCGCGCCATCAGCGCGCGCGCCATCGCGAGCATCTGCTGCTCGCCGCCCGACAGCGTGCCCGCGCGCTGCGCGAGCCGCTCGCGCACGCGCGGAAACAGGTCGAGCACGCGTTCGCAGTCGTCGGCCACCGCCGCGCGATCGCCGCGCGTGTACGCGCCCATCAGCAGGTTCTCGCGCACGCTCATGTCGCCGAACAGCCGCCGCGCCTCGGGTACGGCCGCGATCCCGCGCCGCACGCGCTGCGGCGTCGCGAGCGCCGTCACGTCGTCGCCGTCGAAGCGCACGACGCCCCGGCGCGGCCGCATCAGCCCGAGAATCAGCTTCATCGTCGTCGACTTGCCGCTCGCGTTGCCGCCCAGCAGGCTGACGATCTGCCCGCGGCCGACTTCGAAATTCACGTCGAAATGCACCTGCACCGGCCCGTAGAACGTGTCGAGGTGCTCCAGTTTCAGCAAGGCGTCGGTCATGGCCGTATCGTGTCCGTCGGAAAGCGCCGTCATGCGGCCGCCTGTGCCGCGTGCCCGGCCGGTGCGCCGCCCGCATGGCGGCGGCCGAGGTACGCCTCGATCACGCGCGGATCGTGCCGCACGTCGCGCGGGGTGCCTTCGGCGATCTTCACGCCGTTGTCGAGCACCATCACGCGGTCGGACACGCGCATCACGAGTTCGAGCTTGTGCTCGATCAGCAGGATCGTCAGGCCGCGCGCCTTCAGCGACCGGATCAGTTGCAGCATCTCGGCGGTCTCGGTTTCGTTCATCCCGGCGGTCGGCTCGTCGAGCAGCAGCAGGCGCGGATGCAGCGCGAGCGCGCGGCCGATCTCCACGCGTCGCCGGTTCGCATACGACAGGCTGTGCGCCGGATGATCGATGCGCGGCGCGAGCCGCTCGCCGAACCCGGCGACGATCGCGCGCGCCTCTTCGCGCAGCGCGGCTTCCTCGCGCCGCACCGACGCCGGCCGCACGAGCGCGCGCCACACTTCCGCCGCCGCGCCCAGCGCGGGCCAGCCCGGCCGCGCGGCGCGCAGCCGCGCATGCGCGCCGATCAGCACGTTGTCGAGCACGCTCAGGTTGCCGAACACGCGGCCATGCTGGAACGTGCGCGCGATGCCGAGCGCCGCGAGCCGCTCGGGCGCGGTGCCCGTGACGTCGCGGCCGTCGAACGTCACGCGGCCCGCATCGGGCCGGTCGGCGCCCGCGATCAGGTTGAACAGCGTGGACTTGCCCGCGCCGTTCGGCCCGATCACGCTCAGCAGTTCGCCGTCGGCGAGCGTCAGGCTCGCGCCGTCGAGCGCGGTCACGCCGTCGAAGCGGCGCGTCAGCCCCTGCACGTCGAGCAGCGGTCGATGGGTCGTCATTGCTTTCCTCCTCACACCGTGCCGAGCAGGCCCTGCGGCCGGAACCGGACGAGCAGCAGCAGCACGAGGCCGTAGATCAGCATCCGGTAGTCGGCCGCCCAGCGGAACAGCTCGGGCAGTCCGATCAGCGCGAGCGCGCCGGCGATGCCGCCGAGCACGTTGCCGAGCCCGCCGAGGATCACCATCGTCAGCGCGAGGATCGACACCTGCGAGTCGAAGGTCTGGTGATTGATGTAGCTGTACAGATGCGCGGCAATGCCGCCGCTCACGCCGGCCGCGACGCCGCCGACCGCGAACGCGATCGCCTTGTAGCGGTTCGGCGCGATGCCATGCGCACGCGCGGCCACGTCATCCTCGCGCACCGCGCGCAGCGTGCGGCCGAGATGCGAGCGCAGCAGCCGCACCTGCACGAGCGCAAACGCGACCAGCACCGCGAACGTGAACCAGTACGCGGCACGCGCGGTCGTCGCCCACGGCAGCGGCGCGATGCCGGCGATGCCGAGCGGCCCGCGCGTGAGGCCGTCCCAGTTGAGGATCACGAGGCTCACCACTTCGCCGATGCCGAGCGTCGCGATCGACACGTAGTGCCCGCGCAGCCGGAACGCCGGATAGACGAGCAGCGTGCCGAGCACGGCCGTGATCGCGCCCGCGCACGGAATCGTCACGGCCGGCGACCAGCCGAGATCCGACGACAGCAGCGCCGACGCATAGGCGCCGATCACGAGCAGCGCCGCGTGGCCGAGCGAAATCTGCCCGACCGTGCCCGCGACGAGCGTGAGGCTCAGGGCGAGCAGCCCGTACAGCCAGGCGTTGGTCAGCGTCTGCAGCACGTACGGCGATGCGCCGAGCCACGGCAGTACGGCCGCGAGCACGACCAGCGCGACGAGCACCGGGCGCGGCACGCGCACGGCCTTCGCGGCCGCGAGGAAGGTGCCCGTCATCGGCTCGGGCGGCAACGCGCGGTTCGCGCTGAACAGCCCGTTCGGCCGCCACACGAGGAACACGATCAGCAGCGCGAACGCGAACAGGTCGCGATAGCTCGTGCCGAACAGCGCGACGCCGTAGCTCTCGACGAGCCCGAGCAGCAGGCTGCCGGCGATCGCGCCCGGCACGTTGCCGAGCCCGCCGATCAGCAGCGCGACCACGCCCTTCAGTGTCGCCTGGAAGCCCATCGCCGGGTCGATGCTGTTGTAGTACATGCCGACCAGCAGCCCGCTCACGCCGCCGAGCGCGCATGCGATCGCGAACACGGTCTGGTTCACGCGATTCACGTCGACGCCCATCTGCAGCGCCGCGTCGCGATCCTGCGCGGTCGCCCGCACGGCCCAGCCGAGCCGCGTGAAGCGCAGGAACCCGTACAGCAGCGCGGCCGCCGCGATGCCGATGCCCGCGATCAGCAGGTCGAGCGAGCCGAGCGTCGCGCCGGCGATCCGCAGATGCCAGTCCGGCAGCGGCGTCGGCACCGCGCGCGGGTCGGCTCCGAACGCGAGCTGTGCGAGCTGGTCGAGGATGAAGCTGATGCCGATCGTCGCAAGCAGCGGCGCGATCCGCGCGGCGTGGCGCAGCGGCCGCAACCCGATCCGCTCGATCGCGATGCCGAGCGCGCCGCAGCCGGCCACGACCGCGGCGAGCGCGACCGGCAGCGGCAGCCCGCAGCGCGTCAGGCACAGCCAGCCGATGAACGCGCCGACCATGTAGACCGAGCCGTGCGCGAAGTTGATCAGGTGCGATACGCCGAAGATCAGCGCGAGCCCGACCGCGAGCAGCGCGTAGATGTTGCCGACGATGAGGCCGTTGAGCGTGTAGTCGAGCCAGGAAGCCATCACGATGCGTCCGTCACTTGCATGCGGTTCAGGGTCAGCGCGCGGCGAGCTGCGGTTTCGCGCCGTCCCACAGCGCCCACTGCCCCTGCTTCACGACGAGATACACGGTGCGCGCGCCCGCGACGCGACGCGTCTGGGGATCGAAGCGCACCTTGCCGAAGATCACGCTCGGCGCGTCGCTGATTTTCGCGAAACCGTCATGCGCGGCCTGGCGCGTCGTGCCGTAACGGCGCAGCACTTCGGCCGACAGGATCAGCGCATCGTATGCGCGCGCAACGAACGAATCGGGATCGGCATGGAATTTCGCGCGGTAGCGCTGCACGAACGCCTGCACCTCGGGGCGCGGCTCGGCCGGGAAGAAGTTCGATTCCGTATAGACGCCGTCGACGGCCGCGCCGCCCAGCTCGAGGAATTTCGGCGAATACACGGAGCCGACCGCCGCGATCGGCAGCGTGACGCCCGACGTGCGCGCCTGCCGCACGATCTGCGCGCCGTCCGCGTAGTACGAAATCAGCACGATCGAATCGGGCTTCGATGCGCCGATCCGCACGAGCGTCGAGCGGAAATCCTTCTCCGCCGGCTGATAGCCTTCGGCCGCGACGACCTGCGCGCCGAGCCCGGCCACCGCCTTCGCGAAGATGTCCTTGCTGGTGCGGCCCCAGTCGGTGTTCAGGTACAGCGCCGCGATCCGCTTGAAGCCGAGTTCCTTCACCGCGTAGCGCGCGAGCAGCGGCTGCTCCTCGGCCTGGCTCAGCGCGGTGCTCCACATATAGTCGCCGCCCTTCGTGAAATCCGGATGCGAGTTCGTGAAGCCGAACTGGATCAGTTGCCCGCGCTGGTAGATCGGCGACGCGGCCATCGACGTCGCGCTCGAGAAATCGCCGAGCTCGATCACGACGCGCGGATCGGCGACGAACTTCTGCGCGATCGCCACCGCCTGACGCGGGTCGCTGCGGCTGTCCTGGAAGTCGACGGCGAGCGGCCGGCCGTGAATGCCGCCGCCGCCGTTGATCTCGTCGAGCGCGAGATCGAAGCCGCGCTTCCACTGCTCGCCGTACTGCGCATCCTGGCCGGTGAGCGGCCCGCTCACGCCGATCACCACCGGCTCGCCCGACACGCCGGCGGCCAGCGCGACGCCCGTCGACAATCCCCATGCGGCGGCAAGTGCCGCCACCGCGCCCAGCACGCGCCGCCATCCGCCGCGTGCGCCGTTCCCCGAAACGTTCATGCATCCCCCAAACGTCAGTCAGTCGAAAAGAGTGAGGGCATGTAACCATCCGGTTCAGGTCGATCCAACGAAGTTTTGCGCATATCGATATTGCGGGCGACGCGCAGCGCGGGCCGCGCACCAGCAGCCGCGTTCGAATCCGGCATCGCGCGAGGCGCGGGCATACATCGCATCGCATTGATTCGATTGCCGTTTCTCGGCCGACGTCGGGCCCGCCGGTTGCGCATGCGCGCACATCCGGCGTTCGCCGCGCCGGCCCGCTTCGCAGTTTTCGCGCTGTCGATAGCAAAAATCATTATATGAATTTCGCATACTCGCACTCCTACAATGCGCAAATTGCATCATCGGAACGCGTCATGGAGCTGCATCAACTCGAAGCCTTTTCCGCAGTCATGTCGGCCGGCAGCGTGACCGGCGCAGCCGCACTGCTCGGCCGCTCGCAGCCGGCCGTCACGCGGCAGATCCAGGAGCTCGAGGCCGATCTCGGCTACGCGCTGTTCGACCGGCACGGCCCGCGCGTCACGCCGACGCGGCGCGCGTTCCTGCTGTACGAGGAAGTCGAGCGCTCGCTGATCGGGCTGCGCGCAATCGAGGCCCGTGCCCGTGCGATCGGCAACGAGACGGCCGAGCCGGTGCGCATCGCGGCCACGCCCGCGCTCGCGGCCACGCTCGTGCCGGCCGCGCTCGCCGCACTGCCCGACGGCGCGCACGCGCCGCACTACCAGTTGCGCAGCGAATCGGCCGAGCACGTCGTGCATGAAGTGCTGGCCGGCACGGCCGACGTCGGCGTCGTCACGCTGCCGATGGCGCACGCGGGGCTCGACGTGCACTGGATCGCGCAGACGCCGTGCGTGGCCGTGCTGCCCGTCGGCGATCCGCTCGCGGCGAAGCCGCGCATCGCGCTGCGCGATCTCGCGCGCCGCCGCATCGTGACGGTCGCGAACCGGCACCGGCTGCGCCAGCGGATCGACGCGGCATTCGCGGCCGCGCGCGTCGACGCGCGCGTGTTCATCGAAACCAATGCGTCGCTGAATGCGGTGATGGCCGCGCGCGCGGGCGTCGGGATCGGCATCGTCGATCCGGCCACGGGCGTCGCGCTGCCGATGGACGGCGTCGTCGCACGCCCGCTCGACGTGGACATTCCGTTCGCGTTCGGCGTCGCGACGCCGGCCGGCAAGGCGCGCACCGCGGCCGTCGATGCGCTGCTCGACGCACTGCATCGCACGACGCGCGCGCTGCTCGACGACGTGATCTTTCACGACGCCGCCGCGCACGATGCGCTGCTGCGCGGCGAGCGGCTGCGCAGCGAGCGCACGCCGCGCACCGCCCGGACGCGCCGCACCCGCCCGGAGGCCGCATGACGACGCCGCTCGACGCACTTGAAGCGCGGCTCGCGCAGGACCTGCGCTGGCTCGACCTGCCTGCCCCGTCGTGGGTGCCGCCGCGCGAGGCCGACGGCACGCGCGTGCTCGACGTCGCGATCGTCGGCGGCGGGATGGCGGGGCTCGCGGCGTCCGCCGAACTGCGCCTGCTCGGCATCGACAACCAGTGCGTGATCGATCGCGCGCCGGCCGGCTACGAAGGCCCGTGGGTCACGTTCGCGCGGATGGAGACGCTGCGTTCGCCGAAGCAGCTCGCGGGCCCCGCGCTCGGCCTGCCCGCGCTGACGTTCCGCGCGTGGTTCGAAGCGCAGTACGGCCGCGACGCGTGGGACGCGCTCTACAAGATTCCGCGCATGCAATGGATGGACTACCTGCGCTGGTACCGGCGCGTGCTCGACCTGCCGGTGCGCAACGACACCACGCTTGCCGCGCTGCGCCCGCGCGACGACGGGCTGCTCGCGCTCGACGTGCGCGGCAGCGGCGAAGCGCGGACGCTCCTCGCGCGGCACGTCGTGCTCGCCACCGGCCGCGACGGGCTCGGCGGCCCGTACGTGCCGCCCGTCGCGCAACGCGCGCCGCGCACGCGCTGGGCGCATTCATCCGAGCCGATCGATTTCGCGGCGCTGGCCGGCAAGCGCGTCGGCGTGGTCGGCGCGGGCGCATCCGCGTTCGACAACGCGGGCGCAGCGCTCGAAGCCGGCGCCGCGCGCGTCGACCTGTTCTTCCGCCGTGCGGACATTCCGCGCATCAACAAGCTGACCGGCATCGGCAGCCCGGGCCTCGTGCACGGCTACGCCGATCTCGACGATGCGACGAAGTGGCGCTTCATGCACTACGCGTTGACGTCGCAGACGCCGCCGCCGCGCGACAGCGTGCTGCGCGTGTCGCGGCACGGCCATGCGCATTTCCACGCCGCAAGCCCGATCGAAACGCTCGCGGAACGCGCGGACGGCCTTGAAGTGACGACGCCGCGCGGGCGCTACGAGATCGACTTTCTGATCTTCGCGACGGGCTTTCATTCGGACTGGACGACGCGTGCGGAATTCGCCGCGTTCGGCGCGCACGTGCGGCGCTGGAAGGATCGCTATCGGCCGGAACCGGGCGCGTGGCTCGACGAGCTGGCCGAGTCGCCCGACCTCGGCCCCGCATTCGCGTTTCAGGAGCGCGAGCCCGGCGCGTGCCCGGCCGTCACGCGGATCCATTGCTTCAATCACGCGGCGAGCCTGAGCCACGGCAAGCTGTCCGGCGACATTCCCGCGATCAGCGCGGGCGCCGAACGGCTCGCGCGCGGCATCGCGAGCCGGCTGTTCGACGCCGATCGCGATCGCCACTACGACGCGCTCGTCGCGTATGCGCACGCGGAGCTGCAAGGCGACGAGTGGCGCGACGCCGATGCGTGAACGCGCGCCCATCGATCAACTGGACGAAGAAGGAAAACCGAAACGATGACTGACTCCATCACGCCGGCCGCCGTGCCGGACACGATCGACGCGGTGGCCGGCCTGCGCGACGGCGATGCGGTCGCGGCGCTGCGGCGCACGCGCGGCAAGGTGCTGTTGCATGCGCAGTTGAGCGAAGCGGCGCTGCTCGATCCTGCGTTGCCCGAGCTTTCCCTGGTCGAGCGGCTGCATGCCGCGCGATATGTCGCGCGGAAGTCGAATGCGCATGCGTTGACCGAGGTATATCGCGCCCGGCTGATCGACGCAGGCGGCACGCTGGACGACGTCGAACGTGTCGATGCGGAGGCGTTCGACGCGCTGCCTCGACGCCTCGGCGCGATCCTCGTGCATGCGAAGCGCGTGACGCTCTCCCCCGTCTACGCGCGCGCATCCGATCTCGGCGCGCTGAAATCGGCCGGCCTCACGACGCCCGCGATCGTCGCGCTGTCGCAGCTCGTGGCGTTCGTTGCCTATCAGGTGCGCGTCGCGGCGGCCGCGCTGGCATTGCACGCACGCGCGACCGAGGAGGCCGCATGACGACGCCCGCCCACGGCTTCACGTCCGGCACGCTTGGCTGGCGCGCGTGGCTCGACACGGTGCCGCTGGATGCCGCGACACCCGATCAGATCGCGGTGCTCGAAGCAAGCCATCCGCACGCGAAGACGTCCGACTACTACCTGCTGCTCGTCCACCAGCCGGAGATTCTGCGGCAGCGCTCGGGCGTGTTCAACGCGATCATGTACGGCCCCGGCGGCCTGCCGCGCGCGGAGCGCGAACTCGCGAGCACGGCCGTGTCGCGCGTGAACAGCTGCGTGTATTGCGCGTCGGTGCATGCGCAGCGCTTCGCGCAGCTCGCGAAGCGCACCGACGCGATCGAACAGGTGTTCGACGATCCGGCCTCCGCCGGCACGACGCCACGCGAACGCGCAATCGTGCGTTACGCGATCGCGCTGACCGAACGCCCCGATACGGTCGACGCAAACGACATCGCCGCGCTCGAAGCCGAAGGGCTCACGCATGAGGAAATTCTCGACCTGTCGCATGCGATCGCGATCTTCGCGTGGGCGAACCGGTTGATGCTGACGCTCGGGGAGCCGGTGTTTCCCGCGGCGGGCGAGCGATCCGCGTGAACGCGCCCGCCTGGGCCGGCCCTCACGCTGCGCGGCCGCACCGCCCCGGCTCCGCCGGCACCGCGCCGCCGCGCGCCAGCAACGCGAGAAACACCGCCGCCGCCAGCGCGAACGCGACACCCGCGCCCGCATAGAACGCCGGCCAGCCCACCGTCGCGATCAGCTTCGGCATCCCGAGCAGACCGAACGTGCCGACGAGCCGCCCACTGCTGTAGAACAGCGCATAGACGGTCGCCGGCTGGCGGCCGGCCGCCCAGCCGAGAATGGCACCGCCCATGCTGATGAAGGTCCATGCGCTGGCCGCGCCGACCAGCACCGCCCCCGTCGTGGCCAGCGCCGCATCGCCGCGCGCGGCGGCGACCGCCAGCACGGCGACGCTCGCGACGCAGGCCGTGGCACCCGTCGCACAGATCGTCGCCGGCCGCCAGCGGCGCGCGGCCCAGCCGGCCGCTACCGCCGCCGCGAGGTTCGCGGCCGGCACGAGCGTGCCGAGCAGCGCGCCGATCCGCTGCAGCGGCAGGCCGAGATCGACCAGCAGCAGCCGGTTGAAGTTGAACAGCAGCATCAGCATCACGGTCAGCGCGATCGTCGCGAGCAGCCGCGCCCGCGTCGGCGCGTCGCGCAGTGCATCGCGCCACCCCGGCAGCGACCGGTTCGCGATGCGCGGCGCCGCGCGATCGGCCGCGACCAGCAGCGCGACCGGCAACAGCGACACGGCGAGGATCGCAGCCAGCAGCGCGAACGTGAGCCGCCAGCCGGCCGACGGATACGCCCACACGAGCGCGCCGCCGCCCAGCAGCAGGCCAAACGCCATCCCGCCCATCTTCGCGGCCGCGACGAGCGTCCGCCCCGACGGCGGCGTCTGCTCGACCGTCAACGCGTCGAGCGACAGGTCCATCGTCGCGACGGCCGCCGTCGCGACGAGCCCGAGCGCGAACAACCACGCGACGGGCGCGCCCGGCAACGCCGCGATGCCGAGCGTCGCGACGACCGCGACGCCCTGCGCCGCGACGATCCAGCCGGTCCGGTGCCCGAGCCGGCGCAGCCGCCGCGCGTCGAGCCACGGGGCCCACAGAAACGCGACGCCGAAAGGCAGATACAGCGCATAGACCCATTGCAGCGACGCCAGCGTCACGCCCTGCGCGCGCAGGATCGGCCCGAGGCCGCCCTGCACGAAGCCGAGCACGCTGCCGATCGCGATGTAGAGGATCGCGACGACCGTGAGCACGCGCGCGATGCCGGGCACCTGCGCAACGGCCGGCGATCGATCGCCGGCGAGATGATGCGGTTCGCTCATGCGATCTCCTGTCAAAGCTGCGTCGTGATGCCGATGCCGACGACGCGCGGCTGGCCGACGCGCACCGATCCGACGCCCGGCGCCCAGCTCTGTCCCGCGACGACGTAGCGGCGGTCGAGCAGGTTCTCCGCGAAGCCGTACAGCGTCCAGTTCCGGTACGTCCAGCCGACCCGCAGGTTGACCACGCTGTACGCGGCGAGATTGAAGCTGTTGCGCACGTCGACCGCGCGCGAGCCGACGAATTGCCACGCCGCGTCCGCGTTGAAGCGTCCCGGCATGCCGACCGCGCCGCCAGGCAGTTCGCCGTGCACGCCGAGGTTGGCCGTCGTGCGCGGTACGTTCGGCAACCGGTTGCCCGACCGCGCGCCCGTCACATCGCCGGCGGGCACCGAGCGCAGTTCGCCCTGCGTATAGCCGAGCCCCGCCGTCAACCGCACGTAGCGCGACACCTTCGCGCCGAGTTCGAGCTCCGCGCCGTAGGTCCGGTAGTCGAGCGACGCAGGCATGAACAACCCGTTCGACGGGAAGAACGCAACGAGGTGGCCGTTCTTCACGTCGTTGTAGAACACCGAACCGTCGACGCTGAGCCGCCGGTCGAGCCACAGCGACTTGAAGCCGAGCTCGTAGGTCCAGCTCGTCGACGCCGGGAACGACGACTCGCGCCTGCCTTGCGGCCCGTTCACGGTCACGGCCGGGAACCCGGCCGACGCCTCGCCGCGCGACACGGTCGCATAGGTCATCAGCGTATCGGTCCAGTCGAACGTCAGGCCCGCGCGGCCTGTGACGAACGTGTCGCTCAGGCTGTCCTCCTCGCGGAACCGGCTCACGACCTTCGGGTTGCCGTTGCCGTCGAACGCATAGCGCGCGTCCTTGCGCTCGCAGGTCGCGCGCACGCCCGTGATCGCCTTCAGGCGCGCCGTGAGCGGCCAGCTCGCCTCGCCGAACAGCGACACGCTGTCGGTATTGATGCGGTTGTGCTGCTGGCCGTTCTGCGTCGTCACGAAATTGAACGCGGCCGGCGACGCAACCGCCGACGTGTCGTTCGTGAAGCGCGAATGGAAATAGTTGAGCCCGGCCGTCCACATCACGGGGCTGTCGTCGCGCGAACTCACCCGTACCTCCTGCTGGAACGTCGTTTCGCCGAAATGCATCTCGGTATAGTCCGCGCCCGGCACGTCGAACGCGGTCGCCGGCCGCTTCGACAGCGCCGAATAGATGAGCCCGTCGGTCAGGTCGAACTGCTGGACGTTGCGCGAATCCTGGTAGCTCGTCAGCGACGTGAGCCTGACGCGCTCGAACTCGCGGTCGACCCGCACGCTGCCGCCCGCGTCGCGCCAGCGACTGTACGTCGACGGCTTCAGCTCGACCTGCGGAAAATCGGGGTTCTGCAGCATCACGAAGCGCGGCGCGGTGGTCTCGGTCTGGTCGACGAAGCCCGACACCGTGACCGACGTACGGTCGTCGGGCACCCACAGCACCGTGCCGCGCGCGGCGCCGATCTTCACGCGCCCGTCGGCGCCGCCCGTCGCCAGGTTCGGCACGTTGCCGTTCAGGTTCGACATCCGCACCGCGACGCGCGCGGCGACATCGTCCGACACCGCCCCGTTGCCGATCACCTCGCCGAGCCAGCGGCCGTGCGTGCCGGTTTCCGCAGTGGCCGAGAATTCGCGCTTGAAGGTCGGCTGCCTCGTGATCACGTTGATCGCGCCACCCTGCGTGTTGCGGCCGAACAGCGTGCCCTGCGGGCCGCGCAGCACCTCGACGCGGTCGACGTCCATGAAGGTCGGCGGCGCGCCCGTGGTCGCGCGCGGCACGTCGTTCACGTACATCACGACCGATTCGTCGTCGGCCGCGAGCGGCATGAAGGAGCCGACGCCGCGGATGCTGAACACGTCCGCATAGGTCGCGCCGATATCGGCGAACGCGAGGTTCGGCACCGAGCGCGCCAGGCCCGCGTTGCCGGCCGACGGCGCCGCATCGACCGCGAGATCCGCACCGCTCACGGCCGTCACGCTGACCGGCACCTTCTGCTGCGATTCGCTGTGACGGCGCGCGGTGATCGTCACCGCTTCGAGCTGCGAGCCGTCGGCCGGATCGGACGAAGCGGCAGTTGACGGCCGGGCCGCGGCCGGCGTCGCCGTTTCAGCCGCGTGCGCGGACGGCGTCGGCGCCAACGCGGCAGCCAGCGCAAGCGACAGCGGCAGCATCGACGGGACCTTGCGGCGCAACCCGGCATCGGCGGATTCCGCGACGCCGACCGGTGAAACGTTCCGTGAACGGAACAATTGAACGGCGAATCGATCCGGTGAAGCGATACGAGAAATCGCCCGGCGAGTCCGGGCGGTACGACAGCAACGACGACTCATGAAGCCTTCCCCTGCTGATGCTCCGTTCGCGACCGGCCGGCAACGGCCTCGTCGCGAACCCCGTGAAGCGTGGTGATAGTGGTGGTTGCAATGGGCGACGCGATTCACGCGTGCCCGGCATCGCTGGCAATCAGGCGCGCATAGCGTCCGTCGCGCGCGACGAGTTCGGCGTGCGTACCCTGCTCGACGACGCGGCCTTCGTCGAGCACGACGATGCGGTCGGCCTGGCGGATCGTCGACGGCCGGTGCGCGATCATCAGCACCGTGCGATGCCGGCGCAGCCGCGCGAGCGCGTCGTGGAACGCGCACTCGCTTTCGGTGTCGAGGCTCGACGACGCTTCGTCGAGCACGAGCACCGGACTGTCGCGCAACAGTGCGCGCGCGATCGCGATCCGTTGCCGCTGGCCGCCCGACAGCCGCGCGCCGCGCTCGCCACAGCGCGTGTCATAGCCGTTCGGCAACGCGGCGATGAAGTCGTGAGCCTGCGCGTCGCGCGCGGCCTGCTCGATGTCCGCGTCGCTCGCCTCCGGCCGCCCGAGGCGGATGTTGTTCGCGATGGAATCGTCGAACAGGTACACGTCCTGCGGCACCACCGACACGAACTGCCGCAGCCGCGCGACCGGGATGTCGCGCACGTCGACGCCGCCGAGCGTCACGCGTCCCGACTGTACGTCCCGGAAGCGCAGCAGCAGGCTCACACACGTGCTCTTGCCCGCTCCCGACGCACCGACGAGCGCGACCGTCTCGGCCGGCTTCACGTCGAGATCGACACCGCGCAGCGCCGGCGCGCGCGCGCCGTCGTACGCGAAGGCGGCCTGTTCGAAGCGCACCGTCGCATCGGCCGGTTCCGCGCTGCCGTGGTCGACGATCTGCGTGGGCTGCCGCTGGATCGCGAGAATGCGCTCGGCGCCGGCCTTCAGCTCGCCGAGCTTGCGCGCGGCCTGCGCAACTTCGGCAAGCGGGATCAACGCGGCGCCGACCAGCACGACCGCGCACGGCAGCAACGCGCCGCCGAGCAGCCCGCTCTGGACGAGCACCGCGCCGGTCAGGAGCGCGGCGAGCAGCGCACTTGCCTGCAGCAGTTCGATCGCGGCCTGCTCGAGCCCCGCGCGCACGCCGTAGCGGCGCTGCTCGTCCTCCATCTCGGCCACGCGCGACGCGACGCGGTCGAGCCACGCGCGCGCCTGGCCGAACAGCGCGATCTCCTTGCGCCCCTGGATCCCTTCGATCACGTCGGCATCGAGCCGCGCAGCCGCTTCCGCGAGCTTGCGGCCCTGGCGGTGCGCGCGATCGCCGAGCCAGAACGGCACCGAGGCGAGCAGCGGCAGGAACGGCAGCAGCGCAAGCGTCAGCCACGGCTGCACGAACGCGAGCGCCACGAGCGCCAGCAGCGGGACGACGCCCGCTGCGATCGCGTCGGCGAGCGTGTGCGCGAAGAAATGCTCCATCGCCTGCGCGTCGCGCGTCGCCGTCGCCGCGAGTTCGCCCGTGCGGCGCCCGGCCACGGAACCGGGCGCCGCGCGCTCGAGCCCGTCGTAGATGCCGATCTGCATCGTCTCGATCAGCGCGAACGCGAATTCGTGCGACACGTGCGCCTGCCACCAGCGGCCGCCTGCGCCCGCGGCCACCGCCGCGGCGAGCACCCACAGGCCAGGCTGCCACTGTGCGGCGCCCGCGCCCGTGACCGCCATCCCCACCAGCCACGCGCAGGTCGCGAGCGTCGCGACCATCCCGCCCTGTGCGAGAACCGTCGCGACGATCGTCAGCGCCATCAGCCGTTCCTGCCCGCCCGCGAGCCGCATCAAGTCCGCCCATCCGCTGCGCGTGCGCGGCGCGTCGTCGCGCGGCGCCGCCGCGCGATCGCGGATCGTTGTCGAGGTCGTGCTCATGCGGTTTTCTCCTGCGATGCGCCGGCCTGCGCATCCTGCGCGGCCAGCAGGCGCGCATACAGTCCGCCGCGCGCCGTCAATGTGTCGTGATTGCCTTCCTCGACGATCCGGCCGCCGTCGACGACGACGATCCGGTCCGCGTGCCGCACCGTCGCGAGGCGATGCGCGATCACGACGAGCGCGCGCTGCCCGGCGACCGCCTCGATCGACGCCTGGATCGCCTGCTCGCTCGCCGGATCGACGTTCGAGGTCGCCTCATCGAGCAGCAGCACCGGCGCGCCCTTCAGCCACGCGCGCGCGATCGCGAGCCGCTGCCGCTGGCCGCCCGACAGTTGCGCGCCGCGCTCGCCGACCGCGGTCGCATAGCCATGCGGCAAACTTTCGATGAAATCGTGGATGTGCGCGACGCGCGCCGCGTCGCGGATCGCTTGCGCGTCCGCGTCGGGACGCGCGAACCGCAGGTTGTCTTCGATGCTGCCGTGGAACAGCACGATGTCCTGAAACACCGCGCTGATCTGTGCGCGCATCGCCGCCAGCGGCAGGTCGCGCAGGTCGACGCCACCGATCCGCACGGCGCCGCGCTGCGGATCGGCCATCCGCATCAGCAGCGCGCCGAGTGTCGACTTGCCGGCGCCCGACGGCCCGACGACGCCGACGAATTCGCGCTCGCCGACCGCGAGCGACACGCGCTCGAGCGCGGGACGATCGCTGCCCGGCCATGCGAACGTCACGTCGTCGAACGCGACGTCCGAGCGCGCGCCCGGCGCGCGCGGCGACGCAGGCTCGCGCACCGGCGGTTCGGCGTCGAGCAGCGCAGCGACCGGCGCGGCCGCGCTCGCGGCGCCCCACGCGATATGGAACGTCTTGTCGAGCCGGTCGACCGGCCGGAACGCCTCGCGCGCCAGGAACAGCGTGATCAGCGCGGTCGTCGCAGGCAGCGCGCCCGACGCCGCGCGCGACGCGTTGAGCGCCGCGACCAGCGCGATGCAGCCGAGCCCGAACAGGCCCGTCACGCCGTTGCGCATCAGTGTGGCGTAAAGAATCCCCATCGCTTCGCGGCGCAATTCGGCCGCCGCGGCGACCAGCGCCGCGCGGCGCGTACCGGCCGCGTCGAACGCCTTCAGCGTGACGATGCCCTGCAGGCTGTCGAGCATCGTCGCGCCGAAACGCCCCATCGACGCCATCAGCCCCGAAGCCTTCGGCCGGCACAGCCGCAGCCACACACGGTCGACCACGGGCACCGCCAGCACGCAGACGGCGAGCACGCCGGCGGACAGCGGATCGAGCCACGCGACGGCGCCGATCACGCCGGTACAGCCGACGAGCGCGACGCAAACGGCCGGGATGTAGCGACCGTAATACGTCTCGAGCGCCTCGACGCCGCCGACGATGGTGTTCTGCAGTTCGGCGGTACGGCCCGCGCCGCCGTCCGCGCCGAGTGCCAGCGCCTGCGGCAGCAACCGCGCGCGCAGCCGCGCCTTGGTGCGGCTCGCGGTGCGCAGCGCCGCGACTTCACCGGCCCACATCAGCGCGATCCGCACGAGCGCGAACGCCGCGAAGCCAAGCGCCCAGCCGAACACGCCCGACGGCGGCGCGCCCGACAGCACGGCCGCGATCCCGAGCGCGAAACACAGCGCCTGGGCCGCGTGGCACGCGGTGACGGCCAGCCCGATCGCGACGTTCGCCGCGATATCGGCATAGACGACTCCCGCGAGCCGCCACAACTGAGGTTGCATCTGATTTCTCCTTCGTCTGGATACCTGATCGATGCGGCTCGCGCCGCGCCGCAATGGCATGGATGCGACGCGCCGGTCAGCCGGCCGCGCGGTCGCCCGTCACGCAGTGCACCGGTACGCCCTTCAGCGGCGTGGCCATGACGTCGACGAGCCCCTGCTCGGCGAGCAACGCCCTGACCGCGGCGACCGGATAGCAATCGCCCGCCTGCGTAAGCCCGAGCATCTGTGCGGCAAACAGGCGCGGCACGGGCTCGCTCGCGGGCGGCGCGTCGGAGATCATGAAATCGCAGACCGCGATCCGCCCACCGGGGGCGAGGAGGCTGCATGCGCGCGCGAGCAGCCGGCGGCATGCGTCCTCGTCGAAGAGATGAAGGATCTGGCTCATGATGACGAGGTCGTACTGCCCCGGAATCTCGACGTCGAACAGGTCGCCGCCGACGAACCGCGCGCGCGCCTCGACACCGAATTCGTGCGCGGCGCGCACACGCGTCGCGCATCGACGGCCAGTCGACGCCGCACACGGTCGCCTTCGGCCGCGCCTGCGCGCGTCGCGCGGATCGTCGCGCAGCGCGGCCGCATCGCGCACCGCGCTCACGTAGGTACCCGTCTCGCGTGCGATCGCGCCCAGCGACGCATAGTCGAGCCGGGCCGCCGCGCGAAACAGGCCGGCCGGCAGCGGCGCGCGCGCCTGCGTGTAGCGCAGCATGAACGGACGCCACCCGGCCGCGATATCGTCCGCGCCGGCCGCCGCGCGCCGCCAGAAGCGCCCCCACGCGTCCGGGTCGAGCGCTTCGAGTTCGAAGCGCATGCCGTCGCCGCTCTCGAACGGCGGCGGACGATCGTTCGCGTCGCGCGGCTGCTGCGCGGGCTGCCCGGCATGATCCATCGCGAGGTACTGGCTCATCGCGAACAGCGCGGCATCGGCAAGACACTGCGACAGCGCGGCAGGCGACGCGCCGAGCGTCGACACGCAGTCGACGCCGAGCGGCCGCCACGCGCGCGCCGCACGCGCATGCCAGCCCGTCATGCCGGTCGCGGCCTGCAGCAGCGCATCGGACACGGGCGCGCCGGCCGCGAGCCTCGCGGCATTTCGTTCAACGTATGTCATAGGCATGGATATTGATCTAGCCCCGAGCGGAGGAAACGCACCGCTTCCCGCCTGTCCGGCAGCCACGCCATCGGTTGATGGTCGACATCCACAATGATATTTTACGTATTAATGAGAATCATTCTCATTTCATATGGATATCGGCGAATTTCATATGCAGGCCGGGTGAAGCCGTTCCATCCCAAAAACTTTGTAGCTAGTCTTGCGGCCACCGAGGCGCCTGAGACTCATACGAGACGCCCGGTCTGCCGTGGAGAACCTGAGAGGAGTTGTTCGGATGCACGCACTGACCATGCCCAGCGCGTCCGCAATGGACGTCGCCCCAAACCAGACCTGGACCGTCGCACGCGGGGACGCCGAATGCGGCAGCTACGCGGTCGAACGCCTGAATTGCGAGCCCGGCTTCTCGGTCGTGCGCTCGAGCGTGCTGTCGGAGCGCGAGCTGACCGAGGCCTGCAGCCACGACGGCGCCGAACGCCAGCTCGTCGTCGCGATCGGGCTCGAAGGCGACTCCGAGTTCTGCGACCGGCGCGGCGAACGCCTGCCGTTCTCGTCCGGTCACACGACGGCGTCGGTGTTCCGCAGCGGCGGCGGCGAACGCCGCTTCGCGGCGAACCAGTTCGTGCGGCAACTGCGGCTCGTCGTATCGGAAAGCACGCTGTCGAGCTTCGTCGGCGAGGACCGTTGCCGCGAGCTGCTCGGCCCGATGCTCGGCCATTTCGAAGGATTCCGGCAAGTTGCATTCATGGCGAACGGCACGAGCCCGCATCTGCGCTTCTTCCGCGACCCCGACCTGCTGCAGCAGGACGGCCTGAGCCTGCGCATCCACGCGCTGAGCCTGCTCGCCGACCAGTTGCACACGATCGCACCGGCACCCGTGCGAACCGGTCGCCTCGGCGCGCGCGACCTCGACAAGCTCGCGCACGTCGAGGCATTCATGCGTGCGCACCTCGACAAGCCGCTCAACAACGCGTACCTGTCGGCCTCGCTCGGCATCAGCGAATACAAGCTGAAGGAGTGCTTCCGCCAGGCCTACGGCACGAGCCCCGCGCAGCACCTGCTCGAACTGCGGATGCACCGCGCGCAGGAACTGCTCGAAGCCGGCCACCAGGTGGCCGAGACAGCCTATCGCGTCGGCTACCAGCATCCGAGCAATCTCAGCGCCGCGTTCACGCGTTTCTTCGGATGCACGCCGAAATCCGTCCTCGGCAACCGATCCTGCCGAGCCCTCCCCCGATCCGCCGAATGTGCCAGCCACGACTGACCTGCATGCCGCACCCGCCCGCGCCGCCGGCCGGCGCGAGATCTTCCTGAACCGCAACGAATCGCCGTTCGGCCCGTTCGACGAAGCCGAAGCCGCCGCCGCGCGCGCGCTCGCCGAGGTGGGCCGCTACCAGTTCCCGCTCGTCGAACGGCTGCGCGAAGCGGTCGCCGCCGCGCACGACGTGCCCACCGGCCGGGTGTCGCTGTACCGGGCTCGAATCGCGCGCTGCATTACGCGACGCTCGCGAACCGGCCCGTGCGCCGCGTACCGCTTCGCGCGGACGGCGCGCACGACGTTGCCGCGATGTGCGAGGCGGCGCCGCGCGGACTGATCTACGTCGCCAACCCGAACAACCCGACCGGCACCGTGACCCCGCACGACGCGCTGCGACGCCTGCCGAGCGACCGCCGGCCCGGCACGACCGTGCTCGTCGACGAGGCGTACATCGAGTACAGCACGAACCGTCGATGCTCGACGCGGTACGTACGGACCTGGGGCTGATCGTCGCGCGCACGTTCTCGAAGATCTACGGGATGGCCGGCCTGCGGCTCGGCTATGCGGTTGCGCAACCCGATGCCATCGGGTGCATCCACACCATGCCGCCGCACGACGTGTCGGTGCCGGCCGCCGCCGCGGCCCTCGCGAGTCTTGCGCTGCGCGACCGGCTCGGCGAGCGCAAGGCATACACGGCGGCCGGCCGCGACGACCTGATCCGCTGGTTCGCCGCGCGCGGCCTCGCGTGCCTGCCTTCGCGCGCGAACTGCGTGATGGTCGGCCTCGGCCGCGCCGGGCCACCCGTGATCGCGGCGCTCGCCGCGC